>NZ_JBFAIN010000096.1:0-1266 GCF_040654735.1 Saccharopolyspora sp. NPDC050642 | reverse complement strand
CGTGGTCGATGGCGACCTCGCCGAAGAACTGGTACCCGAAGCCGGGGTTGCCGACCTGCTGCGAGGGCGCTGCCTTGGAGTAGACGACCTCGGGGCCGAACGTGGGGTCGACCCGATTCGGTTGCGGGGCCACGCCGACCGCCGCGTTGAGCGGGCCGGAGACGAACTCCCAGAACGGATCGAAGTCGGTGAAGCTCGCGCGGGACGGGTGGTAGTGGTGCGCGGCGGTGTAGTGCACGTCGCCGGTGACCCACACCATGCCGGTGATGTGGTGGCGCTTGGCGAAGGACAGGAGCTCGGCGATCTCCAGCTCCCGGCCCAACGGGGCCCCGGGGTCGCCCTGCCCGATCGCCTCGATCGCGGCGCCGTCCGGTACGACCAGGCTGATCGGCAGGTCCGCGGCCAGGACCTTCCAGGTGGCACGAGAAGCGCGCAGTTCGTCCTTGAGCCAGTCGAGCTGCCGACGTCCGAAAACGCCACCGTCGCTCTTGGTTTCCAGGCCGGGCGTATTCGGGTCCTTGTAGGAACGCATGTCGATGACGAACACGTCGAGCAGTTCGCCGTACCGCTTGACCTTGTAGACGCGGCCTTCCTCATCGCCGCGGATGGTGGTCGGCAGGTATTCGTGGAAGGCCTGGCGCGCCCGCGCGGCCAGCACGTCGACTCGCTTCTCGGTGTACCGGCTGTCGTCGAGGATCTCGCCGGGATACCAGTTGTTGACGACTTCGTGGTCGTCCCACGAGTTGATCTGCGCTACCTCGGCGTTGAACCGGCGCATGTTCTCGTCGAGCAGGTTGTAGCGGTAGTTGCCGCGGTACTCGTCCAGCGTTTCGGCGACCTTGGACTTCTCCGGTGTGACGATGTTGCGCCACGTGGTGCCGTCGGCGAGCGGCTTCTCGGCCGGGATGACGCCGTCGGCGTAGATCAGGTCTCCGGAGCAGATGAAGAAGTCCGGGTTCAGCGCGCGCATCGATTCGAAGATCCGGTAGCCGCCGCGGGACGGATCGATGCCCCAACCCTGGCCGCCGAGGTCGGCGGACCACAGGAAGCGGATGTCGGAAGCTCCGGTCGGCGCCGTGCGAAGCCGACCGAACGCCGGCTCGCCGGTGAGTGCGTCATCGTCCGGGTCGGCCAGGATGACGCGGTAGAAGACGTCCTGCCCGGCGGGAAGCTTGCGCAGCTGGACCTTTCCGGTCAGATCGTGGCTGGGGTCCAGGATCGGCCCGCGCACGCGTTCTACGCTGCGGAAACTCTCGGTCGGGCTGA
>NZ_JBFAIN010000095.1:0-1314 GCF_040654735.1 Saccharopolyspora sp. NPDC050642 | reverse complement strand
CCGGTGCCTGGCTCTACTGGCGTTACCGGAGCTACTGGTGCTACCGGTTCTACTGGCGCTACGGGTATAACTGGCGCTACAGGTATTACAGGAGCTACTGGCGCGACTGGAACTACTGGTGTGACTGGAACTACTGGTGTGACTGGCGCTACAGGTATTACAGGAGCTGCTGGCGCGACTGGAACTACTGGTGTGACTGGCGCTACAGGTATTACAGGAGCTGCTGGCGCGACTGGAACTACTGGTGTGACTGGGGCTACTGGTGATATCGGAGCTACTGGCTCTACTGGGGTTACCGGAGCTACTGGCTCTACTGGGGTTACCGGAGCTACTGGCTCTACTGGCGTTACCGGAGCTACTGGTGTGACTGGAACTACTGGTGTAACTGGGGCTACTGGTGTGACTGGGGCTACTGGTGATATCGGAGCTACTGGCGTTACCGGAGCTACTGGTGTTACTGGAACTACTGGTGTAACTGGGGCTACTGGTGTGACTGGGGCTACTGGTGTGACTGGGGCTACTGGAACTACTGGTGTGACTGGTGTGACTGGTGTGACTGGTGTGACTGGAACTACTGGTGTGACTGGGGCTACTGGTGATATCGGAGCTACTGGCGTTACCGGAGCTACTGGTGTTACTGGAACTACTGGTGTAACTGGAGCTACTGGCGCTACTGGCGCTACTGGCGCTACTGGCGCTACTGGTGTAACTGGAACTACTGGTGCTACTGGTGCTACTGGCGCTACTGGCGCTACTGGTTCTACTGGTGTTACTGGCGCTACTGGTTCTACTGGTGTTACTGGTGCTACGGGGGCTACTGGCGCTTCTGGTGTTACTGGCGCTACTGGTGCTACTGGCCCTACTGGTGCTACTGGCCCTACGGGGGTAACTGGAGCTACTGGTGATATTGGACCTACTGGCGTTACCGGTTCTACTGGTTCTACTGGTTCTACTGGTGTTACTGGTGCTACTGGCGCTACTGGCGCTACTGGCGCTACTGGTGTAACTGGAACTACTGGTGCTACTGGTGTTACTGGTGCTACTGGTTCTACTGGTGTTACTGGTGCTACGGGGGCTACTGGCGCTTCTGGTGTTACTGGCGCTACTGGTTCTACTGGCCCTACTGGTGCTACTGGCGCTACTGGCGCTACTGGCGCTACTGGCGCTACTGGTGTAACTGGAACTACTGGTGCTACTGGTGTTACTGGTGCTACTGGCCCTACTGGTTCTACTGGTGTTACTGGTGCTACGGGGGCTACTGGCGCTTCTGGTGTTACTGGCGCTACTGGTGCTACTGGCCCTACTGGTGCTACT
>NZ_JBFAIN010000094.1:0-1467 GCF_040654735.1 Saccharopolyspora sp. NPDC050642 | reverse complement strand
CGTTACCGTTTTCGTGGCTCTGATCTTGGAGCCCTGGTCGCCAGGTCCGGCATGACTTTGTCCCCCAGTCGCTTGCATGATCCGGGGGGTGGTGTCACCGGGCCTGGTGGCATCGAGGGACCGCTGATAGGGACACGGCCGCCCTCAGGGCAGGTCTCGTCGTAACGTGGCTGCCGGCCGTCGATGCCTGACTGGTGACCAGCAACTCGACGTGAAGGACATGGTCGATGACCTGCACATACGGCGTGTTCCTCGGTCTGGACGTGGGCAAGGGCGAACACCATGCCGTGGGCCTGGACCCAGCCGGGAAACGGCTGCATGATGGGCCGCTGCCCAACAGCGAACCGAAGCTGCGGGCACTGTTCGACAAGCTTGCTGTCCACGGGCCGCTGCTGGTCGTAGTGGATCAACCGGCCACGATCGGCGCGTTGCCGGTCGCGGTCGCCCGTGCTTGCGGGCACCAGATCGCCTACCTGCCCGGTCTGGCCATGCGCCGCATCGCCGACCTCTACCCAGGCAACGCCAAGACCGACGCCCGCGACGCCTTCGTGATAGCCGACGCCGCACGCACCCTGCCCCACACCCTGCGCCAGGTCGACGTCGGCGACGACGCCCTGGCCGAACTCGGCGTGCTGATCGGCTTCGATGACGACCTGGCCGCCGAGGCCACCCGAATCAGCAACCGCATCCGCGGGCTGCTCACCGGCATCCACCCCGCCCTCGAACGCACTCTCGGCCCGAAAGTCACCCACCCAGCGGTGCTGGAGATCCTGGCCCGCTGCGGCGGACCGATCGGTCTGGCCAACACCAGCCGCCGCAAGCTGACCTCGATCGCGACCAAGCACGCGCCCCGCATGGGAGCCCGGCTCGTCGACGAGCTGCTGGCCGCGCTGACCGAACAGACCGTGGTGGTTCCCGGCGCGGCCGCAGCCGACATGGTGCTGCCCCGGCTGGCCGAGAGTCTGAAAACCGTTCTGGAACAACGCAAAACCCTCGCAACCGAGGTCGAGGGGATCCTTGATGCGCACCCTCTTGCCGAGGTCCTGACCTCCATGCCCGGCATCGGGGTCAGGACCGCCGCCCGCATCCTGCTCGAGATCGGCGACGCCTCCGCCTTCGCCAGCTCGGCACACCTGGCCGCTTACGCCGGCATCGCTCCGGTCACTCACCGTTCCGGCAGCAGCATCCGAGGCGAACACCCTGCCCGCACCGGCAACCGCAAACTCAAACGCGCGTTCTTCCTCGCCGCGTTCGCCTCCCTCTCGGACCCGATCAGCCGCGCCTACTACGACCGGAAACGAGCCGAGGGAAAGAAACACAACGCCGCGCTGATCTGCCTCGCCCGACGCCGCTGCGACGTCATGTTCGCCATGCTCAGAAACAAGACCCGCTACCAGCCGGCCCGCCCCACAACCCAGCCCGCAGCGCCCCCAGCCGCCGCTTGACAAAAACATAGGAACACCCCCC
>NZ_JBFAIN010000093.1:0-1656 GCF_040654735.1 Saccharopolyspora sp. NPDC050642 | reverse complement strand
GCCAACGCGGTGGATTTCGCGTTGCTGGCGTTGTACTTCGTTTTCGTGCTGGGTATCGGGTATCTGGCGCGGCGTGCGGTTTCCACCAGTTTGGATTTCTTCCTGTCGGGGCGGGCGTTGCCGGCGTGGGTGACGGGGTTGGCGTTCATCTCGGCGAATCTGGGTGCGATCGAGATCATCGGTATGTCGGCGAATGGTGCCGAGTACGGGATGCCGACGATGCATTACTTCTGGATCGGTGCGGTGCCGGCCATGCTGTTTTTGGGCGTGGTGATGATGCCGTTCTACTACGGCTCGAAGGTGCGCAGTGTTCCGGAGTTCATGTTGCGCCGGTTCGGGCGGGCGGCGCATCTGGTGAACGGGATCAGTTTCGCGGTGGCGCAGGTGTTGATCGCGGGGGTGAATCTGTATTTGCTGGCCAGCATCGTGAATGCGTTGCTGGGGTGGCCGTTGTGGTTGTCGGTGTTGCTGGCGGCGGCGATCGTGTTGTCGTACACGGCGTTGGGTGGGTTGTCGGCGGCGATCTACAACGAGGTGTTGCAGTTCTTCGTGATCGTGGCGGCGTTGTTGCCGTTGACGATCATCGGGTTGGTGAAGGTCGGTGGGGTGCAGGGCCTGATCGAGAAGGTGTCGGCGGGTCCGGGTGGTGCGGAGCAGTTGTCGGCGTGGCCGGGTAATGAGCTGACCGGGTTCGACAACAGTGTGCTGTCGGTGGTGGGGTTGGTGTTCGGGCTGGGTTTCGTGCTCAGTTTCGGGTATTGGACGACGAACTTCGTCGAGGTGCAGCGGGCGATGGCGTCCAAGAGCATGTCGGCGGCGCAGCGGACGCCGATCATCGGGGCGTTCCCGAAGATGTTCATCCCGTTCATCGTGATCATTCCGGGGATGATCGCGGCGGTGCTGATCCCGGAGCTGGCGGCGTTCAAGCAGGCCGGTGGGGCCGGTGGTGGGGGTGTGGATTACAACGATGCGATCTTGTTGTTGATGCGGGATCTGCTGCCGAACGGGATTCTGGGGATCGCGCTGGCGGGGTTGCTGGCGTCGTTCATGGCGGGGATGGCGGCGAACCTGTCGTCGTTCAACACGGTGTTCACGTATGACATCTGGCAGTCCTATGTGGTGCGGGACCGGGCGGATGGTTATTACCTGAGCATGGGGCGTTGGGTGACGGTGGGGGCGACGCTGGCTGCGGTGGGGACGGCGTTCATCGCGGCGGGGTATTCGAACTTGATGGATTACCTGCAGCAGTTGTTCTCGTTCTTCAACGCGCCGTTGTTCGCGACGTTCATCCTGGGGATGTTCTGGAAGCGGATGACGCCGCATGCGGGGTGGGCGGGTCTGGTTTTGGGCACGGTGTCGGCGGTGGTGGTGTTCGGGTTGTCGGAGACCGGGGTGCTGGATCTGCCGGGGCAGGGTGCGAGTTTCGTGGGTGCGGGTGTGGCGTTCGTGGTGGACATCGTGGTGAGCGTGGTGGTGTCGTTGGTGACGCGGCCGAAGCCGGAGGCGGAGTTGGTGGGGTTGGTGTACGGGTTGACGCCGCGGGCCAGCCTGCAGGCGTCGACCAGTGGTGAGGATGCGGGCTGGTATCGCCGTCCGGGGCTGTTGGCGGGGATCGCGCTGGTCCTGATCATCGCCCTCAACATCATCTTCGGCTGA
>NZ_JBFAIN010000092.1:0-1681 GCF_040654735.1 Saccharopolyspora sp. NPDC050642 | reverse complement strand
AACATGTAATAAGCCACCACATTCACAAGACCATCATCACCCCCAGAAACCACTCCCACCTCACGCGCCCGCATATCAGCAATCAGACCATCTACACCAAACTCCACCTCGCCTACGAGAACTTTCAGCCCCTCATCCCGCATCCTCTGCAACCCAGCCTCCGCATCAGTGATAAACGCACTCAGCTCAGCTTTTGCCTCAGCGGACGCACCAGCAAACGAAACCTCTCCCCCAGCAGACAATGCCTCAACCCGCCGCTGCGCAGCCTTCCTCTTCTTATACTCACGCACGCGTGCCGCGTTCCGGTCGCGCAAGCGATCCTTCGCCTCAAGCCTGCGGTGCTCCGCCTGCGCCGACTCGATACTCTCCTGCAGCGCCTCCCACTCCGTCCGCCTCTCTTTATCGGACTCTGACAACACCGCCAAATCCGCCTGCAGAACCGACTCCCACTCCCTCCGCCTAGCCGCATCCGACACCGACAACTCATCCGGATCCGCCCGCAAAAGCGACGCCGGCACCCCCGCCAACTCAGCCTGCCTAGCCTTTAGATCCTCCAGCGACCTCCGCAACTCCCGCATCTCCTCAAGCCGCACCTCCTTATTACGGGTCCGCCCCTTGTTTTCATTTGCTTTCCTCGCCTTCAGCGTTGCCTCAGGCGTCTCGGTCTGGCTTGGTCCTGGCCCGCCCGTCGGCTCGATCACCGGAGCCGCCATCCCGGGAGGCACCGTCGCGGCAGTCAGAACCGGTCTCCCGCCATCCGCAATGAGACTGGAATCCCCGGCCCCGGCGGGCATTGGACCGCCGGACGGCTCCCTGTGTCCACCCAAGCGACCAAGCCGCGCCCGCAGATCTCGCAGTTCCGTCGGATCGAAGAACTCTGCCATTACCGGCTCATCGACGACCCTCTCCGTGTCATCGGTCGCCGCGTCGCCCACCACATCCCCGGTAGGTTCCGGCCGCGTATCCACGGTCTCCGAGCCCGCGCCGCCAGCAGACTGCGGCAGCATGTCCCCACCCGGCGCCGGCCCCGCACCCGCAGCCATCACCATGCCCGTCAAACGACGCAGTCGCCCCAAAAACGCCTCAGCGTCCGCTTTCCTCTTATCGTCTTCACTAATTCCCTTCGTCAGCAGCCGATGCGCGAGCGCCTCCCGCAATGGCTGCTGCAATGGCTGATGCCCTGGCTCAACGTACCGGTCTACGTCACGCAACGCGTCGTCCACACGATCTCGACCGAGTTCACCCTCCAACACTGCTAACCCGACTGCGCCGTCCGCGAGAAGCTCCCGCAATTTCACGTTCGCGTCATCTTCGACCCGCTTCCGCAACTTCGGAACAGCAGCGGCGACTTCCTCTGCCCGATCACGGACCCCCGCGAGAGTCGCCTGGCCAATATTCAGCCACAGCTGGATTCTGATTTCATATTCGCTCCGCAGGCCAGCGTCCGCCTCTACATCGTCCAAAATCTGCCGCAGAGAACCCACCGCAGCGTTCAAATCGAGTTTCAGCTGCTCCCTGAAAGAATCAAGAACACTCTGCGCCCATCTAGCACTTCTCTTGAACCGAGGTGCCAATTTGCGGGTGCCGTAACCCCCGCTGAGCGCGTCCTCAACCACCTCACCTTGCAGCGCCCCATTGATGGCGTCCTCGTCCCGCAAACCACTCAGCGCCACGCCAATCG
>NZ_JBFAIN010000091.1:0-3355 GCF_040654735.1 Saccharopolyspora sp. NPDC050642 | reverse complement strand
GGGCGCGTGGGGTCGGGGGCATCGCGCCCGGTCACCGGGGTGGGCCGGTGCGGGTGGGGGTTGGGGAGGTCTCCGCACCGGCCCTGCTCGGGTCTCGTGAGTGGTTTGGGCTGCTATAGCGGCCCAAACCACTCACGAGCGGTTACGTGCGCAGGTGATGCCGCCCGGTGGGCTCATCGGGGTCCGTGGTGGGGAATCCCGGTGGTATGCGTGGATGTTCGTGTTTCGACCCGCGCTCGTCTTCTTGCCGGGTTTCGGCTTCGATGTCAGCGATGAGATGCCAGACCGTGTAGGCGCCTTCACCACCTCCCGCGTGCTGCCCCGTTGTCGCGAAGGCGATGGCTCGGGCGGGGATCTGAGTGGTGAGCATCGCGAGGATCAGCAGGTTGAACAGAATGAATGTGCTGAGCTGAATCCAGAACATGAGATCGGTTCCTTTCCTGGCTTGGGGTGCGCCGTTTTCGCGCGAAACCGGCGTTTCGCACGCGTGGCGGCGCCGTTTTCGCGCGAAAACGTCACCTCCACCCGGACGTGTCAGGGGCGGGCGGTGAGGGTGTGCCAGCAGTCCATGCAGGTGTCTTCGCGGATCCAGTCCACTTCGGAGCGATCGTGCAGCTCTGCTGCGTCCGCTTCCGCTCCGCAGAACGCCACCACTGGCACACCCGCAGGGGTTTTCGTTGCTGTGATGGGGAAAGCGTGGCGGCCTCCGGTGACCGGGCGCCAGACGTAGGTCAAGTAGTCAGCCATCAGAACCTCCTTGGTGCTCTCAGAATCTATCGTCAGTTTCTGAAACTGATCTATTCCCGTTTTGGGTGAACTAGTGGCCCGAGCGGACGATCTAGGCTGCTCAACATGAATGGCAGTGCTCGCGCAAGAGGCTTGGGAGCCGAACTGCGGCAGCTCCGGAACGGGAGTGGCTACAAGCAGGAGGAGGTCGCGAAGCGACTCGGCCTGTCCAAAGCGACGATGAGTCGTATCGAGAACGGCACGAAGGCAGTCGCCGAAGCCGACGTGTCCGCGATCCTCGCCATACTCGGTGTGACGGGTGAGGACCGTAATCGCCTACTGAAGCTCGCGCGCGAACAGGATCAGCCTGGCTGGTGGGAGACCGGTGTTCCAGGCTTGCCGAAGCAGCTCACTGGCTTGCTGGAGTTCGAGCGAGACGCGAGCCAGATCAGCTGTCTTGGCATGGTCCTAGTTCCAGGACTGCTACAAACGCGTGATTACGCGCGGGCTGTTATGCACGGCAGCGATGTTGACGCTGCTGACATCGAAGCGCGTGTTGCGATTCGCCTCGGACGACAGGAGATTCTCGCCAAGCCCACTCCTGCGGGGCTCCATGCTTTCATCGACGCAAGTGTTCTTCGGCGGGTTGTAGGTGGACCACGCGTGATGGCGGAACAGCTGCGTCACATCTTGAAGATGGCCAGGCGTCGAAACGTGACCGTCCAGGTCATCCCGGAGGAAGTCGCAACCCATCCTGGGCTTGAAGGCTCCTTCGTCATGCTTGAGTTCCCGAAGGCTCGTTCGATCGTCCATCTGGAGCAGCGCAGGTTGGGCGCGTTCCTGGACGAGCCCGCTGACGTTGCCGATTACGCGAGAGTGCTGGATACACTCCAACGGGTGACGCTGAGCCCTGAGGATTCGGCGAAGCTGATCGCAACGCGGGCTGACGAGCTAGAGGGGTGAAGACCATGGCGTTCCAGACCTGGCGGAAGTCGAGCCATAGCGCGAGCCAGTCTGACTGTGTCGAGGTCGGCACCGGTATCGACGTGATCGGGGTTCGGGACACCAAGGACCGAGACGGGGGGACGTTGGTCTTCCAGTCGCAGGCATGGGGATCCTTCTTAGCTGCTGTCAAGGCGGAGCGCTTCGGCTGAACTGGAGAACGCGGCGGGGTTGTTGCTTCCGGAGGTAATAGCAGTGCTGGGTTGGTCCCGAGACTCGTTGATCTGATCTGGCAGCAGGCGCAGGACGATCCTGTGCTGTACCAGCGGTTGCGGCTGCAGGCAGCCACCGCGTCGGCTCAGCCCGATGGTTCGCTCTTGCAGGACCAGGTCGATCTGCTGCAGGTCGATTGGCTCGACTTTGACGATGAGAACGACTATGCCAGCCGTGCCACCAGCGTGCTCGACGCACTTCGTCGGCTGTTGCCGGACTATGTGGCATCTGCGCAGCAAATGCTGCGTGAGGTGGTCACTCACGTCGGCGCTGGGCCGGTGTGTGCGAGGGCGCCGCAGGCATGGTGGACGACGCCGCTGATGCAGCTTGGGGGCTCTACCTGGAAGCTTGTCGGGCCGCCCCCGCCCGACCCCACCGAGTTGGGTCGATGGCTGGCCTACTTCCGACTCAACACCGAGCTGCCCGAAGTGAGCCTCGGTGAGGTCGTCGACCTGCTTGGTGAAGCTGGGCTCACGGCGTATAAAGCCGGCCTGGACCAGGCCCGAGATCGACAATGCGATGCGTGGCGGGTGCGTTGGCTGCGCGAGGAACTGGTCCAGGAAATAGGGGACACCGACGAGCTGGTAGAGACGCTTACCGAGGACTTGTCCTATCCCCATGCGTACGTGCGGATTGCCGTTGTCCTGCGCGAGGCCGATCGCGTCGATGAGGCGATCGACTGGTTGCAACGTGGTCTGCGGTCCGTGGATCCGTGGGACGGGCGTCAGAGCATGCTCGTGGAACGGCTGGTCGAGCTTTATCAAGCTATTGGGCGCGACGCCGATGCGGTGGAGCTCCTGGAGGCCAGATTCACCGACTCACCTGACGAAGGAACCCATCGTCAATGGCGTATGGCCGCCGAACAGATCGGGCAGTGGCCGCAATTGCGGGAGCGGGCACACCAGATCCTGCGCGAGCGAATCGAGGACGGATCGTCGTTCGCGGCAGGGACTTTGGCACGGATCTTGTTGGAGGAAGGCGACATCGACGCGGCCTGGCAGATCGTGCAGCGGTATCGCTGCGACGAGCCGACTCGGCTGGCCGTTGCGGATCGCCGGGCCGAAACCCACCCAGCCGATGTCATTGCTATCTACCAGCCGCTCGTGGACGCCGCCATAGCGGTGGCGAACCGGGAAGGCTTACGCACATGCCGCCCAGCTGTTGACCACTCTGCGGGGCCTGCTTCCCGCATCGGAGCTGACGAGGCGTTCCAGGCCGATGTCCGGGAGCTGAAGGATGTCCACCGGCGCAAGCGGGCCTTCCTGGCCACGCTCGCCGAACACGGCTTGTGACGCGGCATCGTCGCTGGTCAAGGTTCGTGCGTGTTTTGGGCCGCTATAGCGGCCCAAAAAAAACAAGAAACCAAAAAAAGGGGGGGGTTGGGGGGGGGGGGTTGGGCCGGGGGGGGGGCGCC
>NZ_JBFAIN010000090.1:0-3690 GCF_040654735.1 Saccharopolyspora sp. NPDC050642 | reverse complement strand
GGTGCTGCAGGCCGCCGACACCCGGCTGACGCAGCTGCGCAACGGCGGCCTCCCGGACGCCGGCGGCCTGGTGATCGCCACCGACCATCCATTGAAATTGCGGACCACCGGGGAGCCGGGAGCGGGCGGTCAGAGGACGATGCCGAGGACCACGAGGACGATTCCCGCCAGGGCGGCCACCGGGACTCCGATCGCCAGCCACCGGTGCTGGTTCCGGCGGCTGTCGCGGACCTCCTGCTCGGTGCGGGTGGAGACGATGAAGTGGCCGTCCCGCTCGGGTTTGCCGATCACGAGCGGACCGATCTTGTCGTGGACCTCGCCGAGGACGTACAGCCGCCGGCCGGGCCGGATCACCCACTCCTCGTACTCGTAGCCGATCGTGCCGCTGCTGTCGAAGATGTTCGGCAGCTGGAGGCCGAACACCACCGGGCCCTGCGGGTTGTACGGCTCGAACCGATCGACGACCTGCTCCGGCCGGTCCGGGTTGGTGCCGTTGGGATCGACGCCGATCAGCACGCCCTGGTCGTCGCGCAGCGCGTAGCCCTCCCAGGACGTGTGCTGGGCGACGGTCTCGGTGCGCCGTTCCGCGTGGCGGCGGCCGTCCCGGTAGTTCACCTGCTCGTAGCGCCGCTTGACGACGTAGCGGAACCAGACGCATTCCGTCTTGCTGAGCTCGGAGACGAGCACGCCCTCCGGTCGCGGGTGGGCCGCGCCGACCACCTCGCACTGCTTGCGGAACCCGCCCCGCGCGCCGACCTCGTCGGAGGCCCGGCGCAGCACCTCCAGCTCGTTGACCGGCAGGGTTTCGGCACCGATCATCGCGTGCAGCTGGTCCCGGGCACGTCGCATGAAGTAGAACCCGACCCCGGCCGCGACGAACAGCACGATCCCGAAGATGACCATCGATCCCCCTCTGCTCGGTCGTGCCCGACCCTAGTTCCGCGTGCCCGGGCGGGACGGCGATTCCGGCAGATCTGCAATGCTCGCCACGATTCCGCCGGGCTCAGCTCGCGGCGACGTGCACCTTCTCGGCGCCGATGCGGTGGATGCGTTCGTTGCCCCAGCTGCCGAGGTCCGTCAGCGCCCGGTTGAGGGATTCGCCGTGCTCCGTCAGGGAATACTCCACCTTCGGCGGCACCTCCCGGTAGACCTCGCGGTGCACGAGCTCGTCCTGCTCCATCTCCCGGAGGTGCTGCGTCAGCATCTTCTCGGTCACGCCCGGCAGGCCGCGCCGCAGTTCGGCGAACCGCCGGGTCCCGTGCTCTTCCAGCTCCCAGAGGATCAGCACCTTCCACTTGCCGGACACCACGTCCATCGCGGCATCGATGCCGCAGAAGTAGGGCCCGCGCCGGGCTGACTTCACCATCCGCACTCCTCGTGAGACGACCGGAGGACGAGTCGATCCTATCGACCGCGGAACCGATTGCGGCGGCGGAGAAAGCGCCGGGGAGCCGATCTGAACGCGGGTCCAAAACACGACACGAGCGGGACCCGGCGCTGAACCGGTGGGCATACTCGATCGATCCATTTTCGAACCCTGGGCGCGCGGGAGTGGGGCGCTCCCACTACTCGGAAGGAGCCGACATGGCCCCGAGACGACTGCTCGCGGCCGGTGCCGCGCTCGCCCTACTGGCCTCCGCGCCGCTGTTCGAAGCCGGTGCGGCACCCCGCGCCGAGGTGTTCTTCGACGACTTCTCCGGCTCGGAGCTGGACCGTTCGAAGTGGACGGTCGAGGTGACCGGCGAGAACTTCGGCACCGTCAACCAGGAGCAGCAGGCCTACATCGACTCGGCGGAGACGATCTACCTCGACCAGGACCCGTCGACCGGCGCGAGCAACGGCGCGCTGGTGCTGCACCCCCGGTACCAGCCCGGCCACCAGGCGCCGGACGGGCAGACCTACGACTTCGTCTCCGGCCGGATCAAGACCCAGGACAAGGTCGAGTTCACCTACGGCAGCTACGCCGCGCGGCTCAAGCTCCCCGAGGGCGCCACCGCGTCCGGGCTGTGGCCCGCGTGGTGGTCGCTGGGCGCGAACATCGACGCTGGCAAGCCGTGGCCGGAGTGCGGCGAGATCGACATCATGGAGCACGTCGGCGAGCCGTGGACGAGTTCGGCGCTGCACGGCCCGGAGTACCACGGCGACACCCCGTTCACGAAGCGCCAGAACTTCGAGGGCAAGGACCCGGCCGACTGGCACGTCTACAAGGTCGACTGGACGCCGGACGGGCTGGCCTTCTTCGTGGACGACGTCGAGACGTACCGGGTCACCAAGCAGGAGATCCAGTCCAAGGGCTGGACGTGGGCGTACGACGACCCGCAGTTCCTGATCCTGAACTTCGCCCTCGGCGGCGGGTACCCCAACGGCGTCAACGGCGTCACGGAACCGTACTTCGGCCTGCCGCAGTCCACAGTGGACAAGGTGGCCGCGGGCAACGTCCGGTACCTGATCGACTGGGTTCGCGTCGAGCAGTGACGCGCGGTTCCGCGAGCTCTGACGACCCACCAGGAAATCCCTGGCGGGAAGTCAGAGCGACCGGATGGCAGGCAAGCTCCGCAGTGCCGCCGGAGCGGGCGCTTCACGCTCCGGCGTGGCCGGAATGGCGAGGACGCGGTCCAGGAGGACCGGCAGCTCGGTCCGGATCGCCGCGACCGAGCCCACGTCGACGTCCGCGGTCAGGACGTCCTCGCCCGCACCCGCCTCGGCGAGCACGACGCCCCAGGGGTCGATGACCAGGCTGCCGCCGGCCTGGTCCATGCCGCTGTGGGAGCCTGCGGCGCAGCAGGCCAGGACGATGGCCTGCTCCTCGACCGCGCGGGCGCGCACCAGGATCCTCCACTGCTCGCGGCGCCGGGCCGGCCAGGCGGAGGGCACGACCAGGATCTCCGTCCCAGCATCGACCAACGCCCGGAACAACTCGGGAAAGCGCAGGTCATAACAGGTGGCGAGGCCTAGGTCGCCGAACTCGGCGGGGATCGTCACGACATCCCGCCCGGCGGCCATCCGCACGGCCTCACCGGTGTCGAAGCCGTAGCGGTGGATCTTGCGGTACGTAGCGCGCAGCGCCCCGACCCGGTCGAAGACCAACGCCGTGTTGTGGAGCGCGCCGTTGCCGTCGCGCTCCACCACGGTTCCCGCGTGCAACCACACGGCCGCGGATCTGGCCGCCGCCGACATGGCTTGCACCGTTGGACCGTCCACCGGTTCGGCACCCGCCTGCCAGTCGTCGTAGGCCCAGGCGCCGGTCGTCCAGAGTTCCGGCAGCACGACGATGTCGTCGCCCGCCCGGCGCCGGACAAGATCTGCGGCCCGGGCTCGGCGTTCGTCGGCGGATTCGGTGTCCGAGACCGAGAGCTGGATCAGGGAGGCGCGAATTCCCAGGCCCCGTCCACGAGTCATCCGGCGAACAGCGGGAGCGGCGCGCCCCGCACCACACCCGAGGGACCGGTGCCCGCTCTGCGGCGGTCCGCTCGCCCCATCGGGTGGGCAGCAGCTCGGGTGACGAAACATCCGGCGGCGCCGCGTGGCCCGAAGCCGCCCGGCGATGGGAGGCCGACTCGTTCTCCATAGCCGGCCATTCAGCTTCGATCATTCCGGTGAAGCGAGGAGGGCGCCCCGACCGGCCGGTCGGGGCGCCCGGCGCGGGGGCGGGCGCGGGGGGGGCGCCCCCGCGGGGGGGGGCGGGGGCGT
>NZ_JBFAIN010000089.1:0-3978 GCF_040654735.1 Saccharopolyspora sp. NPDC050642 | reverse complement strand
GCAGATAGGCGGCCCCGGCCTTGAGGACGGCCAACACGGCGACGACCATGTCGACCGACCTCGGAAGCGCCAGCGCAACAACGGATTCCGGCCCAACACCCCGTGCGACCAAACAACGAGCGAGCCGATTCGCCCTCGCATTGAGCTCCGCGTACGTCACCGACTCACCACCACACACCACAGCCGTGGCCTCCGGCGCCCGCACAACCTGAGCCTCGAACAACTCCGGCAATGTGACCGCCGGAACGCTGGTCCGGCTCCCGCTCGATTCTTCGAGAAGCCGGTGGTGTTCGGCGTCGGTGAGGATGTCGATGCGCCCCACGTGCTGGTCGGGTTCGTCGACGACGGTTCGCAAGATCTCGACGAGACGTCCGGCGAATCCTTCCACTGTGGAGCGGTCGAAGACATCGGGCCGGTAGCCGAACCGCAGCCGGAGCCGCTCGCCGGGCATCACCACGAGGTGGAGCGCGTAGTGGGTGGCATCCCAGCTCGACACCGACGTTACGGTGATCGCGGAGGACGGGTTGAGCACCTCGTCGGGGTCGAGCGGGTAGTTCTCGAACGCGATGGCGGTGTCGAACAGTTCCCCGGTGCCGGCCTGCCGCTGGATGTCGGCCAAGCCGAGGTGTTGGTGGTCCAACAACCTGGCCTGCTCCTCCTGGAACCGGACCAGCATGTCCACGATGGACTCCGACGGATCCAACCGGATCCGGACCGGAATCGTGTTGATGAACAACCCCAGCACCGACTCCACCCCCGGAAGCTCCGGAGGACGACCGGACACAGTGGACCCGAACACCACATCCCCACGACCGGTCCACCGACTCAGCAACAACCCCCACGCACCCTGCACCACCGTGTTCAGCGTCAACCCACGCTCCCGAGCCCATCGGGCCAGTGCCGTCGTCAAGGGCTCGGGCAGTTCCAGCGAGTACCCGTCCGGCAGCACGGGAGCCCGATCCCCCGAACCCACCAACAGCGGCTGGGCGTCGTCCAACGCTTCGGCCCACGCGCCCAGCGCCGCGTCACGATCACGATTCGCCAGCCACGCGAGGAAGTCCCGATATCTCCCCGGAACCGGTAGATCGCTGTCGTCGCCGCGCCGGTCGTACAGGGCGAACAGCTCGCGGACCAGCAGCGGGAGCGACCAGCCGTCCAGCACGAGGTGGTGGTTGGTCACCACCAACCGGGAACGCCCCTCCCCCAGGTGAACCAGCATCAGCCGCAGCAGCGGGCCCCGCTGCACATCGAACCCGGCAGCCCGATCCCGCTCCAGCAGCCGCGTCAACTCGTGCCCGGCTTCTCCGCAATCCGAAAGATCCACCTCCGACCAGCCGATACCCGAATCCCGCGGTACGACCTGAACCGGACGGCTCAACCCCTCGTGAACGAAGCATGCCCGCAAGTTCGGATACCGCCGCAACAACACGTCCCCGGCGCGCCGCAACGCCTCCCCATCCACCTCACCCGCGAAGTCGAAGACCAACTGCATCACATACACATCGCCCCCGCCCCCGTCGTAGACGGCGTGGAACAGCAACCCTTCCTGCAACGGCGACAGCGGCAGAACGTCTTCGAAATCCGGGCTGGTCATCTGGAGTCCTTCCACCAAGATTCAAGTCGCTCGATGTCGTGCTGGTCGAGTCGGAGCAGGGGCAGGTCCGACGGAGTACGTCCACCTGTTCCGGGCCGATCGACGTGGGCGAGGAGTCCGTTCAGGACGGCCAGCCAGTCCTGCGCGAGGTCGTGCACGACTTCGCGGCTGGTGACATCGGTGTGCCAGGACCACGTCGCTGTCAACCGCGCCCCGTCGGGACGGTCTTCCGCGATCGCGTTGATCTCGATGCCATGCCCCACGCCCAGCCCCGGGTCCGCACCACCGCCGAGGGCATCGGCTTCCGGCGCCCAGGCCCACTCACCGCCGGCAGCTGCGCCGAATCGCCCCAGGTAGTTGAACGCGATCTGCGGACGCGCGAGCCTCGCGAGCTCTGACGCGGTGTCCGGATCGAGGTACCGCAGGAGTCCGTAGCCCAAACCGTGATCGGGAATCGCCCGGAGCTGCTCCTTGACCTGCTTCAACGCTGTTCCCAGAGCGGGGCCTCCGGTGGTGATCTCGGCCCAGTCGAGTTCGCTGGGATTCAGCAGCACCGGGTGCAACGTGGTGAACCAACCCACCGTTCGGGTCAGGTCGACCCCCTGGACGACCTCCTCGTGCCTGCCGTGCCCTTCCACATCGACCAGCACGCCGCCCGCTGAGCCGGTGTGGTGCCGCACAGCCAACGCCAGCGCCGTCAGCAACACGTCGTCGACACCGGCGAAGAACGCCGCAGGGACCCTCGTCAGCAACGCCGCCGTCTGCTCTGCAGGCAGTGAGACGTTCAACGACCGCACTCCTGCCACCGTGTCCCCGCCCGTGACGTCGCGATCGGTCACACGCACGCCGGGATGGGCCAAGGCCTCTTTCCAGATCGGCAGCTCCGACGCCCGCGATTCCGCGAGTTCGCCCAACAGGCCGGCCCACTGGCGGAACGAGGTGCCGACCGGCTGCAACTCCGCGGGCCGCCCTGCGGCCAATGCTCGGTGCGCTTCCCGCACATCCGACACCAGAACGCGCCACGACACCCCATCGACCACCAGATGATGGGCGACCAGCAGAAGTCGTCCTGGTCGTGAACGGCCCGCGTCCAGCCAGACCGCCCGGAGCATCACCCCTCGTGCGGGATCCAATCCAGCCGCTGCGGACGCCTCCGCCCCGGCCAGCACGACCCGCCAGTCCGGATCAGCCTCAGGAACTTCGGCTCGCTCCACCAGATCGGCGGCATCGACCGACCCCACCGGCGGCACCACCAGGCCCTGCTCACCCAACCGAGCCCGCAACAGATCATGACGATCCACCACAGCCCCGAGAGCCGATGCCAAGGCCCCCAACGACAATCCGGCCGGGACCTCCAGCACCACCGACTGGAAGTAGGCCGCCCCCAGATCACCCCGTTCGCCCAGCCAATGCATCACCGGCGTCAACGCCACGCCCCCGACCCCGGAAACCACCGAGGCCGACGCCGAACCCGATGCCGCCACCACCGCCAGTCCGGCCGGAGTCCGGTGCTCGAACACCTGACGCGGGCTCAGCACCAAACCAGCCCTGCGCAACCTGGCGACCAGTTGGATCGACAAGATGCTGTCCCCGCCCAGCTGGAAGAAGCTGTCCTCCGGGCCGACGTCGGCGATCTCGAGCACCTCGGCGAACGCCTCGCACAACAGCCCCTCCCGCTCGGAACGTGGACCTCGTCCTCCCCCTGCCTTCACCTCGGGCGCGGGGAGCGCCTCCTGATCGAGTTTCCCGTTGGAGTTCAACGGCAATCGGTCCAGCAGCACGACGGCGGTGGGCACCATGTAGTCGGGCAGGGCCCTGGCGACGTGATCCCGCAGCCCGTCCGGCTCACAACCGTCGCCGGTCGGCACCACGTAGGCCACCAACCGCTTCTCCCCCGGCCGATCCTGCCTTGCGACGACGACGGCGTGAGCCACCTGCGGGTGGGAGGTCAGGGCGGTCTCGACCTCGCCGAGCTCGATCCGGAAGCCGCGCACCTTCACCTGGTCATCGACCCGGCCGACGAACTCCAGCTCGCCATCCCGGTTCCAGCGCACCAGGTCACCGGTCCGGTACAGCCGACCGCCCGCAGAGCCGAACGGGTCGGCGACGAAACGATCCGCGGTCAGGCCGGAACGCCCCGAGTAGCCGCGGGCCAGCCCACTTCCCGCGAGGTAGAGCTCTCCCACCACACCAGGCGGCACCATCCGCAATTCGGAATCCAGCACATAGACCCGGGTATTGGAAATCGGCCGGCCGATCGGCGGCGCCTCCACCGGCCGGTCATCGCGCCAGAACCACGCCGTCGCATAGACCGTCGCCTCGGTCGGCCCGTAAATGTTGGCCACCAAGCAGTCCGGGAACACCGATCTCACCCGGGATAGCAG
>NZ_JBFAIN010000088.1:1944-3259 GCF_040654735.1 Saccharopolyspora sp. NPDC050642 | reverse complement strand
GGGTGTTTTCTTGTGTGTTTGGTTGTTGTTTGAGAACTGTATAGTGGGTGCGAGCATCTTTGTGGCCAAGTTATGTAGGGCACATGGTGGATGCCTTGGTACCAGGAGCCGATGAAGGACGTGGGAGACTGCGATAGTCCTCGGGGAGTTGTCAACCGAGCTGTGATCCGAGGGTGTCCGAATGGGGTAACCCAGCCCGAGTGATGTCGGGTTACTCATGCCTGAATATATAGGGTATGAGGGGGAACGCGGGGAAGTGAAACATCTTAGTACCCGCAGGAAGAGAAAACACTGGTGATTCCGTGAGTAGTGGCGAGCGAAAGCGGAGGAGGCTAAACCGTGCGCGTGGGATACCTGGTAGGGGTTGCGTGTGCGGGGTTGTGGGACGCTGCTGGGTAGATCTACCAGTCTGCCAGCGTTGTTGTGTGGGTTAGTCGAATGGTTTGGGAAAGCCAGCCGTAGTGGGTGAGAGTCCCGTAGGCGAAAATTCATGCAATGCGTGTGGTGGTGTTCCCGAGTAGCAGCGCTTTCGTGGAGGGTGCTGTGAATCTGGCGGGACCACTCGCTAAGCCTAAATACTTCCTGGTGACCGATAGTGGATAGTACCGTGAGGGAATGGTGAAAAGTACCCCGGGAGGGGAGTGAAAGAGTTCCTGAAACCGTGTGCCTGCAATCCGTCAGAGCCTTCGGGTGATGGCGTGCCTTTTGAAGAATGAGCCTGCGAGTTACTGCTGCGTGGCGAGGTTAACCCGTGTGTGGGGTAGCCGGAGCGAAAGCGAGTCTGAAGAGGGCGTTTGAGTCGCGTGGTGTAGACCCGAAGCGGAGTGATCTACCCATGGCCAGGGTGAAGCGCGGGTAAGACCGTGTGGAGGCCCGAACCCACCAGGGTTGAAAACCTGGGGGATGAGTTGTGGGTAGGGGTGAAAGGCCAATCAAACTCCGTGATAGCTGGTTCTCCCCGAAATGCATTTAGGTGCAGCGTTGCGTGGTTGCTTGGGTGGGGTAGAGCACTGGTTGGTTGATGGGCCTTCGCGGGTTACTGAGATCAGCCAAACTCCGAATACGCCTGAGTTTGAGCGTGGCAGTGAGACGGCGGGGGAGAAGCTTCGTCGTCGAGAGGGAAACAGCCCAGAGCATCGGCTAAGGCCCCTAAGTGTGCGCTTAGTGGGAAAGGATGTGGGATCGCCGAGACAACCAGGAGGTTGGCTTAGAAGCAGCCATCCTTGAAAGAGTGCGTAATAGCTCACTGGTCAAGTGGTCCTGCGCCGACAATGTAGCGGGGCTGAAGCGCACCGCCGAAGCCATGCCAGCACGT
>NZ_JBFAIN010000088.1:0-1851 GCF_040654735.1 Saccharopolyspora sp. NPDC050642 | reverse complement strand
CTGGGTAGGGGAGCGTCCTGCACGCGGTGAAGCGGCACTGTGAGGTGTCGTGGAGTGTGTGGGAGTGAGAATGCAGGCATGAGTAGCGAGTGAAGAGTGAGAATCTCTTCCGCCGGATGACCAAGGGTTCCTGGGGAAGGTTCGTCCGCCCAGGGTGAGTCGGGGCCTAAGGCGAGGCCGACAGGCGTAGTCGATGGATAACGGGTTGATATTCCCGTACCCGTGTGGACGCGTCCATAGCGAAACGGTTGATACTAACCATCCGTCTGCTGTGTGAGTCTTCGGACGAGCGTGGTGGGTGCATGGGGCCTGATTCCGCGGTAGTTAAGTGATGGGGTGACGCAGGAGGGTAGCTCTGCCAGTGAGTGGTTGTACTGGTGTAAGCCTGTAGCCCGGTGTGTAGGTAAATCCGCACACCATGTGGGTGAGGGGTGATGCGTAGCCGTTGTGGTGATGTGAGTGATCCCATGCTGTCGAGAAAAGCCTCTAGCGAGTGTCTTCACGGCCCGTACCCGAAACCGACACAGGTGGTCAGGTAGAGAATACCGAGGCGGTCGGGTGAACTGTGGTTAAGGAATTCGGCAAATTGCCCCCGTAACTTTGGGAGAAGGGGGGCCACTGCTGGTGAACCTGCTTGCCGGGGGAGCTGGTGGTGGTCGCAGAGGCCAGGGAGAAGCGACTGTTTACTAAAAACACAGGTCCATGCGAAGCCGTAAGGCGATGTATATGGACTGACGCCTGCCCGGTGCTGGAACGTTAAGAGGACCCGTGAACCCTTTGGGGTGTAGCGGAGAATTTAAGCGCCAGTAAACGGCGGTGGTAACTATAACCATCCTAAGGTAGCGAAATTCCTTGTCGGGTAAGTTCCGACCTGCACGAATGGCGTAACGACTTCTCCGCTGTCTCGACCACAGGCCCGGTGAAATTGCAGTACGAGTAAAGATGCTCGTTTCGCGCGGCAGGACGGAAAGACCCCGGGACCTTTACTATAGCTTGGTATTGGTGTTTGGTTCGGCTTGTGTAGGATAGGTGGGAGACTGTGAAGCATTCACGCTAGTGGGTGTGGAGTCGTTGGTGAAATACCACTCTGGTCGTTCCGGGCATCTAACTCGGGTCCGTGATCCGGATCGGGGACAGTGCCTGGTGGGTAGTTTAACTGGGGCGGTTGCCTCCTAAAGGGTAACGGAGGCGCCCAAAGGTTCCCTCAGCCTGGTTGGCAATCAGGTGTTGAGTGTAAGTGTATAAGGGAGCTTGACTGTGAGACTGACGGGTCGAGCAGGTGCGAAAGCAGGGACTAGTGATCCGGCACTGGCTGGTGGAAGCGGTGTCGCTCAACGGATAAAAGGTACCCCGGGGATAACAGGCTGATCTTGCCCAAGAGTCCATATCGACGGCATGGTTTGGCACCTCGATGTCGGCTCGTCGCATCCTGGGGCTGGAGTTGGTCCCAAGGGTTGGGCTGTTCGCCCATTAAAGCGGCACGCGAGCTGGGTTTAGAACGTCGTGAGACAGTTCGGTCCCTATCCGCCGCGCGCGTAGGAGACTTGCGGAAGGCTGTCCCTAGTACGAGAGGACCGGGACGGACGAACCTCTGGTGTGCCAGTCGTTCTGCCAAGGGCGTGGCTGGTTGGCTATGTTCGGGAGGGATAACCGCTGAAAGCATCTAAGCGGGAAGCCTGTTCCTAGATGAGGTCTCCCACCCCTTTGTGGGTTAAGGCCCCCAAGAGATGATTGGGTTGACAGGCCAGATATGGAAGCACTGTAAGGTGTGGAGTTGACTGGTGCTGATAGGCCGAGGACTTGCTCACGAAGATTGCTACGCACCCACTATACGGTTTCTGAGGCAGCAAC
>NZ_JBFAIN010000087.1:0-3089 GCF_040654735.1 Saccharopolyspora sp. NPDC050642 | reverse complement strand
TACGTTTAATCGCGTAGTATCTTGACGTGAATACATAGCGTCTTGAAGGCAGACCCAGGGAACTGAAACATCTAAGTACCTGGAGGAAGAGAAAGAAAAATCGATTCCCTGAGTAGCGGCGAGCGAAACGGGAAGAGCCCAAACCAAGAGGCTTGCCTCTTGGGGTTGTAGGACACTCAATACGGAGTTACAAAAGAGCGAGTTAGATGAAGCGACTTGGAAAGGTCCGCCAGAGCAGGTAAAAGCCCTGTAGTCGAAAGTTCGTTCCCTCCTGAGTGGATCCTGAGTACGGCGGAACACGTGAAATTCCGTCGGAATCCGGGAGGACCATCTCCCAAGGCTAAATACTACCTAGTGACCGATAGTGAACCAGTACCGTGAGGGAAAGGTGAAAAGCACCCCGGAAGGGGAGTGAAAGAGATCCTGAAACCGTGTGCCTACAAGTAGTTAGAGCCCGTTAATGGGTGATAGCGTGCCTTTTGTAGAATGAACCGGCGAGTTACGATTACGTGCGAGGTTAAGCTTTAGAAGGCGGAGCCGCAGCGAAAGCGAGTCTGAATAGGGCGAATTAGTACGTGGTCGTAGACCCGAAACCAGGTGATCTACCCATGTCCAGGGTGAAGGTAAGGTAACACTTACTGGAGGCCCGAACCCACGCACGTTGAAAAGTGCGGGGATGAGGTGTGGGTAGCGGAGAAATTCCAATCGAACTTGGAGATAGCTGGTTCTCTCCGAAATAGCTTTAGGGCTAGCCTCGTGATGAGAATACTGGAGGTAGAGCACTGTTTGGACTAGGGGGCCATCCCGGTTTACCGAATTCAGACAAACTCCGAATGCCAGATATTTATACACGGGAGTCAGACTGCGAGTGATAAGATCCGTAGTCAAAAGGGAAACAGCCCAGACCACCAGCTAAGGTCCCAAAGTAATCGTTAAGTGGAAAAGGATGTGGCGTTGCACAGACAACCAGGATGTTGGCTTAGAAGCAGCCATCATTTAAAGAGTGCGTAATAGCTCACTGGTCGAGTGACGCTGCGCCGAAAATGTATCGGGGCTAAACGATTCACCGAAGCTGTGGATTGACATCTACGATGTCAGTGGTAGGAGAGCGTTCTAAGTGCGTTGAAGTCAGACCGGAAGGACTGGTGGAGCGCTTAGAAGTGAGAATGCCGGTATGAGTAGCGAAAGACGGGTGAGAATCCCGTCCACCGTATGACTAAGGTTTCCTGAGGAAGGCTCGTCCGCTCAGGGTTAGTCGGGACCTAAGCCGAGGCCGATAGGCGTAGGCGATGGACAACAGGTTGATATTCCTGTACCACCTCCTCACCGTTTGAGAAATGGGGGGACGCAGTAGGATAGGGTAAGCGCGCTGTTGGTTATGCGCGTCCAAGCAGTAAGGCGTGTGTGTAGGCAAATCCGCACACTGTAACGTTGAGCTGTGATGGCGAGTCCGTATGGACGAAGTTCCTGATTTCACACTGCCAAGAAAAGCCTCTATCGAGGTGAGAGGTGCCCGTACCGCAAACCGACACAGGTAGTCGAGGAGAGAATCCTAAGGTGTGCGAGAGAACTCTCGTTAAGGAACTCGGCAAAATGACCCCGTAACTTCGGGAGAAGGGGTGCTCTTGAGCGTGCAAGCGCATGAGAGCCGCAGTGAATAGGCCCAGGCGACTGTTTAGCAAAAACACAGGTCTCTGCAAAACCGTAAGGTGACGTATAGGGGCTGACGCCTGCCCGGTGCTGGAAGGTTAAGAGGAGTGGTTAGCGCAAGCGAAGCTGCGAATTGAAGCCCCAGTAAACGGCGGCCGTAACTATAACGGTCCTAAGGTAGCGAAATTCCTTGTCGGGTAAGTTCCGACCCGCACGAAAGGCGTAACGATCTGGGCACTGTCTCAACGAGAGACTCGGTGAAATTATAGTACCTGTGAAGATGCAGGTTACCCGCGACAGGACGGAAAGACCCCGTGGAGCTTTACTGTAGCCTGATATTGAATTTTGGTACAACTTGTACAGGATAGGTAGGAGCCAGAGATCTCGGAGCGCCAGCTTCGAAGGAGGCGTCGGTGGGATACTACCCTGGTTGTATTGAAATTCTAACCCATGCCCCTTAGCGGGGCAGGAGACAGTGTCAGGCGGACAGTTTGACTGGGGCGGTCGCCTCCTAAAAGGTAACGGAGGCGCCCAAAGGTTCCCTCAGAATGGTTGGAAATCATTCGTAGAGTGTAAAGGCACAAGGGAGCTTGACTGCGAGACCTACAAGTCGAGCAGGGTCGAAAGACGGGCTTAGTGATCCGGTGGTTCCGCATGGAAGGGCCATCGCTCAACGGATAAAAGCTACCCCGGGGATAACAGGCTTATCTCCCCCAAGAGTCCACATCGACGGGGAGGTTTGGCACCTCGATGTCGGCTCATCGCATCCTGGGGCTGTAGTCGGTCCCAAGGGTTGGGCTGTTCGCCCATTAAAGCGGTACGCGAGCTGGGTTCAGAACGTCGTGAGACAGTTCGGTCCCTATCCGTCGTGGGCGTAGGAAATTTGAGAGGAGCTGTCCTTAGTACGAGAGGACCGGGATGGACACACCGCTGGTGTACCAGTTGTCTTGCCAAAGGCATCGCTGGGTAGCTATGTGTGGACGGGATAAGTGCTGAAAGCATCTAAGCATGAAGCCCCCCTCAAGATGAGATTTCCCATTACGCAAGTAAGTAAGATCCCTCAAAGACGATGAGGTAGATAGGTTCGAGGTGGAAGTGTGGTGACACATGGAGCTGACGAATACTAATCGATCGAGGACTTAACCAAAAAGTTTGAAGCATTCAATGAACCGTTTATCCAGTTTTGAAAGAATAATTTCTTTTATGAAGGGTTTCAAGATACGAGTAGTTCGAGGAAGCAATGGAGAGAGGGAAGGAGCGTACTTAAGTACGTGACTGACTGAACGACAGCAGCTGACGAAGAAATACGATGTATATTGAAAGCCGAAAATAGTCTAGTGATGATGGCAAAGAGGTCACACCCGTTCCCATACCGAACACGGAAGTTAAGCTCTTTAGCGCCGATGGTAGTTGGGGGCTTCCCCCTGTGAGAGTAGGAC
>NZ_JBFAIN010000086.1:0-6384 GCF_040654735.1 Saccharopolyspora sp. NPDC050642 | reverse complement strand
CCAGGACCCCACGCCCACACCTCTTCACCCCCCCCAGCACACACCACCTCACGACCTCAGCCCCCATTCCACTGAGATCACCTCAATGGAAATCGGACCTTCGATTTCCATTGAAATTGCGGCGGAACACGGCACCGGGACCGATTCCCGCGGGTCAACGCCCGTGAGGGTGTTGGGTTGCTACAGCGCCCCAAGACACTCACGGGCCTCTAGCGGGTGAGGCGGAGCGTCGGGCTCACTCCCACCAGAAGGACCAGGTGCGGCGGCCGCGGATCTCCTGGGCGTAGGCCTCGATGGTGCCCGTCTCCTGCAGGATCCGGTCCGGGCAGAAGGTCCAGTGCTCCGCCGCGACGGCCGCGGCGTGGTCCGCGTCCTGCGGCGGCGCCGCCACGCTCAGGTCCAGCCGGTCCGGGCCGAGGCGCAGCAGGCGCGCCCCGAACCGCTCCTCCCAGCTGCGGGCCATCGCCGAGAGCCCGGCCGTGCGCGACACGTGGTTCGCCGCGCCGGACCAGCCCAGCGCCGTCAGCACGTCCGCGCCGCGCCGCACCGGGATGAGCGCGAGCCGGGTGTCGGCGTCGATGAAGCGCGGCAGCTGCTGGTTGGCCAGGACGTCCGGATCCGCCAGCAGGTTCCCGCCCCGCGCCGGTCCCGGGCAGTTGTAGTCGAACGGCGCCAGCACTTCCAGGTCGTACGCCGGGCCGAGCTCGTCGTCGGCCTGCACCAGGCCGTCCCAGATCCGGGCCATCACGTCGACCACCCGCCAGCGGTCGATGTGCTCCAGCGGTTCCGGCGGCACGACGCCGACCGTGCACCGCTCCCCGTAGACCTCGTCGCTGTCGCACAGCAGCAGCGGCAACAGCCCGGTGATGCGGTGCTCGGAGCGAAGGGCGGCGACGAGCTGCGGCGCCGGGGCGTCGTCGCTGATCCAGCACAGCGGCTCGGGGTTGTCGGTGAGGGTGGTCTGCTCGGTCAGGACCTCGCCGGGCGGTAGCGGGACGGAAACTCCTGCACCGGTGCCGAAAACCGCGGACAGGTCGGCAGGAGCCCCCGCTTGCCGGTCGTCTCGCAACACTTCACCGCCTCCTAGGCAACGCCCCTCGTCGCGGACCACCTTAGAGCCTGGCCTCGACCCGTTTCGCGTGGCGTGCGCAGCCCGCGGCCGTCAAGCCCCGGTGGGATCCGGGGAAAGTCCCGGGATCAGCAGGATCCGGCCGGTCCGGCTGCCCGAGATGTGCAGGTCGAGCGCGCGTGCCGCGGATTCCAGCGGCAGCCGCTCGGCGACCAGCGGCCGCAACTGTCCACTGGCGACCATTCGGAACAACTCGGCCAGGTCCGTCCGGAACTGCGCGTTCGGCCTGATGTAGTACATCCGGGCGCGCCGGCCGCCGGTGCGCCCGAGCAGCCGCGCCAGCTCCCACCGGGCGAGCCGCCGGGTCAGGCCCAGGTAGGGGCGCCACCAAGGCCCGGCGTCGTGCAGCGTCGCCGAGCTGCCGTAGGCGTGCAGCGAGCCACCCGGCGCGAGGAGCCGCCAGGACCGGTCCAGGCTCTCCGGGCCGAGCGGGTCGAAGATGGCGTCCACGCCGCCGGGCGCGAGCTCGGCCACGCGGGCGTCGACGTCCTCGGTGCGGTGGTCGATGAGCTCGATGCCGATGTCCCGCAGCGCTTCGTGCCGGCTCGCGGACGCCGTCCCGATCACCCGCGCGCCGGCGGCGACGCCGAGCTTCGCCAGCAGGACGCCGACGCCGCCGCCGACGCCGTGCACAAGCACTGTCTGTCCACTTCGGATCTTCGCGGCGCGGTGCAGCATCTGCCAGGCCGTGACGCCGTTGACGATCATCGCCGCCGCGTCGCCGGCCTCGACCCCGTCCGGCACGGAAACCAGTTCTGCGTCCCGGATTTCGGCGTACTCGGCCCACGCGCCAGTGCGCGGCATGGCCGCGACCCGCTGGCCCGGTCGCCACCCGGTGACCGCCGAGCCGACCGCGACGACCTCGCCGACCAGGTCGTAGCCGGGCACGAACGGGAACTTCGGCTGGGCCGGGTAGCGCCCGCGCAGCATCTGCACCTCGGCGAAGGACACCCCGGTGGCTTCGACCCGGACCAGCACGCCGTGCGGTCCCGGCGCGGGCGGCGCGCTGCGCCGCGTGGTGACGACTTCGGTCCCGCCGAGGCCGGTGAGCACGATCTCGGTTCCGGTGGTGGGGATGGCCATGACGCCTCCGTGTAACAAGCTCGTTCGATTGTTAGAAGTTCTAACATCACTATGAACCTGTTACGGTGTGGGTGTCAAGGGGAGGGGACATGGACGCAGCGCCGCGCAGCCCGCGGGAGCGGTTCCGGGAGCAGATCCGCAACGAGGCCAAGCGGGTCGCGCTCGACCAGCTCGCCGAATCGGGGCCGGCGGGGATCTCGGTGAACGCGATCGCGAAGCGGATGGGCGTCACCGGCCCCGCGCTGTACCGGTACTTCGACAGCCGGGACGCGCTGCTGACCGATCTGGTCGTGGACGCCTACAACGACCTCGGCGATGCGATGGAAGCCGCGGCGCGAGCGCACCGCGGCGAGGAACCCGCGACTAGGTTCCGTGAAATCGGCGCCCGGTTCAGGGCCTGGGCGCTAGCGCAGCCGCACCGGTACCTGCTGCTGTTCGGCACGCCGGTGCCGGGCTTCCAGGCCCCGGAACTCACCATCGGTCTCGCCGACCGGGCCTTCCGGCCTGTCCTCGACGTCGTCGCCGACCTGGCTCCCGGCGGGCTGCCCGCGGAGCGCACCGCGTTCGACCGGCAGCTCACCGCCTGGCGCGAGCGGCGCGGCGGCTCATCGTTCCCGCCGGCCGTCCTGCAGCGCGCGTTGCTGGCCTGGTCGCGGATGCACGGCTTGATCAGCCTCGAAGTGGAGGGGCAGTTCGGCGCGATGCTCGTCGACCCGGAACCGCTGTTCCGGGCGGAGCTGGAATCGGTGCTCGACCAGCCCTGGCAGTGAGGCGGCTCCTCGGGGGTGCCTCGCTGGGGGAGAGGTCTGGAGCTGCGAGGCGACGCCCGGAGGAGCCGCGCGACTCGGGCGGATCCGCCGTCCTGCGCGGCGGAGCGGCCGAGAGGTCAGTCCCCTTCGCGGGGACGGGGAGTCTCGATCGAGCAATCGCCGCCCGGGAAGACCAGGCCCTCGTGGCCGTCCTTGAACCGGACCTTGTACGGCGGGGCGCCGTCCTCGCCGCGGACCTCCAGGATCTCGGCGACCTGGTCGGCCTCGTCGACGTGCCTGCTGTGCACGTGCAGTCGATCACCAACGGCTGCTTTCATCACCCATCACCTCCGCGGTCCCAGACTAAGTGACCGGGGCCACATCGCACATCGGGTGCGCCGCGGAGGTGCGGGCGGCCGCTTCAGTTGCCGATCTGCGAGCAGGTGGTGGTCACCTGCTGGTACCGCTCCAGCTGGGCGGTGGTCCACTCCGCGCTCGACTCCAGCGTGATCTCGCCGGAGGCGACGCGCTGCACGGACTGCTCGACCTCGAGGAGGTTCTGGCGCAGCGTCTGGTCGGCCGTCTGCTCGGCCAGCTTGCGCAGTTCCTCGGCCTTCGCCTCCGCGTCGGCCTTCGCTTGTTGCGGGTCGGCGAAGTTGGGCATGAAGCTCGCGACGTTGATCGCCTGCGCGCAAGCGGAAATCGAATCCAGGTTCTGCTGCGCCTGCTGGATCTGCTCGTCGGCGTTCTGCAGGCCCTGCTGAACCTCCTGAACCTGGCCGCACGCGGCGAGGCCGGTCAGCAGCGGCAGCGACAGGGCTGCCACCACGAACCTCTTTCGAGCTCGCATCTTCCCTCCGGGGCTTCGGGCGGCGCCGAAGTGGTGCCGCTCTTGTACCCTATCGACCCCGGAACGAGCGATGGGCGAAATGTCGCATCCAGCGGGCCCGAGATCGGCTAAATCCCGTGGATTCGGGAGCGGAACCGATCAGGACGGGGAGATCCAGGCCATGATCTCGGGCGGCAGGTCGAGCTGGGCGATCCACGGGGCCGCGCCGATCCGGTAGAGGACGACGGCGCTCAGCACCACTGCGGCGATCGTCAGGCCTGGGCCGACGAGCACCATCTCCACCTTGCCGCCGGTGCGCATCCGCATCGCCTTCGGCGGTGCCACCGGGTACCAGGTCTTGCCGCTCAGCGGCACCGGCCAGAGCATCGGGCAGCCCTGCTCGGTGATCGCGTCGCCGATGAAGTGCGCGATGCAGCCGATCATCACCGCCACCCCGAAGGCCGCGGCGTTGGTGGGCTGGTCGCCGGCCCAGGCCCAGCAGGCGAGGGTGAGCAGCACCGAGGCCACCGTGATCATCAGCGCGTCCTTGCTGGACGACCAGGTGTGCAGGAGCCCGCGGACCGCGAGCCCGGCGAAGAAGAACATCAGCACGCCGAGCGCGGTGCCCTGGCTGGTCTGCACGATGGCCGTGGTGATCAGCCCGGCGAGCACGGCGAAGACGACGGTGTGGGTGAAGCCGCGGTGGGTGCCCTCCCGGTTGCTGTCGTGCTTGGTGCGGGTCAGCCGGTAGACGAAGCCGCTGAAGCCGCTGATCCCGGCCGACGCGCCGCGCGAGACGGCGCCGAAGGTGCTGGCCACCGTCGACTTCGGGTGATCGATGTCGGGCAGCAGCGCGGCCCCGGCGGACAGCGTGGCCCCGACCACCCAGGTCTTCGGGGATAATTGTCCCAGCGCGTGAGTGTCGGCCAGGGCGGTCACTGCCGCCCAAGCGGCCACCCCGCTCATCGCGTGCGTCGGTCCGGTCGCCACGGCCCCCTCCAAGATCGCTCGGTCGAGTGTCGAGCGTAGAAGAAGATCACGACACCTGGTCGCGGTCGGGAACAGTGGCGCAACGCGCGTCCGCCGGGGTGGTGGCGGACGACGGGGGCAAGGCACAATCGAAGCCGATAGCAGTACGCTTGTACCGCTTGCATTCTCGCGAGAGGAGCACCCCGCCACATGAGCAAGATCAAGGTCCAGGGCACCGTAGCCGAGCTCGACGGCGATGAGATGACCCGGATCATCTGGTCCTTCATCAAGGACAAGCTGATCCACCCGTACCTGGACATCAACCTCGATTACTACGACCTCGGCATCGAGCACCGGGATGCCACCGACGACCAGGTCACGGTCGACGCGGCCAACGCCATCGCCAAGCACGGCGTCGGCGTGAAGTGCGCCACCATCACGCCGGACGAAGCCCGCGTGGAGGAGTTCGGCCTGAAGAAGATGTGGCGGAGCCCGAACGGGACGATCCGCAACATCCTCGGCGGCGTCATCTTCCGCGAGCCGATCGTGATCTCCAACATCCCGCGCTACGTGCCGACCTGGACGAAGCCGATCGTCATCGGTCGTCACGCGCACGGCGACCAGTACAAGGCCACCGACTTCAAGGTCCCCGGCCCGGGCACCGTCACCGTCACCTACACCCCGGAAGACGGCGGCGAGCCGATCGAGTTCGAGGTCGCCAAGTTCGGTGCGGACGGCGGCGTCGCGATGGCGATGTACAACTACCGCAAGTCGATCGAGGAGTTCGCGCGCGCGTCCTTCCGCTACGGCCTGGAGCGCGGCTACCCGGTCTACATGTCGACCAAGAACACGATCCTCAAGGCCTACGACGGCATGTTCAAGGACGTGTTCCAGGAGATCTTCGACAGCGAGTACAAGGCCGAGTTCGACGCCAAGGGCATCAGCTACGAGCACCGGCTGATCGACGACATGGTCGCCAGCGCCCTGAAGTGGGAGGGCGGCTACGTCTGGGCCTGCAAGAACTACGACGGTGACGTGCAGTCCGACACCGTGGCGCAGGGCTTCGGCTCGCTGGGTCTGATGACCTCGGTCCTGATGACCGCCGACGGCAAGGTGGAGGCCGAGGCCGCGCACGGCACGGTCACCCGCCACTACCGCCAGCACCAGCAGGGCAAGCCCACCTCGACCAACCCGATCGCGTCGATCTTCGCCTGGACCCGCGGCCTGCAGCACCGGGGCAAGCTGGACTCGACGCCGGAGGTCGTCGGCTTCGCCGACACGCTGGAGAAGGTCGTCATCGAGACCGTCGAGAGCGGCAAGATGACCAAGGACCTGGCGCTGCTGGTCGGCGGTGACCAGGCGTTCCAGACCACCGAGGCGTTCCTCGCGACGCTGGACGAGAACCTCCAGAAGAAGATGGCCAACCGCTGATCTTCCGCACCGCGAACGCCGCTCCCCACCAGGGGGGCGGCGTTTTCCGCTTTCCGGGAGGGTGGGCAACCCGCAATTTCCATTGAAATCGAACCTTCGATTTCAATGAGGTGATCTCAGTGGGGGTTATGTGTAGCCGTGTTCGTGGTGGGTGAGGACGAGTGCGGCTTGGACGATGTCGCCGATTTTGCCGG
>NZ_JBFAIN010000085.1:0-6630 GCF_040654735.1 Saccharopolyspora sp. NPDC050642 | reverse complement strand
ACACACCCCCCACCCACGAATCCCCCGCCTCCTCATCACCCCGCTGCAGCTTCGCCGGAGAACCCACCCGAGGACCGACCTGCTCCACAGCAGCACGCTGCCGCTTACGCCCCTTCCCAGAAACCCCACTCGCTCCCGACCGCTTGCCGCGTTCCGACGCCGCATCGAGCTCCTTTGCCGCGGCCACCGCCAGCGACGTCCAATCCACACCCCCCGAAACAACAGCCCTCAACAACGAGGTGACGTCACCGGCGGCGGCGAAGCCCGCTTGCAGCGCAATCTTCTGAGCCAACGAACCACTCACCGATGCCTCGGCGACGAACCTGTTGATCGCGCCCCGCGCCACCGGGTCCAGGCCGACCAAGACCTGACGATCCACCGGGCTCAGCTCGCCATAAGCCCCGGCCACCTTCTGCTTCGCCTCGGCCAAATCCGACCGCCGCTTGGACAAAGCCGACCGCCCCTCGGACAAACGCGACTGGCGCCTGTCCCCACCGAGCACCTGCGCCCTCAAAATCGACTGCGAGGGGCGCAGCTCGTCCCAGCCCATAGCGCTGACCACCGCCCGCAATCCCGCAGGCATGATGGGATCCTCCGACTCCTGAGCAACCTCCTGCCCGTCGACGGATCCCTGCTGCAGGATCTGCGACGACCCGCCCGGAACCGCCCCCTGCAAGAGAGCCCCGGCGACCAGGTTCAGCAAGGTTGCCGCAACATCCCTGGAATTTCTGAAACGTTGCGAACTCCCCGGTTTGGGAACCCAGTACTCGGTGTCGCCCCACGACTCCTTGGCGTGGAACGCCTCGGTCTTCGCCATCACCCGCAACGCCACCGGATCCATCGCCAGCACATGCGCGACGAACGTCTTCACAACCTCCCGCTCGCGCCACCCCAGCTTCCCCAAGCTCTCCCGCGCCTCCTTCTCGGACGCCTCAAGCACCGCAAGCTTGGCTTTGCCCAGATGCTCTGCTTCCCGCTTCTTCTCGTCGTGTACTTCGCCCGTCGGCGGCAGAGCCCAATGCGCCACCTCAGCCGCATCACCAAGCTCCCACGCAACCTTCTCCAACCGCTCGAACGTCAACCGCCCATCCGGCGTCCCGACACCACCGGCAACACTCCCTGACCCCCCAGCCACGTGCGCCAGCACCGCCAGCCACCCCGCCAGCGGAACCCGGCTCTCACCCTTGTCGTTAACCAGGCCCGCCAGCTCCGATGTCCCGACCGCCTGCACGGCCAACGGCGTCTTCGCCACGATATGCTTGGCAACCGTCTTGAGAACCTTCTCGGACACCCCCCTCAAAGCGGCCGGGAGCAGACCCCAGTCCACGGCTGACGACCAAGTCGAGCCAATCTTCAACGACGCCTCGCTCAGCCCCCGGGCGTTCTCCACGTCCTTCTCCGACAGCGGCAGCGACGACGACTTCAGCACCGCCTCGCGCAGCTCAAGTGCACGCGCCAGGGACTTCAACCCATCAGGCGTCAACTCCAACGGCCGCACATCCGCCATAGCCGGACCAGACACGGCAGGCCCCCTCAACGACGCCATACCGTCGTTCCCCGGGGCGTCCGCGTCCGTCCGCGCCTGCGCCTGCGCCTGCGCCTGCGCCTGCGCCTGCGCCTGCGACGATCCCGCTTCCAGCGCCTGCGACGATGCCCCCACGGCCGACTGCTCAGCCCTCAAACCAGCCAGAATCTCGTCGAACACCACCTCAGCGGCCTCGCCCCGATTAGCCCGAAGCCACACCACCCGCGCCACACCCTCAAAAACCTCCCCATCCTCACCCGCCAAAGCCCGAGAAGCGTCCAACCCACTCGGCGGACCCAACTCGCCCCAAATCCCACTCCACGCCTCATCACTACCCGGCGGCTCCAACGCCGACACCGCCGACAGCACCCGCGCCCTGTCCCACACACCCCCCACCCACGAATCCCCCGCCTCCTCATCACCGCGCCGCCGCTTCGCCGGAGAACCCACCCGAGGACCGCCCTGCTCCACAGCAGCACGCTGCCGCTTACGCCCCTTCCCAGAACCGCCGCTTTCCGGCGCGAGCTCCTTCGCGGCCGCCGCCAGCGACGTCCAATCCACACCCCCCGAAACAACAGCCCCCAACAACGACTCGACGTCACCAGCGGCGGCGAAGCCACCAAACTGTTCCGTTTGCAGCGCAATCTTCTGTGCCAACGAGCCAAACATCGATGCCTCGACGACGAACCTGATGATCGCGCTCTGAACCACCGAGTCCCCGTCGCCCAAGACCCGACGACCCTCCGGGCTCAGCGCCCTGGCCACCTCCTGCTTCACCTCGACCAAAGCCGATCGCCGCTTGGCCAAAGCCGACCGCCGCTTGGACAAAGCCGACCCCCAGAAGCGCGGCTCGTCCCGGTCCAGAGCGCTGACCACCTCCCGCAATCCCGCAGGCAAGGGATCCGCAACCTTCTGACTTCCGCCGGATCCCCGCTGCCGGATCAACTCGGCGACGACCTCCAGCAAGACCGCGGCAACAACCCTGGGTGGGCCGACAGTTTGATTGACGACCCAGCCGTCGGTGTCGCCCCACGATGGGGCGTTGTGGAACGCCTCGGTCTTCGCCATCACCCGCAACGCAAACGGATTCATCGCCAGCACATGCGCGACGAACGTCTCCACAGCCTCCCGCTTGCCCGGCTGTTCCTTGAGAAGCTGATCCAGGAGACCCCGTGCGCCTGCACTCACAAGGTTGCCCTCGAACGCCTTAAACACCGCATATTTGGCTTTGATCAGATGAATTGCCACATCTTCCCGCAACTTCTCGTTGGGTACTCCGCCTGTCAGCGGCAGAGCCCAACGCTCCACCCAAGCCGCATCACCAAGCTCCCACGCAACCTCCTCCAACCGCTCGAACGTCAACGGCTCAACCAGCGTCCCGACACCACCGGCAACACTCCCTGACCCCCCAGCCACGTGCGCCAGCACCGCCAGCCACCCCGCCAGCGGAACCCGGCTCTCACCCTTGTCGTTAACCAGGCCCGCCAGCTCCGATGCCCGGACCGCCTGCACGGCCAACGGCGTCTTCGCCACGATATGCTTGGCAACCGTCTTGAGAACCTTCTCGGACACCCCCCTCAAAGCGGCCGGGAGCAGACCCCAGTCCACGGCTGACGACCAAGTCGAGCCAATCTTCAACCCCTCGCGGTTCAGGCGCCGGTGGTTCTCCACGTTCTCCCGCAGCGACGACGACTTCAGCCTCGCCTCGCGCAGCTCAAGGTCATGCGCCAGGGACTTCAACCCATCAGGCGTCAGCTCCAACGGCCGCACATCCGCCGTAGCCGGACCAGACACGACAGGCCGCCTCAACGACGCCATACCTTCGTTCCCCGGGGCGTCCGCGTCCGTCTGCGCCCGTCCCTGTTCCTGCCCCTGTCCCCCTAGCGCACCGCGCCCGAAACCAGGTGGCCGGACAACCCCCTTGCCGTTATCACCCCGCACATGCCCCGAATCTCTGGAAGACTCGGAGCCCTCAGCGGCCCCGAAGCCCCCGAAGACGTCGTCATCAGAGAACGTCGGGACGTCGGCCATCGGCACGTCATCGCCCCAGCCGACCACGGTAGGTTGGCCGCGGACACCACCGGTGGAGCTTTCCCCCCGTTCCTCTACCGCCCGCCTTGGGCGTCGCCCCGGCTCGTGCCGCAGCACTTGCGGGGCGCCACCATCACCGTCGCCGACCAACCCGTCACCCACCGGCGCAGCAGCCTGCGACCGCACCGGCAACACCATCGACGCCGGGGGCGCGCTTTCCGGCGAGGTCGACGAGTTCCGAGCAACGATTTCCAGCGCCGACAACGCAACGGCGACGCCATCGGGGTTTACATCGGGATCCCACCCGAGCTCTTTAAGCCGCGGCGTAGCCCGCACAATCTGCACCGCTTCCGGTACACCCGCCAACGCCTCGGCGATGAGCCTGTTGACCGCGCGCTGCGCCGGCCCCAACGCACGCAGAGCACCAAGGTCGTCGTCGCTCAACTCGCCGTACGCGGCCCACACCATTACCTTCGCCGTCCGCAGCTGCTCGGCGCGATCCAGCCATTGCCGTATCGGTATGTCTCGCTCGGCCGTGCGAAGCTGATCCGCCGCACGAAGCAGCCCCTCGGCGCTCAACGGCGCCACGTCTCGCTGTTCGGCCGCTCCGCCCCGGGAATCCTCTTGCCCGGACACCACAGGCTCAGCAGACACCAAGGTCGCGAAGACCCTCATCACATCGACAGCAGCTGTTGAAGTTGGCTTCTTTTGGGGCACAGACCCCCAAGAGTCGGCGGCGCGGAACGCCTCGGTCTTCGCCAGCATCAGCAAAGCCAACGGGTTGCCCGCCAGCACATGAGCAGCGATGACCTCGACCGCGTCCCGCTTCGCCGACGGCACTTCTTTCAAGGTCTTCGATGTCTCAGTATCCGGCGTTCCACCAGACCAGAAGATCTCCGCCGCGGTTTGGCCACGTTTCAGCCACTCAGCGTTCGACTCCCGATCGCTCTCGGTCAGCTGGTGAGCCGCGTCCAGCACATCCCAGCGATCGCTATCAGTCTCACGAACAAGAAGATTCGCCGCATCCTCCAGCCCGGCGACCGTGATGGCCGGCAGCGCATCCCAAGCAAGAACACGCTCCTGCCCACCCTGATCACCCGGCTCGTTCGCCGCCCGCTGGTACCTGTCCCGCACGACATGCGTCAACACAGCCACCAACCCACCAAAAGTAACCCGTGACGAGCCCTCATGCACCAGCCCAGCCAGCTCGGGCGTCCTCCTCAACAACGCCAGAGCCGGCTGCGAGCCCGCGTTCGCTCGCTTGGCGAGCTCCACAAGATTGCCCCAGTCCCCGGGGTACTCCTCGCGGAAAGCCGCCGCCGCCGGGCTGATGTACCCGAAATGCTCCCCTCTGTTCAGACGGTTCGCGGCACCCAGCCTGTAGTGATACCTCGACCGCTCGGCCGCGGGGAGCAGCGACAGCCATGCGTCCTCGCCAGAGCTGACCCGGGCCAGCTGCGCCTCCAACGCCGCACCCGTCCACCCGGGCATCACGGGCGTCACGGTGGCAACGTGCCCAGGGTCGATCCGGCGCCCCCCAGCATCGAGCCCGTACACCCAATATCCGGAACCGGGATCACCGAGCGCATCCGGAAGCACACCACTCAGCGCCTCCCATCCGCGCACATGCACCGCCTGGCCCCGCCCACCACTCGGGCGCCGCACCACCAGAAACTCGGTCGTGGACGGCTCCTCCGCACTCCGCGCGAGTTCCGTCAACCGAACCCGGACATCAGCGACCATGCCCAACAACGCCGGTTCCGGAACGCGATGCGACCTCAGCCGCAAACGGTCCAACGCGCCAGAGAACGACTCCCACGCCTCAACGCCACCCGCCAGCTCCCCCCACTGCCGAACCTGCCGTACATTGTCCGCGATTTCCTGCACCAACTTCGCCGCAGAACCCCAACCCAGATTACGAAGCTGAGGTGTCGCATAGAGCACCTCAAACGCGAACGGCCGATCGGCCAGTGCATAGGCGACGATCCTGCCGACAGCACCCCGATCCACCTCATCCAGACCAGCCAGAAGATGCGCCTCCGTCATCTCTCCAAAGACGTCAGCCACCTCGGCCTGCGCCTGCTGCAGACGCACAACATGCTCGCGATCGGTCCCCCGCCGCCGCTGCCCCTCAAGGAACACCCCCTCGGCCGCATCAAAACGATCCGCCACCGTTTGCAGACCCTCCGTCGTGAACCTCACCGGCCAGGCCGGCACCCGCGCGGCCACAACACCCAACAGATCCGCGACGGAATTCAGATCAACACCGGCGAACTCCGGCAAATACATCGCCGCCGGCGTTTCAGCCAGCACATGCGCAACAATCCTGAACGCAGCATCCCGATACGCCGGCCCAGCCTCAGCCAGCCGATGCCACCCCGCATCACTCGAATGCCGGTCAGCGAAAACCCGCCGCACCTCACGCAACGCCGAACCCAACCGCAGCGCAGACACCGCAGACACCGACAAGTCACGCGTCCGAGCCGCATCCAGCGCATCCGCCGCATCCAGCAACCCCCGCGGCGTCCACTCCACCGAAAGAGCCGCGGTATCCCCGGACCTCTCGTCACCGCCACTGATGCCGTCGCCGTTGAACGCCTCCCCCGCGTCGCTAGACCCCGCGTCGTCTGGCCCTGCACCAAACAGCAACCCGTCACCACCGTCGCCTTCAAGGGTGCTCGGACTACCGTCGCTGTCGCCTCCAAGGGTGCCCGGACTACCGTCGGCAGTGAACTCGGCTTCCTGGCCCTGAACGGAAACCGTCATCTCTTGGCCGGCCAGTTCCCACTCAACCGTCAGACCGCTCACAATCTTGTCGACGTCGAAGTCGACCACGGCGGCGGAGGCCTCGCGCAGTGCCTCCGAAACCAATCTGTCGTCCGCCGGCGGCAACACGGACGCGTCGTCCAGCGCCTGCGCCTGCGACGATCCCGCTTCCTGCGTCTGTGACGGTGCCGCCGCGGCCGCCCGCTCAGCTACCAAACCAGCCAGGATCTCGTCGAACACCACCTCAGCGGCCTCGCCCCGATTAGCCCGAAGCCACACCACCCGCGCCACCCCGTCATAGACCTCCC
>NZ_JBFAIN010000084.1:0-7282 GCF_040654735.1 Saccharopolyspora sp. NPDC050642 | reverse complement strand
CGACCGCGTCCGCTGCTGCCCCCACCAAGTCGGCACCCTCGCCAAAGCCATCCTCACCCTCGAACACGAAACAAGATGAAAAACGCTCAATGGAACTTGCGGATCATCGGCGTGTCGCCCCCGACATGCCGATGCCTGTGGGCAACTCACCGCAATTTCAATGGAAATCGGACCTCTGATTTCCATTGAAATTGCGGTCGGAGCACCGGTCCGAGCCGACGCAGGAGGCCGGGGGAGGGCGCCGCCCCGGGGTCCCCAGTTTCAATTGAAACTGGGGACCCCCGGACGCCAGGACCGGAGAAGCGCCGAGCCCGGGAGACGCCGGGACCAGGGACCTCGGGACGACGGGGGATCTCGGGATCGGGGACGGGGAGACGCCGGGACGGGGACCGGGGACGTGGGACGGGGGACGGCGCCGGGTCAGGGGGCGGTGCAGATCGACGGGACCGCTCGGACGAGGCCGAGGCGGTGCAGGCCGGTCAGCCGCAGGTCGGTGCTGGCGTGGTGGAAGGCGCTGGTCAGGTAGCCGTCGCAGGACGGCGCGTCGCGCAGTTGCCGGGTGTCGCGCAGTTCCAGCAGGATCTCGTCGTTCAGCCGGTCGATGATCGGCCTGATCTCGCCCAGATCGGGACGTTCCACCGGCCGCTCGCCGGGGTTCGCGGCCCACCTCTCGTGCAGGGCCCGCTGGACGAGCTTGCTGGCCTCGATCTGGTCCAGGAAGACCCGCTTCGACTCCGCCGGGTCGATGCCGAGCTCCACCGACTTGCGGGCGACCGCGTCGAGCACCTGCTGTTCCCGCACCGGATCGTCGATCGGCTGGCCGGTGCCCCACTTGGCCGCGGCGACCTTGTTCGATGTGGTGACGCGCGCGGCGGCCGACCGCAGCAGCGGGTCGAGCGATTCCCGTTCGCAGGAGTGGGCCGGGGACGCGAGCGCGGCGATGATCGCGCCGGCGAGGAGCATTGAACGCACCGGTGCCTCCTGATCGACGATCCAGCCGCGCCAGGGTACTGCGCGCCCACGGCTGAAACGCCAACGAAGACAGCGACTTTCAGCCATCTCACCCAATGCGACCACACCGTCGCGCAACCCCGGATCACCATCCGTAGCGGCCCCGGGTGCCGGGATTCTGCCGAAAGTAAGGGCGGCCGCTGCCGAAAGACCACTGCCCGGGCGACTACCCGATCCATACCTTCGACCGCGTTGCGAGCAGATGCGGAGGATCGATGAGTTCGTCGTTGGCCACCAACGAGATCGAGGACGTGCCGGACATCAGCATCGACTGGTACCGCGCGGTCACGGGCCTCGCCCACGACGCGCCGGGCTGGGTGCAGGCGTTGGCGGACGTGGCGACGGAGGCGGTGATCCTGGTGTTCGGCGCCTTGGTGCTGGCGAACCTCTGGCGAACCCGCCGGGCCGACCGCCGGCTGCGCGTCCTCGCGTTCGCGGCCCCTGCGGTCACGGTGCTCGCCTACGCGATCAGCGAGGTGACGAAGACGTTCGTCGAGCAGGAAAGGCCGTGCCGCGAGGTTCGCAACATCGTCGCGACGATCGCGGAGTGCCCGGAGCCGGGCGACTGGTCGTTCCCCAGCAACCACAGCACCATCGCCGCGGCGGCCGCGGTCGGCCTTGCAGTCGCATGGCGCCGGCTCGCCGTCATCGTCGCCCTGCTCGCGGTGCTGGAGGCATTCCTGCGGGTCTTCGTCGGCGTCCACTACCCGCACGACGTGATCGCGGGCCTCCTGCTCGGCGCGATCGTCGCGGCAGCGGGCATGGCCCTAGCGGCGAAGCTGGCCAAGACCCGCCTAGCCGCGCCGCAACCCCGCTGAAGCCAGCACCTTCGAAACCAGCCGCGCCACTCACGGCCCCGAAGCGAACGGCCTGTTCGTCTCGGTAGGTGGGGTGAACGGTCCGTTCGCCCCGCTCGTTCGGCGCGGCTTTTCGAGGTGAACGGCCTGTTCGTCTCGGTAGACGAGGTGAACAGGCCGTTCGCTTGGCCCCACGCTCAGGTGTCGCCGCGCTCCACCAGGCCCGCTTCGTAGGCCAGGATCGCGGCCTGCACCCGGTTCTTCACGCCCAACCGGCCCAGGACGGCGCTCACGTACGCCTTCACCGTGCCCTCCACGACGTGCAGCCGCCGGGCGATCTCGGCGTTCGACAACCCGGCCCCGACCAGCGCGAGCACTTCGCGCTCCCGGTCGCTGAGCGCGTCCACGTGCTCTCGCGCGGTGATCTCCTGCTGCAGCCGCGGCCCGCCCAGCTGCCGGATCACCCGGTGCGCCACCGGCGGCGAGAGGTACGCGCCGCCTTCGGCCGCCGCCCGCACGCCCAGCAGCAGTTCCCGCGGATCACCGGTCTTGAGCAGGAATCCGCTGGCGCCGCCGTGCAACGCCCGCGTGACGTAGGCGTCCTCGTCGAACGTGGTCATGATGAGCACTGCGGTTTCCGGCGCCACGCGGCGGATTTCGTCCGCCGCGCCGAGGCCGTCGAGCTCCGGCATCCGGATGTCCAGCAGCGCCACCGCCGGCCGGTGCCGCCGCACCAGTTCCACCGCGTCCCGCCCGTTGGCGGCTTCCCCGACGACCTCGATGTCCGGGTCCGCGGCCAGGATCGCCCGCACCCCGGCGCGAACCATGGCCTCGTCGTCGGCCAGCACCAGTCGCACGTCTCCTCCTACCGCCGCAGATAGTCCTTGCCCACCAGCACGTCCTGCCGGAAGCACAGCCGGTACAGGTCGCCGCTCCGCTCGTCGAACGGATCGTGGTGCGTGCTGTAGTAAGCGCAGCTCGCACCGGGCGGCCGGGGCGGGTCGGCGTCGGGTGGGTCGTCGATCCGAGTCCGCGCCGGCAGCAGGTGCTCGATCGACGACCGGGACTGCCCGACCTGCATCCGGTCGTACGCCGCCGGGGGCAGTACGGAAGTGATGGTGTCGAACGCCGTGATGCCCGCGGTCAGCAACCCCAGCACGACGGCGCTCGCCGCTGCCGCCGCGACCGCGATGTTGCGGCTGCTGCGCACCTGACCTTCGGCCCGGGCCAGGCGCGCCGCGGATTCCGAGGCCTCGATGGCCTGCGCGACCTGCGGAATCCGCGCGGACAGCAGGAACCGCCCGCGCTCCGGGCCAGCCTGGAAGGTCCCGCCCGCCAGCCGCACCCGCTCGGCGAGGGCGACGAGGCCGTACCCGCCGCTGGAAACCGGCTCGCGATCACCGGTCAGCGGGTTCGCCACCGACACTTCGCTCTCGTCGGCGGTGTGGCGCACCTCGACGGTCACGGCCGCTCCCGGCGCGTGCTTCGCCGCGTTGGTCAGCGCCTCCTGCACGATCCGGCACACCGCGCGGGCGCGCATCGACTGCACCACCTCGCCGGTCTCCGCCAACGCCACCGCCATCCCGGCGGCCCGCGCCTGCTCGACCAGCTCCGCGACGCTTTCGCCGGTGACCGGCCCGGAGTCGTCGCGCAGGACCTCGACGACCTCCCGCAACCGTTCGGCCGCATCCGTCACCGAGGCCCGCGCCTGCCCGGCCGCCTCCCGATGCCCGGCGTCCAGCGAGGGCGCCACCTCCAGCGCACCGATCCGCAGCGCGACCAGGCTGAGCTGGTGGCCGAGCAGGTCGTGCATGTCCCTGGCGATCCGGGTGCGTTCCTGCAGCCGCGCCTGCTCGCCCACGATCTGCTGCTGCCGCTCCAGCTGCTCCGCCCGCTCCCAGCCGGCCCGCACCAGCGCCCGGTACTTCTGGTGGTGCCGCCCCAGCAGCCACGGGATCAGCGCGAACAGCAGCGCGCCGATCAGCGTCACCAGCCAGGCCCCGACGTCGTGCGCCAGCACGAGCACGAGCAGCGACACCACGCCGGTGGCCAGCGCGAGCCGGACCAGCGCGTCGCGGTGCCTGCGCACCCGGAACCCGCCGTTGTAGCTGGTCGCGATCAGCATCGGGGTGAAGGCGAACGCCGCGATGACGCCCGCGTCCGGCCGGGGGATCAGCGCGCCGGCCCAGGCGGCCAGCGCGATGACCGTGGCGACGAGCGGCCAGGTCCGGCGCAGCGCCACGGTGATGCCGACCACGCCGACGCCGAGCGCGATCTCCCAGCCGTTGAGCGGATCGGTCGCGGCGACCACGTTGACCAGCAGCACGGGAGCGGACAGGACGAGCCACCACGGCACGTCCCGGATCGACACCTTCACCGCGTCGACGCTACCGGCAGGTCGGTAATGTCGGATTGATGCTGGAACCGAGCGCGGAGTGGTACCGGGAGATCGCGGAGTGGGGGACGGCGTCGCCGGGCTGGGTGCACGGCCTCGCGCTGTTCGGCACCCAGGCGCTGCTGGCGGCGTTCGCGGCGCTGACGCTGCTCGCGTGGTGGCGAACCCGGCGACTTCCGGTGCTGCTCGCGCCGCTGCTGGCGGCCGGGGCGGCCTGGCTGTTCAGCGACCTGATCAAGAACGTCGTGCGGCAGGACCGGCCGTGCCTGGCGATCCCGATACCGGGAGGCACGATCAAGAACTGCGCGGAGGTGAGCGTCTGGTCGCTGCCCAGCAGCCACTCGGCGGCGGCTGCGGCGTTCGCGGTGGCGCTGTCGATGCTGTGGCGACGCATCACGGCGATCGCGGTGCTCCTCGCGCTGCTCGAAGGCTTCTCCCGGATCTTCATCGGGGTCCACTACCCGCACGACGTCCTCACGGGCTTCCTCCTCGGCGCGGCCCTGGGAACCGTCGGCGTCCTTGCGTGCAACAACTCGAGACTTCGACTCCAGACATCGTGAGCCCGGAAGGTGGCGATTTCGCGCGAAATCGCCACCCGGCCGCCTAGCCGAGCTCCGCGCGGATGAAGTCGCGGAAGGAACGCGGCGGGCGCCCCGTGACGTCCTGGACGGTCGAGGTAGTGCGGTCCTCGCCGCCGGCCCGGATGTGCTCGTCCACGGCCGCCAAACCCGCCGCGAAGTCCGCGGGCAGCTCCGCCGAAAGCCGCCGGGCCAGCTCGTCCGCGGTGCTGTGCCGGTGCCGGACCGGCCGCCCGGTGACCTCCGAGATGATCGCCGCGGCTTCGCCGTAGTTCAACGTCTCCGGGCCGGTCAGCAGGTACTCGTCGGCCACCTCGCCCGAGGTCAGCGCGTGCGCGGCGACGGCGGCGATGTCGGCGGCGTCGATCCAGCCGAGCCGTCCCGAACCGGTGGCGGTCACGATCTCGCCGCGTTCCCGGATGCCGTCGGCCACCGGATGCCGCCCGGTGAAGTTCTGCATGAACCCTGCGGGCCGCAGCACGGCGCAGCCCGGTGTCGACGCGATCTGCGAGCGGTACTCCTCCAGCCCCGGCGCGTTCGGCAACATCGCGAACGACCCGAGCGCGACGATCCGGCGCCCGGCGGCGGCCGCCAGGAACGGCCCGACCTGCGGCATCGGGTCGATGACCCCGACCGGCGGCACCAGGTAGACGCGGTCGACGCCGTCCAGCGCGCGCCGCTGCGAGTCCGGGTCGGCCCAGTCGAAGCGCACGTGGTCCGGGGCTTCGGCCGGGTTCCTGCTCGCGATCCGCACGGCGATCCCGCGCTCCCGCAGCACTGTCGCAAGTGGACGGCCGGTGTTCCCGGTGCCGCCGGTGATCAGCACGGTCACGAGCGCACCTCGCCGCCCAGCGCGGTCACGAGGCCGGCGAGCTCCCCGGACGCCTTGGCGCCCATGACCGGGCTCCAGTAGTCGCGGTACGAGGCGATCGCGCCGTCGCGCACGACGATCACCGCGACGTAGCGCATCTCGTAGTCCGCGCCGGTCGCCACGGTCCGGCCGCGCGCGGTGAACTCGGCGACGATGGTGGCCGGATCGGTGGTCCGGTGGACGACCACGGACGGGAAGCCCGCGATGTCCAGCTTCTGCGGGTAGTCCGCCAGGTATTCGCGCAGCGCTTCCCGCCCGTTCAGGCGCTCGGGGGTGCCCGCCGCGAACGGGAACTCGAAGGTGCAGTCGGGCGCGAACAGGTCGACGAACCCGTCCATGTCCTTGGCCAGCAGCAGGTCGAGGGCCTGCTCGAAGAGTTGGTTAGCTTCCACGACGTCCAGGTTCGTCGCCCGGGAGCGGGCCGAGCAGGTCCGTGCTTGCCCCGGATCGGCGGTCCGTGGCTGGGCGGTCCGCCCCGGTGGCAAGGTGGTGAGGTGAACAAGCGCGAGCTGGCCGATTTCCTGCGCCGTCGCCGGGAGGAGCGACGTCCCGGCGATGTCGGGTTGCCCGACGGGTCCGGCCGCCGCCGCACGCCCGGCCTGCGCCGCGAGGAGGTCGCCTGGCTGGCGGGGGTGTCGACGAACTACTACGAGCGCCTCGAACAGGCACGCGCGCCGCGCCCGTCGACGCAGGTCCTCGCGGCCCTGGGCACGGCCCTGAAGTTGTCGGAGGCGGAAAGCGAGCACTTGGCGCGGCTGGCAGGGCAGGCCCCGCCGGCCCTGGATGCCGTGGAACCGGTGCCGGAAGGCGTGCTGCGGCTGCTCGACCGCCTCGGCCCGGTCCCGGGGTACGTGGTGAACGAGCGGCTCGACATCGTGGCGTGGAACGCCCACGCCGCAAGCCTGATCACCGATTTCTCGAAGCTGCCGCGCGAGGAGCGCAACACCCTGCGCCTGTCCATGCGAGGACTGTGCTCGCCGAGCGGCGAGAACCACTTCGCCCGCCAGGCGGCGGCGGAGCTTCGCCTGGCCGCCGCCCGCCACCCGGACGACCTGGCACTAGCGGCCCTGACAAGGGAATACGCCGAGTTCAGCCGGGAGTTCGCGGAAAGCTGGCGAGACCACGAGGTCCGGCCCCGGCCAACGCTGCGCAAGCGGATCGACCACCCGGACTTCGGCCCGCTGGACCTGGACTGCCAAACCCTGCACGTCCCGGGCCAGAAGCACCGCCTGATCCTCCTCTCGGCGGAACCGGGAACAACTGCCCACAAGGCCCTCGAAGGTCTAGTCGCCGCAGCCGAGTAGCGCGTGCCGACCATAGGACTCGGTCTCCTCATCGCGTTGTCGCTCCATCGCGACCCGCGCGCAGAGCTGCCAAACGCCGAGCGCACTTTCGCCCGATCCCGTGTGCTGCCCGGTCGGCCGATCGATCCAGTGGAATCCAACGACGACGAAAACCGACGCAACGAGCAGAAACCCAAACACGGCAATCACTTTCTCGTCCTTTCCAAGAGGGCCCGGCAGAGGCGGGATTTCGGGGGGTGTTCCTATGTTTTTGTCAAGCGGCGGCTGGGGGCGCTGCGGGCTGGGTTGTGGGGCGGGCCGGCTGGTAGCGGGTCTTGTTTCTGAGC
>NZ_JBFAIN010000083.1:0-7529 GCF_040654735.1 Saccharopolyspora sp. NPDC050642 | reverse complement strand
AACATGTAATAAGCCACCACATTCACAAGACCATCATCACCCCCAGAAACCACTCCCACCTCACGCGCCCGCATATCAGCAATCAGACCATCTACGAGAACTTGCCGCCCCTCATCCCGCATCCTCCGCAACCCAGCCTCCGCATCAGCGATAAACGCACTCAGCTCAAACTCCGCCCCAGACTGCCCTGACCGCCCCGCTACCTGAGCGGACTCACCAACAAACGAAACCCCTCCCCCAGCAGACAATGCCTCAGCCCGCCGCCGCGCAGCCTTCCTCGCCCGAGACGCACTCTGGTATTGCGCCTCCTGTTGGCGCAACCGCAGATCCTTCGCCTCAAGGCTGTTGAACTCCTCCTGCGCCGACTTAATACTCTCCTGCAGCGCCTCCCACTCCCCCCGCCCAGCCGCATCCAACGCCGGCGCCCCCGCCAACTCCAACTCCAACTCCAACTCCAACTCCAACTCATCCTGCCTAGCATTTAGACCCTCCAGCGACTGCTGCAACTCCTCCATCCGCGCACGCCGCGCAGCCTTATTACGGTCCCGACTCTTACTTGCTTTCGGGGCCGGCTGTACTCCCCCCGCAGAGCGCGACACAGCATCCGCCGAAGATCCCGACGCACCGCCCCCTGCCTCAACCCCCTGTCCCGCAACCCCACCCGGCTCCGGACCCGCACCCGCACCGATATGCGGCAGCCGGCTCATCTGGCGCACCAGCCGTGCACGCAGTCCCGCAGCCGCTTCGTCATCATTCGGGAACCTCAGGAACTGACGCGCCATCAGCACCCGAGCCACCGGGTACCCCCGAAGCGCGCCCAAAAGGCTGTCCGCGCGCACAAACGCCTCGTCCACCTTCTGCTCGCGGTCCTGCCGAGCCTCCTCCAACTCCCGCCGCGCAACCCTGTAGGACTCCAACAGATCAGGGGTCGTCCCACCTTCCACACTGGACGCGGATACTTGTGCGGTTCCCGCGGGATTGTCGTGTCCGGCCTCCCTCGGTTGCTGCAGCAGGTTGCGCGCGAGAGCCCGCAACAACACCTCCGCGGAATCCCGGGCATCCACCTGCAGATCCGGTATCACCGACAACGCTTCCGGACTACCGCTCATAAGATGAGCGGCAATCGTCACAAGGGCGTCGTGCCGCTTGTCTCTGCTCAATGCCGCAAGGAAAACCCTTTCCCGATCGCGACCAGGAGCACCGATAAGGTCCTCATACGTGGCGCGCACCCGTGCCCTCGCGTCAACGAGGTTCCGGGCCTCGTGGCGTTGTTCGGCCTCCTCAAACCGACTCGCAGCAACCGACAACCCCTCGAGCGACCACACCACCGCCGACCGGCCCCCCAGCGTGGGCTCATCGTGCGGCTTCGCACGATGCTCCGGACCGGTCCCGGGCATCATGTCCGGGACCGACACACCGCCGACGGTCTCCGCCGCAGTCGCCGCCCCACCGAAGCCAGCGCCCCCCTCGACCGGAGCCGCCATCCCGGGCGGCACCGTCGCGGCCGCCAGAACCGGGGCACGCCGCTGTCCCTGGCTATCGACCACGAGCACCGAATAGTAGGAGAACCGTGCATCAACCCCCAGATCCGGCGGAAACTCGAACACCACATCGTCCACCGACACATGCCACGCCCGAATCGACAACGACCCAGCACCCGGCCAGCCCACCACCAACACCGCAACGCCCGGCAGACCCTCCATAAACCCATCCACCACCGTCGCAGTCAGCACCCCCCGCACGTCCGCACCGCCCGGAAGTTCATCCATCAACACCGGCAACAGCCCACCGTCGAACCGCGCCCCCCTATGAGCCAACGCCGTAACAAACGCATCCCGCGCCGCAGACCCACCCACCACCGCCCTCCACGCCATCCGCTCAAAACCCCCCGCTATAGCCGTCAACAGCTCGACAGCAGTACCCCCAACACCCCGCAACTCCGGCGTCTGCTCCACCACCCGCAACGCAAACGGCCGCCCTGCCAGCACATAGCCCACAAATTGATCAACACCCTCCCGCACTCCCAGACCGTGCAGGACTTCACGCACCGCAGCCGGCAACTCGGCATACGCTTCGGCCACCTCCCCCATCGCCGACTCAACATCCGCCGCCACCCCCCGACCCTCAGCCGCAGCCAACCGCGACACCACATCGCCCAACCCATCCCACGACCACACCAACCCACCAAACCCCGCATCGAAACCAGCCCCCGGCCCGTCAACACGTTGCCGCTTCTCCGGAGGCTCCACAGCCTCCCGCTTACGCTGATCAGATCTTTCGTGCCCGGATCCGGCACCCGCGGGCTGCTGACCACCACCGGAGCCACCAGCGGACGGCCCCAGCCTTCGCCTTACATTCTCCTCGTGCTTCTCAAGCGCACCCAAATACGAATTCACCCAAGCAGGCCTCGGCTCCGACGGCGGCACATCCGCCGGAGCCGCAAGTCGACTGGAAACCCTAGGCACCGCCCCAAAACCACCGCGCCCGGATCCGGCCCCCGCAGGCTGCTGACCACCGCCGGAGCCACCAGCGGACGACGCCAGCCGTTGCCTTAGCTTCTCCTGGTACCGATCAAACGCACCCATCAACGAACTCAACACAGCAGCCCTCGACTCCGACTGCACATCCGCCGGAGCCGCAAGTCGACGGGAATCCCCAGTCCCTACCCCAGAACCACCACGCCCGGATCCGGAATCGATCACCACCCCACTCGCCACTGACGACTCGGCAACTTCCGACGCCGCACCAAGCTCCTTCGCGGCCGCCGCCAGCAAGCTCCGATCCATACCGCCCGAAACAACAGCTCTCAGCAACGAGTTGGCGTCACGAGTGACGACGAAATGCTTAATCTGTGGCGTTTGCAGCGCCAGCTTCTGTGCCATCGAGCCACTCATCAATGCCTCGGCGACGAACCTGTTGATCGCGCCCTGAACCACCTGGTCCCGGCCGAGCAAGACCTGACGGTCCTCCCGGCTGAGCTTGTTATAAGCGCTGACCACCTCCTGCTTCGCCGCAGCTAAATCCGACCGCAGCCTGGTCAAAGCCCCCGACCGAGCGGTCAAGGCCGGCCCCCAGAAGCGCGACTCGTGCCGGTCCATAGCTCTGACCGCCGCCCGCAATCCCGCAGGCAGGAGATCATCCCTCGCCTGAGCCACTTTCGGACTTTCGGATCCCGACTGCGGGATCAATTTGGCGACGACGTCCAGCAAGGCTGCGGCGACACCCCTGGGTGAGCCGGGACTTGCCCCGCCGGTCCAGCCGTCGGTGTCGCCCCACGATGGGGCGTCGTGGAACGACTCGGTCTTCGCCATCACCCGCAACGCAAACGGATTCAACGCCAACACATGCGCGACGAACGTCTCCACAGCCTCCCGCCTGCCCCACGGCAGCTCATCCAAGAGACCCCGTGCGCCTTCACTCACAAGGTTGCCCTCGAACGCCATAAGCACCGCATGTTTGGCTTTGACCAGATGTCCTGCCGTCGCCTCCCGCGCCGTCTCGTCGGGCACCGCGCCCGTCGACGGCAGAGCCCAGCGCTTCGCCCCAGTCGCATCACCCAGCTTCCGCGCCACCTCCTCCAAACTCTCGAACGTCAACGCCTCAACCGGCCCAACCGGCGTCCCTGCAACATTCCCCGACGCCCCAGTCACGTGCGCCAGCACCGCCAGCCACCCCGCCATCGGAATCCGGCTCACACCGTTGTGAACCAAGCCCGCCAGCTCCCGTGTCCCCTTGATCGCCTCCACGGCCTCCGGCGTACCCGCCTCGATATGCACGGCAACCGTGCTGACAGGAATCGCGGACGCCTCACTAAACGCGGCCGGAAGCAGCCCTCTCCCCGCGGCGCCCAACGAAACCCCGCCAAGCTTAGACGTGGCTTTCCGCAAATCCGAGCTGCTAAGCAGCAGGCCATCAAGCTCATCTGCCAGGGACTTCAACCCGCCAGGGCTCAAGTCCAACGGACGCAGAACCGCCGGAGCCCGTCGACTGAAACTCCCGGCCCCCGCGGGCCGCTGACCGCCGCCGGAGTCGCCAGGGCCTCCGCCCCGAAGTCCGGGCCGGTTTTCTAGCCTGCGCGGCGACAGAGCCCACCCCGGGTCCACCGTCCCCAGGACGAACCCCAACTCCGTGGCGTACCTCTCCAGACGCTCACCCCGCCACCGCATCGTCACGTGCTCATGAGCAACCAAGCGGGCAATGACCTCAGCGACGTCACGGTCACCGGTCAGGTTGGTCTCGCCCACCACGCGACGGGCCAGCTCCAACGCCGCGATGAACTCCGGATCGTCTGGCCGGTAAGTGTTCGTGAGCTCCGCCGAAGCGGCGTGGATCTCCGCCTCGGTGGTCAACGGTGTACGGCCATCCCCGCGCTTCGCCGACGGTGCGTACGACGGGTCAACAAACTCTGGGCGCAGTGCGCGGCGACCGCGCAAGATCTCCACAGCGTCGGCGTCCACAGTGGCCCGCCGCTCCCGCACTCGCTTCTCGATCTGCTCGAACGCCGCGTCGTAACTTCCATCGGCCAGCAACCGATCGGTGTCGCCGTGGCGTATCAGGATGTCCCGCGCCATCCTGCCCGGGAAATTGTTTTCGGGGACCTCCGGTACCTGCGGCGTGGGCGCCGGTTCGATGGCATCCGGGTCGCGGTCCCGGTCGTCCTGATCGTCCTGATCGTTCGAGCGGGTCTTCTCGTCAACGACCTCCGCCGTGGTCTTCTCCTCGCCGGTCTCCGCCGCGGTCTTCTCGCCGCGGGTCTCCGTCGCGGTTTTCTCCTTGAGGTTCTCCGGCGCGGTTTTCTCGCCGCGGGTCGCCGGCAGACCCCGCCCCTTCGCGAGACCGAACCAGTCCCGCGGGTTCCACGAACCCGGATCCGGCTGCACCCCCAGCAACTCGGCCACCACCGACGCGATCTCGCGCGCCCGGTCACCCTGCCGGGGCTGGCGAAGCAGCAACTCATACAACCCCAGCAACGTTTCCGGCCCGTACCTGCCCGTCAACGCCAACTGATCAACCCGGCCAGGCAGGATCGTGTTCAACCACATGAACGACGTGATCCCGGCGTTGGCCAACCGCAGATCCTTCTTCGGCTTAGCCGCATACGCCCGCAACTTCGCCGGCAACGCCTCCGGATCCCCCAACAACCCCGCATACATCCGCAAATCCGGATCAGCAGCAACCAACATCGCCAACAACTCACGCCGCGACCCCGGCCCCGAACCCACACCCGGCCCCGGCGCCCGACCACCACCAACCTTCCCCACCCGCGACGAGTCAGCACCATCACCGACACCCGCGGCCGCCGTCACCTCCCGCACCCCACCAGAACGGGAACCATCACCGACCCGGCCCGGCATCCCCGGACCCACCGTCCCAGCCCTCAACGACGGCACCACACCCGAACCAGCCGACGTCCCACCCGATCCGGCGGACGTCCCACCAGACGTACCCGACCCGGCGGACGTCCCCACCGGCACAGAACCCGACGTCCCCACCGGCGCAGAACCCCCGGTAGTACCGGTCGCAGCAGCCGCGGGGACACCCGAGCCAGCCGCCGCAGGAACCTGCGAAACCGGAGCCGCCGCCGGAGTCTGCGAAACCGGAGCCGCCGCCGGAGCGGTCACCGGCGCCTGGCCGGAACCCTGACCCGTCCCCGAACCAGAACCCGACCCGGTGCCGGTGCTGGCGGCCGGGGCCTGGATCGGTGCCGGGGTCACGCCGTCGCGGCCACCCTCGGTACCGGAGTCGACCGCGGCATGGGAAACGACCGGAGCAGAAGGAATCCGCGCCGACGTCGACTCACCGCCAGACTCACCGGCCGACTCCCGACCACCGCCAGGCACGCCGACCGACCCACCGGCCCGCTCACCGCCAGGCGTGCCGGTCGACTCGCGACCACCGCCAGACTCGCCGCCGCTCTCGCCCCTGGGCTCAACCCCGCGTTCACCAACGCTGGCCGACCCACCGGCCCGCTCACCGCCAGGCGTGCCGACCCGCTCGCCACCACCAGACTCACCGGTGAACCCGCGATCACCAGACTCACCAGCCGACTCCCGACCACCGCCAGGCACGCCGGTCGACTCACCGACCCGCGCACCGCCAGACACATCACCACGTTCGCCGCCAGGCTGACCGGCGGGCTCGGAGCTCGGGTTGGCCTGATTGCGGGTGACAACCTCACCGGCGTTGGGTGCCGACCCGGAACCTGCCCCGTGGGACTCGGACTGCGCGGAACCACCGAACCCCTCGTTCCCGGGGGTGCGGGCAGAGTGCGTGACGACCTCGCCAGGGCTGCCATCGCCGGTGACGCCTGACTGCGGAACATCCTGCCCCGACGGAACCTGCCGATGACCTTCCGGCACCCGCTGCTGCCCGCCACCAGACTCTTCCCGGACGGCCGCGGACCGCCCCGGATCACCCGACGCGGCCGGGACCTGCGCATCCGGCGTGGCCGGGACCTGGGCATCCGGCTGCCCCGGCCGCGACGCAACAACACCCACCGGATCCACCACAGCCTTGGTGCCCGGCACACCCCCAGCACCGACCCGCTCACCCGGCACACCCCGGCCACCAGAGGTTTCCCCACCCCCAGACACAGCACCAGAACCCTCGACAACACTGATGTGGCGGGGCTCGCCCACCGAGGCCGAACTGTGCTCGTCGCCGCCGGGCTGGTGCCGGCCGTTACCCGGCAACACGGCATCCCGGCCCCCACCAGAACCACCGGAATCGCCCTGACCAGAGGAACGGGCGGAGATAGCCGGTGGGACGCTGGTCCCGCCGGCCAACGACCCCAACCCCGGCCCACCAACACCACTACCACTGCCGGACTCGCCACTACCACTGCCAGACTCGCCACTACCACTGCCGGACTCGCCGCTACCGCTACCGGACTCGCTGCTGCCGCTACCGGACTCGCTGCTTGCGTCGTCCGCGTCCTCGTCACTGCCGTAACCGGACTCGCCGCTACCGCTACCGGACTCGCTTGTGGCGTCGTCCGCGTCCTCGCCGCTGCCGTAACCGGACTCGCTGCTATCGCCGCCGGACTCGCTGCTTGCGTCGTCCGCGTCCTCGTCACTGCCGTAGCCGGACTCGCCGCTGCTACCGCCGGACTCGCTGCTACCGCTACCGAACTCGCTGCCCGCGTCGTCCGCGTCCGCGTCGGCGTCCTCGTCGCTGCCGTAGCCGCTATCAGCATCCTCATCGCCCGGGACATGCTTGTTGGCTTCCTGGTCCAACACCAGCCCGCTCAGACCCGCCCCCGCCTTCTCCCCCGCGATCTCAGCCACCCCCGAAGCCGCACCCGCGGTAAACGCCGCCGGATTGAACGCGAAATCACCCAAAATCCCGGTCGCGACCATCTCGGTAACGCCCTCATGCAAGCCCTCACCACCAATCCGCGCCCACGGACTGGCAAACCACCCATCCACCGCGTCTGGCTTACCGCCCGCATGCTTCACCCAATCCTTGATCGCACCCTTCAGCTTCGGCAGCGCCCCCATCGCCCCGAACGACAACACCGACCCCACCGC
>NZ_JBFAIN010000082.1:0-7542 GCF_040654735.1 Saccharopolyspora sp. NPDC050642 | reverse complement strand
CTCAGAAACAAGACCCGCTACCAGCCGGCCCGCCCCACAACCCAGCCCGCAGCGCCCCCAGCCGCCGCTTGACAAAAACATAGGAACACCCCCCGGCGCCGACCGGTAATCCCGCGCGGCGTCCCGATGTAAGGAAAGTGGCCTGCCTCAACGCGTTCTGGGGCAAGCCGAAGATGGAAGTCTACTGTGGATCGATCCGGCCGTCGCGGCGGCCGGATCGCGAGCGGGCGTTGTCAGCTTCCGTTGGGGAGCAGGCCTTCTGCGATGAGGGCCGCGTGTACCGCTTCGCCCAGGGTCGTTACCGCGCTCAGGGGGCGGACCATGACCGTGAACTCTTCGATCAGGCCGTTCTCGTCCAGTTGGACCAGGTCGATTCCGTGGATCTGCTTGCCGTTCACCATCGAGCGGAAGATCAGCACGTGGGAGTCCGCCGCCGCGCCCGCCGCGGTCTCCGCCGTGCCCTGCAGCTCGCCGACGTAGCGGAACTCGTCGAAGACGCGCCGCATGAGGACGCCGAAGACGCCCAGGACCATGGCTCGCCCTTCGAACGGGCTGAACTTGATCGGGCTGAAGAACCTCGGCTCGGGCGCGAACAGCGCCTCCAGCGCGTCGACGTCGCGTTCTTCCACCGCGGTGCGGAAGCGGTCGATGGTATCCACGCGGGCTCCTTGGTCAAGGATATGATTAGTCCTAAAATTGACTATAGTGGCGCTGGGCGGCCTCGGCTAGGGAGTGATGTGCGATGGCCTTGCGGCATGCGGTGCTGGCGGCGTTGCTGGACGGCGAGTTCAGCGGTTACCAGCTGGCGAAGGCGTTCGACGTCGGGATGGCCAACTTCTGGCACGCGCTGCCGCAGCAGCTCTACTCGGAGCTGGCGAAGCTGGAGCAGGACGGGCTGGTCTCCGGCCGCGAGATCGTGCAGGAAGCCCGGCCGAACAAGCGGCTTTTCACGGTCACGGACGCGGGTCTGGCCGAACTTCAGCGGTTCGCCGCCGCCCCGTCCAAGCCGTCGTTCATCCGCGACGATCTCCTGGTCAAGGTCGCGGCGGCCGATTCGGTCGATGCGGCCGAGCTGATCGGCCAGCTCGAGGAGCGCGCGGCGATCGCCGAGGCGAAGATCGAGCTCTTCGACAAGCTCCTGCGCAAGATGCGCGGTGAGCTCGACGAAGCGGAATTCCTTGCGAGCGCTGCGAAGATCGGCCCCTACCTGACGTGCTTGCGGGGGCGGCGGTTCGAGAGCGAGAACCGCGACTGGTGCAACGCGACCGCTTCGGTGCTGCGAGCCAGGGCGGGTGCCGATGTCCAGGGATGACCGCACTCCTCGCTACTCCAGGTTCGTGGCGCTCGGCGACAGCCAGACCGAAGGGCTCAACGACGGCGATGACGCGCGGGGATACCGCGGCTGGGCGGACCGCCTGGCCGAACAGCTCGCCGCCGTGAATCCGGAACTGCTGTACGCGAACCTGGCGGTGCGCGGGCGACTGGCCCACGAGGTGCGCGCGGAGCAGTTGTCGCCGGCGCTCGCGCAGGCCCCGGATCTGGTCACCGTCATGGCCGGGGTGAACGACCTGATCCGCCCGAGCTTCGATGCCGCGGCCGTGTGCGGCCACATCGAGCACATGCTCAGCGCTCTCGCGGTCACCGGGGCTACCGTCGTCACCTTCACCTATCCCGACCCCGGGCAGCGCTTGCCGGCCGGGCGGCTGCTCACCGCGCGGACCCGGGACTTCAACGACCGGATCCGGGCGGCCGCGCAACGCCACGGGGCGGTGGTCGCGGACCTTTCGGCCCATGCCGTGACATCCGATCCTCGGCTGTGGAGCGGCGATCGGCTGCACCTCAACGCCCTCGGTCACACGCGGCTGGCGGGCGCTGTCGCCCACGCCCTGGAACTGCCGGGCGGCGACGATGCGTGGAGCGAATCCCTTCCGGCGCAACAGGAATCGTCGGCGTGGCGGGTAGCCGAGGCGGAGCTCCGGTGGGTGGCGGGCTTCGTCGGGCCGTGGCTCGTTCGCCGCATGCTCGGCCGCTCCTCGGGCGACGGCCGCGAGGCGAAACGCCCGACGCTCGGCCCGGTGTCCGCCGATGATCCGGTGAACATCGAATCCTCCGCTGATCGACTCTGAGCGTACGCCATACGGTACTCTGTACCGGGAAGCTGGGTGCGGGAGGAGACGCGGGTGCGGCTGGGGCGGTGCGCGGTGGTGTTCGATCCGGCGGATCCGCCGCGGGTGGGCGCGTTCGTCGTCCACGACCCAAGTGGTGGTCCGCTCCCGGCGGACCTGACTTCGGGAGAGCCCGCCGAACCGGTGGTCACCCTGGTCGAGGACGGCGCTGTCGTCGCTCGTCGAGTGCCCGCCCGTCGGATAGCAGTGGCGCAGGCGTTGCCGTTGCTCCTGGCAATGCGCGACGAGCGCGAGGCGCATCCATCCGCGGTCTTCCATTCCGCCGCAGCGATGCTGGCATTGCACCTGGTCGCCCGTGGCCGCGTGCTGCCCGGCGTCTCGCCGGACGGGGTCGATGCCTGGCGGATCGGACCGTTCGACGTCGCCGACGTCGAACGGCTCCGCGCGCTGGCCGCCGCGATGCCGGCGAGCGCGCGAGCGATTCCGCTGGATCCGGCCGCCGAACCGCTCGTGCTGCCGGATGCCGAGCGGCTGTTGCGCGAGTTCCTCGACGCGGTCGCCGACACGATGCCGCGCACGCCCGGCGCGGTGTGGCTCACGGGCGATCCGCGCTACGCCGCCGACGAGCGCACGGCGGCCGACGAGGACCTCCGCGAGTGGGCGCGGCAGGTCGCCGTGGGCGTGGACACCGGGCTCCGGGTCGCGTTGCGCCTCGAAGTCCGCGGCGAGTTCGGCGCGAGCCCGTTCACGGCAGTGGTCCGGCTTCGAAACCTCGCCGATCCCACGCAGGTCGTGGACGCCGAGGCGCTGTGGGCGGGGGAGGGCCACGGGTTCGGCGAGCGCGCGACGTTCGAGGCCATGCTCGCGCTGCGCCGCGCCGCCCGGATCTGGTCGCCGCTGGAGAGCCTGCTCGCCGAGGCCGAGCCGGTCGAGCTGGAACTGGTCGACGAGGACGTCGAAGACCTGCTCGGCGGGGCCGAGGCGCGGTTGGCGGCGGCCGGGATCGACATCGAGTGGCCGCCGGAGCTGTCCCGGGAGCTCAACGCCCGGGTCGTCGTGACGGCGCCCGGCGAGCAGCCCCGGGACGCCGCCGCCTTCCTGCGCGGGTCCTCGCCGCTGCCGCTGAGCTGGCAGCTCACGCTCGCCGGTGAGCCGCTCGCGGACGTCGAGATGGACGTCGTGGCCAAAAGCGGGCCGGTGGTGCGGATGCGGGAGCAATGGCTGCTGGTGGAGCCGGAGCTGGCGCGCAAGGCGCGCGAACGGGCCCTGCCGCCGGTGCGCGCGTACGAAGGTCTCGGCATCGCGTTGATCGGCAGCGCGGAAGTCGAAGGCGCCCGCGTCGGAGCCGTCGCGTCCGGCTGGCTGGGCGCGCTGGTGGAGCAGGTGGCGGATCCCGACGGCGGCCCCGAACCGCTCGGCCAACCTGAGGCGCTGCGTGCCACGCTGCGCGACTACCAGCAGCGGGGTCTGCGGTGGCTGCACCGGATGACCGCGCTGGGGTTCGGCGGCTGCCTCGCCGACGACATGGGCCTGGGCAAGACGATCATGCTGATCGCGCTGCACCTGCGCCGGGTGGCGGACCCGGCGACGGCGGGCGCGACGCTCGTCGTCTGCCCCGCGTCGTTGCTGGGCAACTGGGCGCGGGAGATCGAGAAGTTCGCCCCGGGCACGCTCGTGCGCCGGTTCCACGGGTCCGCGCGGTCGCTGGCCGGGCTCGACAGCGGCTTCGTGCTCACCACCTACGGCACCATGCGCGTCGACGCGGCGGCCCTTGCCGGGCACCGGTGGGGGATGGTGGTCGCGGACGAGGCACAGCACGTCAAGAACCGGTTGAGCGGTACCGCCAAGGCGTTGCGCGAGATCCCCGCGTCCGCGCGGGTCGCGATGACCGGTACACCGGTGGAGAACAACCTCGCCGAACTGTGGACGATCCTCGACTGGACCACGCCCGGTCTGCTCGGCCGGATCGGGGAGTTCCGGGCCGGGTGGGCGCGTTCGGTCGAGGAGGAGCGGGACAACCCGACCGCGCAACGGCTTTCCCGGCTCGTGCGGCCGTTCCTGTTGCGGCGCCGCAAGTCCGACCCGGGAATCGCCCCCGAGCTGCCGCCGAAGACCGAGACCGACCACGTCGTCGCGCTCACGCCGGAGCAGGTCGCGCTCTACGAGCGCGTGGTGCGGGAGGTGATGGCCGAGATCCGGGACAGCAGGACCGAGATCGCCCGCCGCGGTCTGGTGCTCAAGCTGCTGGTCGGCCTCAAGCAGGTGTGCAACCATCCGGCGCACTACTTGAAGGAGAGCGCCGGCCCCTCGCCCGCTCGGTCGGAGAAGCTGCAGCTGCTGGACGAACTGATCGACACCATCCTCGCCGAGGGCGGCGCGGTGCTCGTGTTCACCCAGTACGTGCAGATGGCCAGGCTGCTGGAGAAGCACCTGGCCGACCGCGGCGTGCCCGCCCAGCTGCTGCACGGTGGCACCCAGGTGGCCCGCCGCGACGAGATGGTGCACCGGTTCCAGGCGGGTGAGGTGCCGGTCTTCCTGTTGTCGCTCAAGGCGGCCGGCACCGGTCTCAACCTCACCCGCGCCGACCACGTCGTGCACTACGACCGCTGGTGGAACCCCGCGGTCGAGGAGCAGGCCACCGACCGCGCGTACCGGATCGGCCAGACCAAGCCGGTCCAGGTGCACCGCCTGGTAGCCGGGGGAACGCTGGAGGAACGCATCGCCGTCCTGCTGGCGGGCAAGAAGGAGCTGGCCGACGCCGTCCTCGGCGGCGGTGAAGCCGCGCTCAGCGAGCTTTCCGACGCCGAGCTGCGGCGGCTGGTCGAGTTGAGGAGCGCCTGTGCCCGGTCATGACGAGTACGACGACTTCCTGCTCGGCTTCGACGACGAGGACGAGGAGGACGCGGCCGACGAGGTCGATCCGCACCGGCGTGCGATCACCTTCCCCGCGTTCCCGCCGGGCAAGCGGTACGGCAAGAAGTTCGCCGACACCTGGTGGGGCAACGCCTGGATCGAGGCGATGGAGGACACCGCGCTCGACCCGGAGCAGCTCAAGAAGGGCCGCAGGTACGCGTTCGCCGGCCAGGTGGGCGCGATCACCGTCAGCCCAGGCCGCATCTCGGCCCCGGTCCACGACGGCGACCACTACCGCCCGCACACCACGGTGATCCGGTTCCGCGAGCTGTCCGGCGCCGGCTGGGACCGGTTCCTGGACAGGGTCGCCGGCAATGCCGGGCACATCGCCGCGCTGCTCGACCGCGACATGCCACGCGAACTGGTCCGAGCGGCCGACGACGCGGATGTGCGCCTGCTGCCGGGCTACGGCGATCTCGATCCCGAGTGCGGTTGTCCCGGTTGGGACAGCCCGTGCCAGCACGCGGCCGCCTTGGCCTACCAGGTTTCCTGGCTGCTCGACCGGGATCCGTTCGTGCTGCTGCTGGTGCGAGGGCGGGGCGAGGACGAGCTGACCGAGGAGTTGCACCGGCGCAACGCCCGCCGCGCCGTGGACGCGAGCGCTGCTGCCTCGGCGGCGGGAACGCCTGCGGCGGAGGCATGGTCGGCCCATCCGGCGGCGTTGCCCGACCCGCCGGGGCCGGTGTCGGCGGCTCCGCTGGACCTGGCTTCTTTGCTGGCGGACGTCGGAGAGTCGCCGGTCGCTGCGGACGCGATCGCCGTACTCGCCGCGGACGCGGCGGACCGGGCGCGTTCGCTGCTGGCGGGTGAGCGCGTGGACGAGCCGGATCAGTGGACCGACGCGGTGCGGCTCTCCGCCCGGGCCGACCGGGACGACCTGACCGGACGAGCGGGCCGCGCCGCTGCCCGGCCGGTGGACTTCACCCGCGCCGTGCACGCCTGGAAACTGGCCGGGAAGAGCGGTCTAGCAGCGCTGGAAGACGCGTGGACGCCGCCTCGCGATGCCCGGCAGGAGATCGACGACGCGTGGCGGGACGTCGGCCTCGGCGAACCGCCGGAGGTGCGCGTGTGGCGCAACAGGTGGACGCTCGGGGATCACGGGGTGCAGCTGCGCCTCGGCCAGGATGGTCTTTGGTATCCCTTCAGCGCAGATGGGAAGGGGTGGGCCCTCGCCGGTCCGCCCGTCCAGGACGCCGCCGAAGCGCTTGCGGAACTGCTGGACGGCGGCCGGGACGGGGTCTGATCAGGCGCGTCGGCGAGCATCGCTGCGTGCCGCGCGATTTCTAACTGGCCACAGTGGACCGTCGGCGCGCGGCGGGCCGGGCGTGCGATCTCGATGTCGGCTGGGAATCGTGCGATTGCAAAGATTCTCGGCCAAATGGTCTGCACCAAACCTGCGGCGGTGGCATGGTGGTGGCCGTCGCCGGGGTCTGGAGTCGGCCGATCCGGCGGGATTTCGGCGCCGGTTGATGTCCCTTTTCATGGGGCTTGCGGGCAACCCTGGACCCGCTCGACGTCCGGTGCGGTGGCGGAATTCTGTCTGGTTCTTCACGTTTCGGTGCTCGACCGTGTCTGAAACGTTGTCTCCCCGCTGGCCTCCGCGATCGGGTCTGCACCCGAAATCCGTTCGGCCACAGGGAAGTCCGCGACTCGGTCGCGCGTCGAGAAGACGCAGGTCCGGGTGCGCCCGGAGGCTCGCCGGCGGCATGTCGTCCGCGCGGAGGAGCTCGCCGGAAACGGCCCGGTGCAAAAGGTTCCGAACACTACCACCGCGTCGGCCGTCGATCGCAGGTGCTCCGCAGGTTGCCCTTTTGGGAAGTGAAGGTTTCGTGGACTCGACTTGGGTCTGCACGGCTGGTGGAATGCGCCGAACAGCTGGCTCGTGGGCTCTGCCGGGAACCGCTCGCTTGGCGGGCACCCCGCTGCGTTCCGGCGGAGTCCTCAAATCGGAGACGAGGATCAGTGACGCAAATCCTGCAAGGCGACGGCGAGCGCAGTGCTCAGGCGCCCGTCGACGCCGGTGACGAGGGGTACAGCAAGGCCCTCAAAGCCAGGCACATCAACATGATCGCGATCGGCGGCGCCATCGGCACCGGCCTGTTCATGGGCGCGGGCGGTCGGCTGGCGACGGCCGGGCCCGCGCTGGCGATCGCCTACGCCGTGTGCGGCGTGTTCGCGTTCTTCGTGGTGCGGGCGCTGGGCGAGCTGATCCTGTACCGGCCTTCCTCGGGCGCGTTCGTGTCCTACGCGCGCGAGTTCATGGGCGAGAAGGGCGCTTACGTCGCCGGCTGGATGTACTTCGTAAACTGGGCGACCACCGGCATCGCCGACATCACCGCGATCGCCCTGTACGCGCACTACTGGTCGCTGTTCAGCCCGGTTCCGCAGTGGGTGCTGGCGCTGATCGCGCTGGCGGTGGTGCTCACGCTGAACCTGGTGTCGGTGAAGGTCTTCGGCGAGATGGAGTTCTGGTTCGCCATCATCAAGGTCGGCGCGCTGGTGC
>NZ_JBFAIN010000081.1:0-9124 GCF_040654735.1 Saccharopolyspora sp. NPDC050642 | reverse complement strand
TTTCCCGGCCCGTGTCGCGCTGACTTGGATAAATTTACACACCCCCGAAACACCCCCTGCAACCACCCCCCCTTAAACATCAAAACACCAGGTCAGAGCCGATCTTGGGGTGCTCGCGCGGGATGGCCGCCGGGACCGCGGTTCGAGTCCACGTTCGTGTGGTCCTGCTTCGTCGCCGCGAATCGCCCGGAAAGCGCCGGTAGCCTCCCAGACGATCGTCTGAACGGGGGTAGCAGTGGACTCCACACCGATCTACACCGAGCTGCGCGAGACGCTTGGGGACCCGGAAGACCGGAACTGGGGTCCCAGCGCCCCGCCCGAGTTCGCCGCCGCCCTGGCTGAGCGGGTCGAGCGACCGAAGCCCGAGGCCAAGAAGGCTGCGCGCACCGGGCCCGGTTCGCGCAGCAGGTCGCGGCGGCACCGCGCCGAGGACTGACCGCTCCTTCAGGGCGCGGCCCGTCGCGCACGCTGGCGGATCGGGTCGGGCACCGGAGCCGCGGCCAGGAGTCGTCGCGTGTATTCGTGCTGCGGGTCGCCGAGCACCTGGGCGCGGTCTCCCTGCTCGACCACCTCGCCCCGGTGCATGACGGCCACCCGGCGGGCGAGCAGGTTCACCACCGCCAGGTCGTGGCTGATGAACAGGCAGCTGAAGTTCAGCCTGGCCTGGAGCTCTTGGAACAGCCGGAGCACCGCGTCCTGCACCGACACGTCGAGCGCGCTGGTCGGTTCGTCGGCGATCAGCAGTCGCGGCTCCAGTGCCAGCGCCCGCGCGATGCTGACGCGCTGGCGCTGCCCGCCGGACAGCTCGTGCGGGTAGCGGCCGCGCATCGACGCCCCGAGCTCCACCGCGTCGAGCAGGGTGTCGACGCGCTCCGCCAGTTCGCGGCCGCGTGCCGCCCGGTGCAGGCGCAGTGGCTCGGCGATGCTGTCCGCGATGGTCATGCGCGGGTCCAGCGATGAGCCGGGGTCTTGGAAGACGATGCCGATGTTGCGGCGCACCAAGCGCAGCCGTCGTGCCGGCAGCCGGCCGATGTCCTGGCCGTCGAGCACGATCCGGCCCTCCGCCGGGGTCAGCAGGCGGGCCACCGCCTTGCCCACAGTGGACTTCCCGGAGCCGGACTCGCCGACCAGCGCGAGGACTTCGCCGCGTTCGACGTGCAGCGACACCCCGTCGACGGCGCGCTGGCCGGCGTAGCTCACGACCAGGTCTTCGACCCGGAGCACCGGCTCTGCGGGCGCGGCTTCGGCGCGCTCGCCGATCTCCAGCCTCGGCACTGCCGCCAGGAGCGCCTTGGTGTAGTCGTGCTCGGGCGCGCGGAACAGCTGCTCGACGGGGGCCTGCTCGACCAGGACGCCGCGGTGCATCACCACTACCCGGTCCGCGAGGTCCGCCACCACCCCCATGTCGTGGGTGATCAGCAGGATCGTCATCCCGTGGCGTTCGCGGAGGTCGCGCAGCAGGGCCAGGATCTCGGCCTGCACCGTCACGTCCAGCGCGGTGGTCGGTTCGTCGGCGATCAGCACCCTGGGCTCGCAGGCCAGCGCCATCGCGATCACCACCCGCTGCCGCTGCCCTCCGGAGAGCTGGTGCGGGTAGTGCTTCAGCCGTCGGCGCGGCTCCGGGATGCCGACGACGTCGAGCAGTTCCGCCGCGTGCTCGCGCGCCTCGCCGGCCGGCATGTCCCGGTGCAGCCGGATCGCCTCGACGAGCTGCCAGCCGATGGTGAAGACCGGGTTGAGCGAGGTCATCGGCTCCTGGAAGACCATCGCGAGCTGCTTGCCCCGGATCCGCCGCAGGTCCGGCCCGCTCAGTTCGGCGCCGTCCAGCTCGATGCGCCCGGTGACCTCGGCGGTCGGCGCGAGCAGCCCGAGCGCGGACATCGCGGTGACGCTCTTGCCCGAGCCGGACTCGCCGACCACCGCGAGGATCTCGCCGGGCGCGACGCCGAAGCTGACGCCGCGGACCGCCTCCGCGACGCCGTCCTCGGTGCGGAAGCGCACCCGCAGATCGGTGAAGGAAAGCACGTCGCTCATCGCTGCCCCTTCGGATCGAGGGCGTCGCGCAGGCCGTCGCCCAGGAGGTTGAAGGCGAGCGTCGCGAGCACGACCGCCAGGCCGGGGAAGACCACCAGCCAGGGCGCCTGCGCGAGGTACGTCTGGGCGGCCGACAGCATCACGCCGAGCGATGCCTCCGGCGGCTGCACGCCCAGCCCCAGGAACGACAGCAGCGCCTCGCCGATGATCGCCAGCGGGATGGCGACCGTGACCTGGATCAGCAGCGCGTTCACCGCGTTGGGCAGGATGTGCCGGAACATCGCGGTCGTGCCGCGCGCGCCGGCCGCGACGCAGGCGGCCACGTAGTCCTCGCCGGCCAGCCGCAGGGTCTCCCCGCGCATGACGCGGATCAGACTCGGCACCTGCGACAGGCCGATCGCGATGGCCGCGTTCACCATCGACGCGCCGAGCACCGCGGCCAGGCCGACGGCCAGCACCAGGAACGGGAACGCCAGCAGGGTGTCGGTGAGGCGCGAGACGACGGTGTCGGCGAAGCCGCGGTAGTAGCCGGCGATCAGGCCGAGCGGCACCGCGACGACCACCGCGAGCAGGACCGACAGCACGCCGACCACGATCGACGCGCGGATGCCGTAGATGACGCGCGCGAGCTGGTCGCGGCCGAGCTCGTCGCTGCCCAGCGGCAGCGCGAGCGACGGCTGCTGGAGGACCTGGTCGAAGTTCACCGCCGCCGGGTCCGCCGGAGCGATCATCGGCGCGGCCGCCGCCACCAGCACGAACAGCGCCGACAGCACGAGCCCGACGACGCCGGTGCGGTGCCGCAGCAGGCGGCGCAGCACCCGTCGCGAACCGCGCACCCGCGGCAGATCCGCCTGGGTCATCCGGCACCTCCACGGACTCTGATTCGCGGATCCACCACCGAATACAGCAGGTCGACGAGCAGGTTCACCAGGATGTAGCCGGCCGCGGAGACCAGCACCGCGGCCTGGATCACCGGGTAGTCGCGGGTGAACACGGCATCGACCATCAATTTGCCGAAGCCCGGCAGCACGAAGATCTGCTCGGTGACCACGGCGCCGGAGATCAGCGTGCCGAGCTGCAGGCCGAGGATCGTCAGGACGGTGATCAGGCTGTTGCGCAGGCCGTGGATGCCGACCACGCGCCACTCCCCTGCTCCCTTGGCGCGCGCGGTCCGCACGTAGTCCGAGCCCAACGCGTCCAACATGGACGATCGCATCTGCCGCATCAGCACCGCGGCCAGGCCGCTGCCGAGCACGAACGCGGGCAGGATCAGCCGTTGCAGGTTGCCCAGCGGTGACTCGGTGAACGGGACGAAGCCGGAGGCGGGCAGCACGCCGAGCCAGACCGCGAACACCAGGACGCACATCAGGCCGAGCCAGAAGTTCGGGATGGACAGGCCGAACAGCGACGCGCCGTTGCCGAGCCAGTCCACCGCGGTGCCGCGGCGCACCGCGCTGAGCACTCCGGCGGTCAGGCCGATCAGCGCGGCGAACAGCAGGCTCAGCACGGCCAGCTCGAGGGTCACCGGCAGCCTGGTGAGGATGATGTCGCCGATCGGCAGGCCGGTCTGGGCCGATTCGCCGAGATCGCCCTGCAGCACGCGGCCGAGCCAGGCCGCGTACTGCACGTGGATCGGCTCGTCCAGCAGATGGGCGCGGCGGATCTCCGCGATCACCGCGTCGTCGGCCTCGATGCCGGCGATCGCGACGGCCGGGTCGCCGGGCAGCGCGCGGAGCCCCGCGAACACCACCAGCGACACCAGCACCAGGGTCACCGCGGACTGCAGGATCCGGTGGAGCGCGTAGCTGCGCATGTCATCCCCCCGCCTGGACGTGGCCCGCGGACTTCATCCGGATGATCCCGTCGGGGAAGGTCTCGACGCCGGCGAGCTGCGCGGTGTGCGCGGTGTAGTACTGCGTGCGGTAGAGGTAGACGACGTTGTTGCGCTGGTGCAGGGCGTCGACGATCTGCTCGTACAGGGCCCGGCGCCGGGGCACGTCCTGCTCGCTGCCGGCCTGCTCGATCAGCTCGTCGGTGGCGGGGCTGAAGTCGCCGCTGTAGTTCTGCGAGCCGCCTTCGGTGTGGAAGGCCGCGATGTTGCCGTCCGGGTCGGGCCGGCCGGACCAGCCGACGAAGAAGGTCTGGAAGCGGCCCTGCCGCGCCTCGCTGATCGCCGTCGCCGACTCGGTCGGGCGCAGCACGACGTCGAAGCCCACCTGGGCGGCCATCGCCTGGATGACCTGGCCCGCCCGGAGCTGGGTCGGGTCGTTGGCCAGCGTCATCTCGAACCGCACCGGTGTCCGCGCGCCGGTCTCGGCGATGAGCCGGCGGGCCCGCTCCGGGTCGTGCGGCGGGCATTCCTGGGTCTTCGGGGTGGCGTACTCGCTGCTGTCCGGGATGGGTCCGCAGGCGGCCCGGAACAGCCCGTTGAAGGCGATCTTGTTGAGCGTGCGCCGGTCGATGGCCAGCGACAGGGCTTCCCGCAGCCGGGGATCGTCGGCGAGCGGGCCGGTCACCTCACCGGTCTCGCCGCCGACGTTGCGCACGTTGACGGTGATGCCGTAGTACTGCAGCGTCGGCTGGTTGAGCAGCACGATTCCGTTGTCCCGCAACAGGATCGGCACTTCGGGAGTGGGCACCTCCCAGATCACGTCGAACTCGCCGGAGCGCAGGTTGGCCATCCGGATGTTGTCGTCGGGGACCGTCCGGTACACCAGCCGGTCCAGGCGGACGCGATCGCGGTCGTAGTAGAACTCGCTGCGGTCCAGCACGATCCGGTCCTGCGCGACGCGTTCGGTGAACCGGAACGGCCCGACGCAGACCGGGTCGTCGGTGAAGTCCGCGCCGCGTTCGTCGAGCTTCGCCGGGGACATGATCATGCCGGCGCGGTCGGCGAGCATGCTGGTCAGCGGGGCGTACGGGCGGGACAGGGTGAGCCGCACCGTGCTCGGATCCACGACCGCCACCGATTCGACCGCGTTGAGCTCGGTCTTGCGGGCCGACCCCTTGAGCTCGCGGTGCCGGTCCAGGCTCTTCTTGACCGCAGGCGCGTCGAGCGGGGTGCCGTCGTTGAACAGCACCCCGGTGCGCAGCGGGATCGTGAGTTCCCGGCCGTCGGCGGAGATCTGCGGCAGCGCGGCGGCCAGTTGCGGCACCAGGCGGACGGATTCGTCGACGTCGTAGAGCTTCTCGCACATGCTGCTGAAGATCTGGCGGCTGGCCAGCGTCGACGCCAGCGTCGGGTCGAGCTTGTCCGGTTCCTGGTCGAGCGCGATCACCGCCTCGCCGCCGCGCACCGTCGGGGCCTGCACGGAGGAGCGCACCTCGGCGGCGGTCTGCTCGACGTCCACCAGCGGAGCGCAGCCGGTCGCCGCGATCGCGGTGGCCAGCGCCACCAGCACGCCTCGTCCGCAGCGATCCGCCACGCGCGTCTCCCGTCTGCCGCCGGGGTAAACGCGAGCACCGTATTTTGACCGGACCGCGCGTGTCCAGATCCGTGATCATTCCGGCATCTTGCGGAATTCGGTCACGGCAAGGCGCCAGGCCGGAATGAGCGCGGTTTCGCCGAACCTGTCCGGCGAGCTCAGTCGACGGCGGAGGAGAACGTCGGCAGCGAAACGGCCGGCACGCGGGCGGCGTCCGACTTCGCTTCCTCGGCCGACGTCGCGTCGAAGAGCGTTTCCTCGACCGGCTCCGACTGCTCGGCGGGCGCCGACTGCTCAGCGGGCTCCGGCTCAGGCTCGGCGGCCTTCTTGCTGAGGTGCTCTCGGGTGCGCTGCGCGGCACCGCGGATCTGCTCCGTCAGCTGCTTGTTGGCCTGCCGGGCCTGTTCCTCTTCGCGCTCCTGCTGGCGGGTGCTGCGCACCGGCTCCGGCTTGGGCGCCCGCGCGGCCTTGATGTAGCGATCGAGCACGGCCCGGAGTTGCTTGGTGTGCTTCTCGTTCAGGTCGATTTCGTAGGTCACACCATCCAGTGCGAAGGTGACGGTGTGGTTGGCTGGGGACCCGTCGATGTCATCGACGAGTTCGACCTGAATCCGCTCGGCCATGATCACCTGTCTCGGGAACGTGCCCCGCCTCGATCCGCGACACTTGCAGGTAAGACTACTGCGAGCCCTGACCACGTTGTAGCACGCGGCATCGCTGTTGTCTCGTACTTAACCATAGAACAACGCGGCGACCTGTCGATAACCGCCGGGCGGGTCACGCGCCACCTCACACGCCGGCGAGCGCCCGACCACCAACTGACAGTAACCGCTGCGGGGCAATCCTGGAAAGTAATCCAGCGCACATCGCAGGAAATTCCGGCCGCGGCTGGATCATTCTTGCGCCGATCGTTTATTGTTCGCTCGCTCTTCTCCGCACGAGGTTCGCGGAGAAGACGGGGAATCGAGCCGGAATCGAGGGTTACCGTGGCGCAGAAAGTCACCGTTCAGCTCGTCGACGACGTCGACGGCACAGCAGCCGACAGCACCGTCGAGTTCGCCTTGGACGGGGTGAACTACGCAATTGACCTGTCCACCGAAAATGCGGCCAAACTCCGCGACTCGCTGGCGTCTTTCGTGGCCAACGCCCGGAAGACCGGTGGCCGCAAGCGCGTCGCCGTCAAGCCGGGCAAGCCCTCGGCGACGCCGACCGCGGCCGACCGCGAACGCAACCAGGCCATTCGGGAATGGGCCCGGAATCAGGGCATGCAGGTTTCCGACCGGGGCCGCATTCCGGCGGAGGTCGTCGAGGCCTACGACAACGCTCAGTGAGCACGTGCCACGGGCGGCCGGTTCGAACTCGGGACCAATCCGGCCGCCCGTGAAACTCGTGCAATGACTCCTCGTAACGCGGTCTGAACGAGCAGTAATTGTCGCGGTGAATCCCTTATGCGGATGCCAAGAAGTCGGTGATTTCCTGACGGGTCGGCATCGAGCTGCTGGCCCCGTTGCGCTGCACCGACACCGCCGCACCGGCAGAGGCCAGCCGCAGTGCCTCGGGCATCTCGGCACCCTCGCCCAGCGCGGCGCTCAGCACGCCGACGAAGGTGTCGCCCGCGGCCGTGGTGTCCACGGCTTCGACCGGGAAGCTGGGCGCCTCCACGCGCGCTCCGTCGCGGTTGCCGTACAGCGAGCCGCGGGCACCGAGGGTGATCACCACTTCCGGAACCAGCTCCAGCAGCGCGGCGAGCGCGCGGTGCGGGTCGTCGTCGCCCGCCAGGATCGCCGCCTCGTGCTCGTTGGGCACCAGCAGGTCCACATTCGACAGGATTTCCCCGGGCAGCGGCACCGCCGGGGCCGGCGTGAGCACCACGCGCACCCCGTTGCGGCGCCCGGCCGCGGCGGCCGCGGCCACGCCGGGGAGCGGAATCTCCAGCTGCAGCAGCAAACTCCGCGATCCGGCGATCAGTTCCTCGTCGCCGTCGGCGAGCCCGTCGACCGTCCCGTTGGCGCCCGGCACCACGACGATCGAGTTGCCGCCCTCGTCGTCCACCACGATGTGCGCGGTGCCGCTGCGCCCCGGCACCGCGCGGACCCCCTTGACATCCACAGTGGATTTCTGCAGGGTGTCGCGGATCTGGGCGCCGAATTCGTCCTCGCCTACCGCGCCGATCATGCGCACCGCCGCGCCTGCCTTCGCCGCGGCGATCGCCTGGTTGGCGCCCTTGCCGCCGGGCACCGTGTGGAACTCCCGCCCCAGCACCGTCTCACCGCGCTTCGGGGCCGTCCCGACGTAGGCCACCAGGTCCATGTTGCAGCTGCCGAATACGGCCACAGTCGTTGTCACGTGGTTCATCATGGCCGATGAGGGGCCCTCGATCGGCTGACGGGTCCTCGCCTGCCGGACGACGTAACATGCCGACCAACCGTCGAGGAGAGGGCGAGAAGCGGTGGACTATGCGGTGACAGCGGAGCTCGCGCCGCCGGCCGAGGTCGTGGAGCTCGACGCGCTGCAGCAGGAGGGGATAGCGGCCGTGCTCGACCGCCACCTCGCGCTGGTCGAGGGGGTCTCCGGTCCGGGGGATGGCGACATCGACGTCCTCGACTACCGCATCACGGTGCACCTGACCGGCGCGAGCGTGGTGCTCGCGCTCGACGCGCCGTCGCTGCTGGCGGCCGAGGAAGCCGCCGCCTCGGTGCTCGACGAGCTGATCGGCGAGTCCGAGGTGCTCACCGGCTGGTCGGTGGCGCACTCGGAGGTGCGGATCACCGAGGACGAGTTCAACCAGCGGCTCGCCGCGGCCTCGGACATCAACGAGGAGTTGGAGGCGGCGGTCGAGGAGGCGCTGGAGACCTCCGCCGAGCCCGCGATGGACGCCGAGCACTGGCGCCTCCGGCTCACCCAGCTGGCTCCGCAGCTGCGGGCGTTCGAGGCGAGCGCGTTCGGCGCCGATCCGGACACCCACGCGCTGGCCGCCGGGGCGCTGATCCACGCGGTGCGAGTGGTCACCGACGAGATCTTCTACGACGAGCTGGCCCTGGCGGTGAACAACGCGACGGTGGCCGACGCGGTCGGGCTGCTGGTGCTGGAGGAATTGCCGCCCTGCTACGACCACCGCTACGACGCGTTCTTCGCCCGCGCTCTCGTGCTTTCGTCGGCGGCGGTCGCGGTGCGGCTGACGGAGCCGAGCTGGACGCCGCCGCGCACGGTCGCCGAGGCGCTGGCGTTGCGGCTGGTGGTCAACGAGGCGCGCGTGGTGCTGGAGGCCGCCGAGCTGATGAGCTGGGACGACAGCGAGACGGTGTTCGCCGCCTTCGCCGGGCGGGCCTTCGGCGACACCGACCACGACGAGCTCTACGAGGTGGACCTGCCGCTGTCGGAAGATGCGGAGCCGGAGGTGGCGGAGCAGGTCTCCAAGGTCGAGGCCGAGCTGCGCGCACGGGGCGTGGCCTTCGACCAGTGGTTCATCCCCCGCGACGGCAACCCGGGCCGCCACCCCTACTTCGGCTCGCTCTAGGCCGCAACTTCAATGAGGTTTTTCCAACCTCGTTTTGCGTGGCGGTGCGGGTGGCGGAACCTCAGAGGCTCCCTGGACTGTGGGTGCCCCTCCTGATGTATGTCCAATACACGGCGGAGGGGCCGTCCTCGCCAGGAAGCCTCTGAGA
>NZ_JBFAIN010000080.1:0-10282 GCF_040654735.1 Saccharopolyspora sp. NPDC050642 | reverse complement strand
GTGACCGTCACCGGAACCTCCGGGTCAGCCGCTGCGGCGAGGAGGTCAGCGACCAGCCGAGCGGCGCCGGGCCATCCTGCGGCCTGGATCTCGGCCGGCCGGCCACGGCACCAGTGTCTCCAGCAGGTTCCGACATCAGTCGCCCGGTTGTTGGTTGCCCCGGTATTGCGTCGCGGCGCGTGGCCGCCGGACCGATGCCTCGACCGCACCCGGCCGAGCGGCCGGGCAGGGTTGGGTACTGACGGACGTCAGCGCCGGGCTTGGCTGCTCGACGCAGGGTTCCGCATCACCATGCGGGCCCGCTGCATCTCACGTGCCATGCCGCCCAGCCAGCGAACCAGACCTGCCATCGGGGCGTCCTCCACTAACTTCGAGGGGATGAGTCGACGGTGCTTCGCCCCGTTGTCAAATCCCGGACGCGACAACCGGCGCGAACCAGGCGGGAAGAAGCCGTCTCACCCGCCATGTCGTCGCAGGTAGCTCCTGTGTTTCTCGCAATCCATAACGTATTGGTAACGAAGATTCGGATAGGTGCGTATCCCTCGATCGGGGCACGCCCGTTAGGCCTCGCCGACGCTGCGTGCATGCCCCGGGCGGACCATCAACCGGGATGCGCGCCGACGGTGTCGCGCAGCTCCCCGGCCATGGCCATGTCCGACTGCCGCGCGCAATGCGCACAGCAGAAGAACCGGCCGCTGGCCTCCACCCCGTGCCCGAGGATCCGGGTCCCGCAGTGCTCGCATTGCGGCGCGAGCCGCTGCGCAGCGCATTCGAAGCAGTCGAAGGTGTGCACCCCGCCGCCCACGGTGTGCACTTCGAAGGTCATCCAGTAGTCGTTGCCGCATACTTCGCAGGTCGCCATGACGTCGCCTTTCCACGCCGACGGGTGGACACCCGCAGGATGCGTCCCTACCAATGGGTCGGCAACCGCGCCACCACCCGATTCGCAGCTGCCCACCCGCCGCGGAGATGTGCCAGCATGATCACGATCACACCGAGCGCATCGGGGGAGCACATGCACGACGACCGCCGCATCGTCGAACAGCGCCTCGACCGGGTGCTGGCCGAACGCCTGCGACCCGCCTACTACGCCGAAACGCTGCCCTGCGACATCGCCGTCTGGCACGCGCCCGGCGAACCCGTGCCCGTCGCCGAGGCCCTGCGCGCCGACTACTCGCCCGCCGGCATCGGCGAAGCCTGGGGACCCGCCTGGGGCACCAGCTGGTTCCGGCTGGCCGCCACCATCCCGCCGCACTGGGACGGCCGCACCGTCGAAGTCGTGGTCGACCTCGGCTTCGACGCCGACCGCCCCGGATTCCAGTGCGAAGGCCTCGCCCACAGCGCCGACGGCACCCCCATCAAAGGCATCAACCCCCGCAACACCCACCTGCCCGCCGGCCGCAACTCCGCCGGCCGGCAACGCACCTGGTACGTCGAAGCCGCCGCCAACCCGATCATCCTGGGCGACAACGGCTTCCAGCCCACCGACCTCGGCACCAAACCCACCACCGCGACCCCACCTCTGTACCGGCTGCGCCGCGCCGAACTCGCCGTCCTCGACGAACCCGTGTGGCAACTCGTCCAGGACGCCGAGGTCCTCGACCAGCTCATGCGGCAACTCCCCGCGGACTCACCGCGCCGCCACGAGATCCTCCGCGCCCTGGAACGCATGCTCGACCGCCTCGACCTGCACGACATCACCGGCACCGCGCCCGCCGCCCGCGACGAGCTCGCCGACGTCCTCGCCGGGCCCGCGCACCCCAGCTCCCACGTGATCTCCGCCGTCGGCCACGCCCACATCGACTCCGCCTGGCTGTGGCCGCTGCGCGAAACCGTCCGCAAGGTCGCCCGCACCGTCGCCAACGTCACCGCCCTGATGGCCGAGCACCCCGACTTCCACTTCGCCATGTCGCAGGCCCAGCAGCTGGCCTGGATCAAGGAGCACCACCACCAGCTCTACGGCCGCGTCCGCACCTTCGTCCACACGGGGCAGTTCGTGCCGGTCGGCGGCATGTGGGTGGAAGCCGACACCAACATGCCCGGCGGCGAGGCCATGGCCCGCCAGTTCGTCCACGGCAAGCGCTTCTACCTCGAGGAGTTCGGCATCGAAACCCGCGAGGTGTGGCTGCCCGACTCCTTCGGCTACAGCGCCGCCCTGCCGCAGCTCGTCGCCCAGTCCGGCTCGCGGTGGTTCCTCACCCAGAAGATCTCCTGGAACCAGACCAACAAGTTCCCGCACCACACCTTCTGGTGGGAAGGCATCGACGGCACCCGGGTGTTCACCCACTTCCCGCCCGCCGACACCTACAACTCCGAGATCACCGGCGCCGAACTCGCCCACGCCACCGACAACTTCGCCGAGCACGGCTACGCCACCCGCTCCCTGCTGCCCTTCGGCCACGGCGACGGCGGGGGAGGACCCACCCGCGAAATGCTCGCCCGCGCCTACCGCACCGCCGACCTCGAAGGCTCCCCGCGCGTCCGCCTGGAAACCCCCGAGGAGTTCTTCACCGCCGCCGAAGCCGACCACGCCGGCCCCGCGGTCTGGTCCGGCGAGCTGTACCTGGAGATGCACCGCGGCACCTACACCTCGCAGGCCAAGACCAAACAGGGCAACCGCCGCAGCGAACACCTGCTGCGCGAAGCCGAACTGTGGTGCGCCACCGCCGCCATCGCCACCGGCCGCGACTACCCGCACGACGCGCTGGACCAGTTGTGGAAGCAGGTGCTGCTGCACCAGTTCCACGACATCCTGCCCGGCTCCTCGATCTCCTGGGTGCACCGCGAAGCCGAAGCCGCCTACGCCCGCATCGCCACCGAACTCGAAGCGATCATCACCGGCGCGCTGCGCGCCCTGGCCGGTGACCCCGCCGGCCCGCTGACCTTCAACGCCGCCCCGCACGCACGCAACGGCGTCCCCGCCCTCGGCGCGGCCACCGCGAACACCGCCGCCGCGGCGACGGCCACCCGCCACCCCGACGGCACCACCACCCTCGACAACGGCCTGCTGCGCGTCACCATCGACCACCGCGGGCTGCTGACCTCCGTCTACGACCACGCCGCCGAACGCGAGGCGCTGGCCGGCCCCGCGAACCTGCTGCAGCTGCACGCCGACCACCCCAACGCCTGGGACGCCTGGGACCTCGACGCCTTCTACCGGCACCACACCCGGGACCTCACCGAGCTCGACGAGCTGGACCTCGACAACGGCACCGTCCGCATCCGCCGCCGCTTCGGCAAGTCCACAGTGGAGCAACGCATCGGCCTCGCCGCCGACGCCCGCCGCGTCGACATCGACACCGACATCGACTGGCACGAAACCGAGAAGCTCCTCAAAGCGGCCTTCCCGCTGGACGTGCACGCCGACCGCTCCGCCGCGGAAACCCAGTTCGGGCACGTCATGCGCCCCACCCACAGCAACACCTCGTGGGACGCCGCCAAGTTCGAGATCTGCGCCCACCGGTTCCTGCACGTCACCGAACCCGGCTACGGCCACGCCCTGGTCAACGACGCCACCTACGGGCACGACGTCACCCGCGACACCCGCCCCGGCGGCGGCGCGACCACCACCGTGCGCCTGTCCCTGCTGCGCGCGCCCCGCTTCCCGGACCCCGACACCGACCACGGCCACCACCACCTGCGCTACGCCCTGGTCGTCGGGGCGGACATCGGCGACGCCAGCCGCGAGGGCTACCGCATCAACCTGCCCGAACGCACCATCAACGGCTCGCGGCCCGTCGCGCCCCTGGTGGCCGTGGACAACGACGCCGTCGTCGTCGAAGCGGTCAAGCTCGCCGACGACCGGAGCGGAGACCTCGTGGTCCGCCTCTACGAATCGCGCGGCGGCCGCGCCCGCGCCCGGCTGACCATCTCCTTCCCGGCCACCTCGGTCACCCGCACCGACCTCCTCGAACGGCCGCTCGCCGAACCCGACGCCACCACCGACGCGTTCGACCTGCGGCTGCGGCCCTTCGAAATCCGAACCCTGCGCTTCGCCCGCCTCGCCGGGACGTGAACCTCCCCGGCGACGCACGAACAGGGGCACCAGGCCTTGATGGTGGCGGCCCCGCGTTCAGAACGCGGGGCCGCCGGCGGGGTCACGGTTCGTGGCCCATGGTGGGCGCCGGCCGCTTGAAGCCGCGGGTGAGCCGGAGCAGTTGCAGGAAGCCGACCGCCACCCAGCTCAGGCCGATGACGAACGTCAGCGGCGACAGCGACGTCCACAGCCACACGGTCAGCGCCACCCCGATCCCAGGGGTGAGCACGTAGCGGAGGAAGTTCGCGCCTCGGCGCTTGCCCTGGCCGATCGCGTAGTGCTTGATGACGCTGAGGTTGACGAAGGTGAAGGCGATCAGGGCGCCGAAGCTCACCAGGGCGGCGGCCTGGTCCAGCGACATGACGCAGGCCAGCAGGGACACCGCGCCCACCGCCAGGGTGGCCAGGTGTGGGGTCCGGTACCTCGGGTGGATGCGGGCGAAGACGCGCCTGGGCAGCGCGCCGTCACGCCCCATGGAGAACAGGATCCGGGACACCGCGCTTTGCGCCGCCATGGCCGAGGCGAAGCAGGCCGCGACGTAGGCGGCGGTGAAGAACGCCGCCAGGAAGTCGCCGCCGGCGCTGACCATCACCTCGACCGAGGCCGAGTCGGGATCGGTGAAGGTCTGCCAGTCGGGGTGGACCAGGTGGCCCACCCAGGACATGAGGACGAACAGCAGTCCGCAGAAGACCGTGCACAGGATGATCGCTCTCGGAATCGTCTTCTGCGGCTCCCGGGCCTCCTCGGAGAGCGTGGAGATCGCGTCGAAGCCCAGGAACGACAGGCAGAGGATGGCTGATCCGGCGACGATCGCGGTGAGCGAGAAGTCCGCGTTGTAGAACGGCGCCACCAGGTCCGCCGGTGCCGCGCGCCCGGACACGGTCAGGTAGCTCATCGCCAGGAACGTCGCGATGAACACCCCCTGAGCGCCCACCAGCACCATGTTCATGCCGGTCACCAGTTTGATGCCGAGGGTGTTCAGCCCGGTGACGACGGCGATCGCCAGCAGCACCCAGACCCATCCGGGCACCGCGGGGATCGCGATCCCCAGGTAGAGCCCGATGACGATGTAGCTGATCGTGGGCAGGAAGATGTAGTCCAGCAGCAGCGCCCAGCCGGTGAGGAAGCCCGTGGCGGGGCCGAAGGTCTGCTGCGTGTAGGTGTAGGCGGAGCCGGCCACGGGGTAGGCGCGCACCATGTTCGCGTAGCCCAGCGCGGTGAACGTCATCGCGGCCAAGGTGACGATGAACGCGGTGGGCAGGTGCCCTCGGGTCACGTCGGTCGCGATCCCGTAGGTGGTGAAGGCCGCGAGCGGGACCATGTAGGCCAGCCCGAAGAGGAACAGCGAGGGCAGCCCGAGCACGCGTTTGAGCCCGTGCTCGCCGGCCGGATGAGCGTCGGTCCGTGCCGTCGCGGGCTGGGCTGCCGCGGCGCGACTGTCGTGCCCGCTCACCGGAGTCCACCCGATGCGACGGCCTGGGTGAGCGTCTGCTCGACCAGCCCGACCAGTTCGCCGATGGCTGCGGCGTCGGCGATCAGCGGAGGGGACAGCTGCAGCAGCGGGTTGCCTTCGGAGTCGACGGCGAGCCGGCACAGCACGCCCGCCTCGGCAGCGGCCGGGGTCAGGTGCTGGTTGACGAACTCGGTGGCGTCGAGCTGTTCCGGCGCCCAGGACTTCGTGGCCTTGTCGGTGACCAGCTCCAGGCTGCGGTGGTAGCCGTCGCCGCGGATGTCGCCCACGATCGGGTTCTCGCGGAGCCGTTCGAGTTCGGCGGCGAACGTCGCGCTGGTGGCCTTGACGTTGCCCTGCACGTCCAGCCGGCGCATGATCTCCAGGTTCGCCAGCGCCGCGGCGCAGGCAACCGGGTGCCCGCTGTAGGTGAGCGCGTGGTTGTACATGCCGGCCGGTCCGTCCAGGACGGTCTCGATGACCCGGTCGCTGGCGATCAGACCGCCCAGCGGCACGTAGGCCGAGGCGATCCCCTTGGCGAAGGTGATGATGTCGGGCTGGAAACCGTAGTGGATCGAGCCGAACCACTCGCCGAGCCTGCCGAACCCGGTGATGACCTCGTCGGCGATCAGCAGGATCCCGTGCCGGTCGCAGAGTTCGCGCACGCCCTGGAAGTAGCCCTCGGGCGGGGTGAGGCTCCCGCCGGCGTTCTGCAGCGGCTCCATGATGATGGCGGCGATGGTGTCCGCGCCCTCCTGCAGGATCAGCGATTCGAGCTCGGCCAGCAGGAAAGCGGTGAACTCCGCCTCGGTCTCCTGACCGGGGCGCCGGTACCGCTTGGTGTTGGACACGTGCCGGACGCCGGACATGAGCGGCTCGAACATCTTGCGCACCTGCACCATGCCGTTGAGGGACATGGCGCCGAAGCTGGTGCCGTGGTAGGCGACCCGGCGGGCGATGAACTTCCGGCGAGCGTGCTCGCCCCGGCTGATGTGGTACTGCCGGGCCAGCTTGATCGCGGCCTCGTTGGACTCCGAGCCGCTGGAGGTCAGGAACACCCGGTTCAGGTCGCCGGGGGCGAGCGCGGCCAGTTCGGCGGCCAGCTTCGCCGCGGGCGGATGCGCGACGCTCCAGGTGGTCTGGAAGGGCAGTTCGCTCATCTGCCGGGCGACGGCCTCGCCGACCTCGGCTCCGTGCGAGTAGCCCAGCTGGGTGCAGAACAGCCCGGCCAGCCCGTCGAAGTAGCGCTTGCCCGATTCGTCGTAGACGTAGCAGCCCTCGCCGCGGACGAAGATCGGCAGGCTCTCGTTGCGGTACTTCGCCGCCGAGGTGAAGTTCATGACCAGGTGGCGCTTCGCCAGCTCTTCAACGGTGGCGGTCGTGCTCGTCTCCGCGGACATGGTGCTCCCTAAAGTCGTCGGTGTTCGGGGTTCGATGCCTTGCGGTGGCTCGAAAGGGCCGCCCGGTGGTTCTGGGCGCCGGCCACCGGTTCAGGTCGAGGGGCGGGTCGGTGGTCCCGCGGTTGCCTTCAGTACTTGATCCACGTGGTTTTCAGGCCGGTGAACTTCTCGATCGCGTGCGCGGACAAGTCGCGTCCGAAGCCGGACTGGCCGAAGCCGCCGAACGGGGTCTGCGGGCTCAACGCGTCGACGGTGTTGACCGAGACGGTTCCCGCGCGCAGCGCGTCGGAGACCCGCAGGGCGCGGGAGAGGTCCGCGGTCCAGACGGAGGCGGCCAGGCCGTAGCGGCTGTCGTTGGCCAGCCGGATCGCGTGCGCTTCGTCGTCGAAGGCGGTCACGCAGAGCACGGGGCCGAAGATCTCCTCGCGCTCGATGCGCGAACCCGGTGCCACGTCGTCGAAGACCGTTGGCTCCACGAAGCAGTCGCGCCGTCCTCCGCCGGTGACCAGTTCGGCTTCGCGGCGGCCGTCCGCGATGAAGCCGGCGACCCGCTCGGCGTGGGCCGCGTCGACCAGCGGCCCCATCCGGCTCGCGGGGTCGAGCGGGTCGCCGGGTGCGTAGTCGGCGGCCCGCTTCGCGATCTTGGCCACCAGGTCGTCCTTGATCTCGCGGGCGACGAGCAACCGCGAGTTGGCCGAGCACACCTCGCCCTGGTTGAAGAAGATCCCCGCGCACGCGGCTTCGGCCGCCGCGTCCAGGTCGGCGCAGTCGGCGAAGACGAGGTTGGGGCTCTTGCCGCCGCATTCCGGCCACACCTGCTTGAGATTGGATTCCGCCGCGTAGCGAAGGAATTGCTGTCCCACGGCGGTTGATCCGGTGAACGCGATGCAGTCGACGTCGGGGTGCAGGCCCAGCGCGCGGCCGGTGGTCTCGCCGTAGCCCGGAACGACGTTGAGCGCCCCGTCGGGCAGCCCGGCTTCGGCGGCCAGCTCCGCGAGCCGCAGCGCCGACAGCGGGGACTGCTCGGCGGGCTTGAGCACCACCGAGTTCCCGGCGGCCAGGGCGGGTGCGAGCTTCCAGGTGGCCATGTCCAGCGGGAAGTTCCACGGCACGACCGCGCCGACGACGCCGAGGGGAACGCGGCGCACCAGGGCCAGATCTCCCGCAGCGGTCGGTGCGATCTCGCCGTAGTCCTTGTCGAGCATCTCGGCGTACCAGCGGAACAGGCCCGCCGCCCCGGGGACGTCGATCTCGTAGGCGTCGGTGACGAGCTTGCCCATGTCCACCGAGTCGAGCAGGGCGAGCTCCGCGCGGTGCTCGTCGATCAGGTCGGCCAGGCGCAGCAGCACCTGCTTGCGCTCGGCAGGGCCGGCGGATGACCAGGCGCCGGACTCGAAACACGTGCGGGCGGCGGACACGGCGGCGTCGACGTCGGCGGGACCGCACTCGGCGACGTCGGCGATGGTGCGGCCGGTGGCGGGGTCGACGGTCGGGAAGGTGCGGCCGTCGAGCGCCGCGGTGAACCGGCCGCCGATGAACGCGGCGGTCCGCGGCGCGAGGCCCGCGGCGGCCTCGCGCCACTGCTCGTGGGTGAACGCTGGCATGGCTCTCCTCTTCGCTCAGAAACTTTGAACGCAGATTCAAAACTTCAGCAAAGTCACATGTCAATACCCAAGTCAGAGATTGAAAAAATTGAACCAGAGCATCAATAATGGTGACGTGACACGGACCAGGACACAGCGGGCACGCCGGGAACAGCTCATCGACGCCGCGCTGCGGGCGATCAACGAACGCGGGCGCGTCAACGTCCGCATCCGCGACATCGCCACGGAGGCGGGTGTGTCACCGGGCTCGGTGCTCTACCACTACCCGGAACTGGCGGAGCTGATGTTCGACGTGCATCGCACGGTGACCGACCGCTTCTACCGCCACCGGGCCGACACCGTCGACGCGGCCGGGAGCGCCGAGCTCAAGCTCGCCGCGGCCATCGAGACCGGCCTGCCGTCCGGGAAGGACGACGAGGTCGCCTGCGTGCTCTACGAGATGCACGGGCTCGCCGACCGCAGCTCCGCGCACGCCGCGCTCATGACCAGTCTGTACGACCGGGAGGTCGCGCTCTACGGCACGGTGCTGGAGATCGGCCGTGCGACGGGCCGGTTCACGCTTTCCCGGCCGGTGCGCGAGATCGCCGCGACGCTGGTCGCGCTGGAGGACGGCCTCGGGCTGCACCTGATGAGCAACAACACCTCCGTCGAGCGCAATGCCGCCAAGCACCTGGTCACCGAATACGCGAGGCAGGCCACCGGCTGCGCGACCACCTCGTAGGCGAACGCGGCTCCGCGAGGCAGGATGTCTCCATGAACGAGCCTGCCTTCACCCTCGTGCAGCTGCGCTACTTCGAGGCGGCGGCCCGGCACCTCAGCATGACCGCCGCGTCGAAGGAACTCATGGTGTCCCAGTCGGCCGTGTCGACCGCGATCGCGCAGCTGGAGAAAGAAATGGGCGTGCAGTTCCTGCTGCGCCACCACGCCCGCGGGCTCAGCCTGACCACGGCGGGCGAGGCGTTCTACAAGAGGGTCCTGGACTTCCTCGCCCACGGCGCCGAGCTGGTCGAGACCGCCCGGCAGTCCGGCACCGAGCTGGTCGGGACGCTGACGGTCGGCTGCTTCGCCACGCTCGCGCCGTTCCGGCTACCCGGCCTGCTGGCGGAGTTCGAGGCCCGGCACCCGCAGGTGCACGTGTCCCTGCGCGAAGGCGAGCACCAGGCGCTCAAATCGGCCCTGCGCTCGGGCGAGACGGAACTCGCCCTGCTGTACGGCTACGACCTGGACGACGACATCGACCGCGAGGTCGTGGGAACCGCGCACCCGTACGCCCTCGTGTCCGAGGACCACCGGCTCGCGCAGCGGAAGAACCGCAAGGTGTCGCTCCAGGACCTCGCCGACGAGCCCATGGTGCTGCTCGACCTGCCGCACAGCCGCGAGTACCTGCAGTCGATCCTCAGCAACGCGGGCGTGGAACCCCGGGTCCGCCACCGCACGACCGGCTACGAGACCGTCCGTGCTTTCGTCGCGCACGGTCACGGCTTCGCGCTCCTCAACCAATGCCCGCCGGCCGAAACCACGTACTCGGGGGCGCGAGCCGTACCGCTCACCCTGACCGACGACGTCCCGTCGCTGGAAATCGTCGTCGCCTCGATGCGCGGGGTCCGCCTCACCCGGCGGGCACAGGAGTTCCGGGAGTTGTGCCGCACCCTCTACGCGCGCTGACGGTTTTGGGGGCGGGGAGGCGATCGCCTCCCCGCCCCCAAAACCGTCGAACGGGGGTGGAGTCGGTGGGGTGGTTTGGGGGGGTGGGGGGGTGTGGGTGGGGGACGGACAATTGGTAGGGGGACCC
>NZ_JBFAIN010000079.1:2212-11896 GCF_040654735.1 Saccharopolyspora sp. NPDC050642 | reverse complement strand
GCGTGCCGGTGCTGGTCGTGGCGCTGGTGATCGGCTGGTTCGCCGTCCGCAAGCGCGTGGACACCACCAAGGCGCTCGACGAGAAGGTCTGAGCAGTGGCAGGAGCGGGAGCGGTCACGGACCGCTCCCGCTCCTGTGCTAGTTGGAAGCACGGCCGCGAGAATCTGGGCGGCGGCCGGTTGCCCGTTCGTGCAGGGCTTCCTCGGCCGGTTTCGCGGCGTGGTGTTGGTCGGCGAGGGTTCGCGTGACGTACGACGACAGCCTTGAGCAGCAGTAATCGTAGAGATTGTGAGCGCGGACTCCGCACTGTTCGGCGGCCGCGTGGCGCGGGGCGGTTTCATCGCTTGCCCGGTCGCGCGCGGTCATCGTGGTTCTTCTGAACCAGGCACGTTCGGCGAAACGTGTGGTTGTCATGGAGGCGACGAGCACGGCGACCACAGCCCCGGGTTCCGGTGGGTCCAGCGAGATGTGCCGGCTGATCATCATCGGCCCGTCCTCGCGCGTGGAACTGGCCGTTCCTGCGCACGTGGCAATAGCCGACCTCATGCCGACGGTGCTCGGCCACCTCGATCCCACGCTGGCCACCTCGGGCATGGAGCACGGCGGATGGGTGCTGCAAAGGCTCGGCGAGGAGCCGCTCGACGAGGACAAGGGCACCGCCGAGGCCGGACTGTACGACGGCGACATGCTCTATCTGCGACCGCGCGACGACCAGCTGCCGGTAGCCGACTTCGACGACCTGGTCGATGGTGTCCACACTGGACTGTCTGGTCGCGGCGACACTTGGCGCCCGGCGTTCACCTACTACACCAGCATGACTACCGCTGCGATGTGCGCGCTGCTGGCCGTCTTCGTCTGCACCTTCGCGGCGACGGGGACGGGGATCGCCATCGGTGCGGCCACGGTCAGCCTGCTGCTTCTGGCTGGAGCCGCCGGCATGTCGCTGTACGTCCGCGACAGTGGCGGGCAGGCGGTGACCCTGGCTGGAGTCGGAGTCTTCGCGGCGGCCGTGGCTGGGCTGGCCTTCCCCGGTGCTGATGCGCCGCCGGCGTGGATCGACGGGCCGGGGGTTCTGTCCGCCGGGGTGGCCATCGCTGTCTCTGCTGTGCTGGCCCGGGTGTCGCTGAAGACGGCCAAGCCTGCGTTCCAGGCGGTGGCCGCTGGTGGTGTGCTCACCGCGTTGGGCGGCGTGCTGACCGTGCTCGTCGGCCTGGACGGCGCGTCCACGGCCGCGATCGTCACGATCCTCGCGGTCGCGCTGACCAGGGCAGCCCCGAACATATCGGCATGGCTGGGCGGACTGTCGGTGGAGCCGGTACCCACCACGCAGGACGAGTTCCAGGACGGCCTCGACCCGCTGCCGGGCGAGGGCGTCCTCGACCGCGCGTCGTTGACCGACACTCACCTGACCTCGATCCTCGGTGTGCTCGGCGGGCTGTGCACCGGGGGACTGATCGCACTGGGGTCGGTCGTGCAGTGGGACACGATCCTGCTGACGGCGCTGATCAGCGTGCTGCTGTTGCTGCAGGCCCGTGAGGTCGTCGGAATCTGGCATCGAGTATCCGCCCTGGTGCCTGCCGGGATGGGGCTGACAGTGCTGATGCTCGGCTGGAGCGCGAGCATGCCGGTGGTCGGCCGGATGGGCGTGCTGCTCGGGCTGCTGTCGCTGTCCGGTCTCGCCGTGGCCGCCGCGCACACGTTGCCCGGTAAGCGCTTGATTCCGCGCTGGGGCCGGTGGGGCGACATTCTCCAGTGGATCTGCGCGCTGGCCGTGCTGCCCATTCTGCTCTCCGTGATCGGAGTTTACGGCTGGGTTGCTTCCCTGCTGTGAACCATTTTCATATCCACGATCGTGCCGGGATTGGGAGGTGAGTGATGTACAGCAGGCGAGACCAAGTGGACGCCTATTCCTTTGTCGCGGGCAGGCTGTCCTCGGCGATCTTGCGTACTGACCCGGACGGGCCGGAGCGCCCGCTGCGGCGCACCGGAGTCGGGCTCGCCGTTGGCATCGTCATCGGGATCTTGGTGACCGCGATCGTCGCGGTGGTCAACCTGTTCACCAACATCGGTGGCGGCAACGACGGGTGGCGAGAGCCGGGAACGCTGATTGTCGCCGAGGACACCGGAAACCGGTTCATGATGGTCAACGGCCGGCTGCGGCCGGTGTTGAACCAGGCGTCCGCGCGGCTGCTCATCGGCAGCAATCCCAAGGTCGCCACGGTCAAGACGGCCGACCTCGCGGACGTGCCGCGCGGTGCGCCGATCGGGATCCTCGGTGCACCGGACGCGATCCCCACCGGGTCGTCCGACAGTCCGTGGACCGTGTGTGCGGGGGCCGACGAAGGCACCAAGCTGTCGGTGACGGTCGGCGAAGGACCAGCTGTCTCCGACATGCGCGACGACCAGGCGCTGTTGGTCACCGCGGGCGGGGACATGTACCTGGCGTGGCAGGGCACGCGGCTGCGGATCGCGGCTGAATGGGTGCCGCGCGCGCTCGGGCTCGACCCGGCTCAGGCTCTCGCAGTGGATTCGTCGTGGCTGAACACGTTGCCGTCTGGGCCGGACATCGGCTCGCCGCCGGTCGAACGGGACGCGAACAAGGCGGGGCCCAACTTCAGCGGGACGCCAACCGTGGTCGGGCAGCTGATCGTCGTGCCCGAGGCGGTGGGGAACAACTACTTCGTGGCCGCGGGCAACGGCCTGGTCCCGGTGACCTCGACCGTGTCCGCGTTGCTCAGCGCCGACCCGGCATCGCCCGCGCGAGAGGCCGTGCGCATCACGCCCTCGGAGCTGGCGACGCAGAACGTGCTGCCCGCGCCGGTGTGGCAGTCCGCGCTGCCGTCGCAGCCGCCGGACCGACCGGATCTGGCGGGCCGTGTGCCGTGCGTGCGGTGGGAGCAGTCGCAGGCGCGGTTGGTGACGGCGCCGCCGCCGCAGGGCGATGCGCAAAGCAATCAGACGGCGGGGGTGGTGCGCGACGGCCGCGTGGCCGACCGGGTGGAGGTCATCCCTGGCGCCGGTTTCCTGGCGCGCACTCGCCCGGCGCCGGATGTTCCTGGTGCGGGTATTTACCTCATCACCGAAGCGGGAGCCAAGTTCCCGGTGGCCGACGCCGATGCGGCCAGCGCTCTTGGCCTCCCTGTCGAGACGGCTCGGCTGGTTCCGGCCGATCTGCTGGCACTGCTGCCAACCGGGCCAGTGCTCGAAAAAATCAATGGTGCTCAACAAGGATAGGAGAGATTCCCGTGGCGCCTAAATTCTTCTTCGACCCCGGCGTACTGCAGGTGGGCATCAATGCCTCCAGCCAAGCGGTCACCAACATGACGTCGGTCAAGCAGAAGGTCTGGCAGTTGACCGACCAGATCAAACTGGTCAACGACTCGGGCTCCGGTGGTCTGCTGACCACCAAGTTCTCCGAGTGGAACCAGGCCTTCGAGAAGTTGGTGACAGAGCTGGACCGCCTCAACGCGAAGGTCATCGCAACCCGTGTTACCAACACGCAGGCCAGCGACGATGCCACCACCACCGCCGGCAGCTGATCATATTCAAGAAAGGGAATAGCCATGTCGCGTTTTGACATCAACCATGACGGCTACATGGACCTCAACGAGCAACTCCGGCAGTGCCACGTCGCGGCCGGGGTCATCATCGAGGAACTCAACCAGGGCCTGAAAAAGATTCCGGAAGGTATGCAGGGTCAGGCCGAGGTGTTGTGGGGTCCGCTCCAGGCTGAGTGGAACAGGCTGTACGCCAAGATGTCGGAAGCCTTCAACGACAATGTGACCAAGTCGTTCAAGGTGCACGAGATTTTCAAGGACGGCGACAACATGGGCGCCAGAATCATGTCCATGTAGTCCCGTTTCCCCTCGGCCGCGGGCCCGCTTCGGTGGGCCCGCGGCCATCCTCCTCATCAATTCCACGCCCCTCCAGTGACTCGCGTGCAGAAAGGACCCTCCGCCATGACTGACGACCCCGCGGGCGGCAAGTTTTCGGGGCGTGGCAACAACCATCGCCCGAACCGGCCGACCGGCGAGCCGCAGCCGGAACCGCGGCTGGATGGTCTGGGGCCGAACAGGGCGATGGTGCCGGCTCCCGGGCAGCACGGTCCCAACGCGCCGCAGCAGCCGGATCCGGACGAGACGACCCGGGCGGAATTGCCGGATGACACCCCGGACCCGCATTTCACGCCGAATTCGAATTCGCACCCGCAGACTCCCGTGTCCCAGCCAGGGCATGTGCATGTGGACGGGACGCCGACGCACCATGTCGGGCAGAACCTTCCCGACGCGAGTCAGGCGATGCCCGGGCCGGCGATGACTCCCGTGTTCTTTCGAAGGAGTGTGGACGGGACGCCGGCGAACCATGTCGCGCAGCACGGTCCCGACGTGCAGGAGCCGGGGCCCCGGCCGGATGACACCCCGCACCGGACACCGCTCGACGAAGGCTTGACTTGGGTCAAGGAGGGCGGAGAAGAAAAACTCAAGTGGCTCGGTGACCCGAAGGATGCGCCGTTTCTCGACAACGGCCCATACGAAGTGCATCTCAATGTATCCGGCGAGCTTGAGCAGTCCTACAACCCTGCGGACCGCGACGATGCTTCCAACGCGACGTACTACGAGCCATCCTCTGCTGACGACCGGGATCTGCACATTGGCGGCCACCCCGATGAATCCGGGTTCATGGCCATGCCCAACGGTGAGTTGCGGTGGGTCGGACCGAGAGACGACGTTCCGCTGACGCCAGACGGCCACGTGAGCCTCGGGGACAAAGGCGAAATCGTCGTCGACCCCCCTCCAGAGGTCTTTCGGGCCGATTATCGCGAGCGGGAGCCGTTTGCTGGTGAGAGGTCGGAGTTCGGTGATCGGTCTGCGGGGGATCAGGCTGGTCATCACCGGCAGGAGCCGTTTACCGGCGAGAGGTCGGAGTTCGGTGATCGGTCTGGTGGCCAGGGGGATGCGCTCCCATCGGCAGAGCCGGCCGGTTATCGCGAGCGGGAGCCGTTTGTCGGTGACGAGCGATCGGATTTCCACGACCGGTCTGGTGGCCAGGGGGACGCGCTTCCATCGGCAGAGCCGACGACGATGGTGAAGCCGGTCCACTCGGTCCAGCCGGGGGACGGCACGTCTGGTTCATCTGAGGAGTCGGGCCTGGCCTGGGTCAACGGCGACGGCACCTGGAAACTCAAGTGGGTTGGCGACCCGAAGGATGCGCCGCTGCTGGACAACGGCCCGTACGAGGCCCGTATCGGAAAAGACGGCGACGTCCACACCCTCTACAACGGGCACGACGAGGGCGACCCGACCAAGGTTTTCGCGTCCGGCAAGCCAGGATCGGGCAATCCAGACGACGGAACCGCCGGACTGATCGTGATGCCCAACGGCGACCTGCGCTGGGTTGGTCCGCGGGACAAGGCGCCCTTGCTCGACGACGGCAAAGTCGCTCTCGGCAAAGACGGCAAGATCGAGTTCGACGGACCGAAATGCGCGCCGGACGGAACGAGTCGCACCGAAGGCACTCAGCATCCCCTGGTGATCCAGGATCCGAACTCGGACGGGCCGCCGCCAGGATTCCACGGCCTCCCGACCTACGGTTCGCTCCCCGGCGAAGGCCGACAGGGCGTCAAGCCTCACACGCCGCGCGATGAAAGGACTGGGGATGGCGGCGGTTCCGGTGGTTCTTCTGGTGGTCAGGGGAGTCACGGCAGGGGCGGTTCTGGGGGCCGGGAAGGTGACGGCAAGGGCGATGGTGGCGGTTCCGGTTCGTCTGGTGGTCAGGGGGATGGGCAGCTTGGCCGAGGCGTGGCTGTGCAAGCGCCGATGGCCAAGGTGGGTGACGGCAAAGGCAGCGGTGGTGGGGGTCATGGAGGTGGTTCTGGCGGTTCGCCTGGTGATCAGGGGGGTGTGCCGTCGGAGCCGGTGACGTCGGTGAAGCCGGTCGCCAAGGTGGGTGATGGCAAAGGCGGCGGTGGAGGCCAGGAAGGTGATGGCAAAGGCGAGGGTGGCGGTTCCGGCGGTTCCGGTGGTTCGGCTGGTGGCCAGGGGGGTGTGCCGCTTGGCCAAGGCGTGCGTGTGCAAGCGCCGATGGCCAAGGTGGGTGACGGCAAAGGCAGCGGTGGTGGGGGTCATGGAGGTGGTTCTGGCGGTTCGCCTGGTGATCAGGGGGGTGTGCCGCTGAAGCCGAGGACGCTTTATAAGCCGGTCGCCAAGGAGAGTGACGGCAAGGGCGGTGCTGGGGGCCAGGAAGGTGATGGTGGTCGTTCCGGTGGTTCGTCTGGTGGGCAGGGGGATGGGCCGCTTGCCCGAGGCGTGCGTGTGCAAGCGCCGATGGCCAAGGTGGGTGACGGCAAAGGCAGCGGTGGCGGTTCCGGTGGTTCGTCTGGTGGTCAGGGGGCTGTGCCGCTGGAGCCGGTGACGTCGGTGAAACCGGTCGCCAAGGAGGGCGATGGCAAGGACGGTAAGGGCGGCGACGGTAAGGGCGGCGATGGCAAGGGCGGCGACGGCAAGGACGGTAAGGGTGGCGATGGCAAGGAGGGCGATGGCAAGGGCGGCGACGGCAAGGACGGTAAGGGTGGCGATGGCAAGGAGGGCGATGGCAAGGGCGGCGACGGTAAGGGCGGCGATGGCAAGGAGGGCGATGGTAAGGGCGGTAAGGGTGGCGACGGTAAGGAGGGCGATGGCAAGGAGGGCGATGGCAAGGACGGTAAGGGCGGCGATGGCAAGGGCGGCGACGGTAAGGGCGGCGATGGCAAGGAGGGCGATGGCAAGGACGGTAAGGGCGGCGATGGCAAGGACGGAAAGCCGAAGCCGTTGCCAGCCGTCAAGTCCGCCGATGGCAAAGGCAACCTCCGGTTCAACAAGGACGACTGGCTCAAGTTGCTGGGGGCGTTACACGATGTTGAGAACGGTCTGATCGACTACGCCACGATTTCCAAGTATGGCGAGCTGAATGGTAATTTCACGGCTCAGCCGAGGGGTACACAGTGGGAACCTGCCCAAGATTTGAATGCTCGGGCGAAGGGATTCGGTGGCTCAGTGGAGACTGTCAATGAGGCGCTTCGGCAGCGGCTGAGCACAGTTGTCAACGCGATGCGGTGGGCTATCGAAGTATTTGAAAACACCGACGATCTGGCGAACTACAGTCTGAATGACTTTGTCACCGAATTCCCGGACCTTAATTCTGGTGGCGGGAAGATGAGTGGCGGCCAAGGTTCTGGAGGGGCGTAGTCGTGGCGGACGACGAGAACGACGGTTCGAACAGCAGCAACGACGAGTCGAATGACGGGTCGAACAGCAGCAACGACGAGTCGAATGACGGGTCGGGCGGCGGCAACGACGAGTCGAATGACGGGTCGGGCGGCGGCAACGACGAATCGAAAGACGAGTCGGACGGCGAGGGCGGGTCAGGTGGCGACGACAGCAACGTCGTCGACCCGGACGTCACCAGTGGCCGGACTAACCTCTCCCGTGCGACCTACGAGGAGATTCTGTTCACGATTGCCGGCGTGGGCAAGGACCTGAACAAGATCCTGGATGCGGGCAGTGGGACGAAGGGCTGGCTTCAGTTCGACACCGGGGACGGGGGGCGTGTTGCCACCTCCTATACAACCGAAAGCTGGACCCCCGGCAAACCGTGGTTCAGGGTGGTTTACAACGACGCTTTGCTGGCGGACTGGCGCACGGCCGTCGGAGAGATCGACAGCTACATGCCACAGGTCACGGCTGCTCGGGTCGGCACTATCGACTGGGTGCAAGCCGCTGACGGCGTGGGGATGATCAGACATTACGTGAACTGGCTGGACGGAGCGCGCGAGAAGACTGCGGGATGGATCAGCAGACTCGACAGCCCGGACGCGGAGTTCAAAGGCCGCGCGGCTTATGCCATCCAAGGTCATGTCCGTCAGATCAACTTCCTGTTGGATGACCTGTACAAGCAGATTACTCACCGGAACCCGTCACCGGCAGAAGGCCTCGTCGACGTGACGTCCGGACTGCTCCTGTTCGGCAGCGAGATGGGGACGGCGTGGGACAGTGTGAGTGGCGGACTGGTCAACGCGATCGAGAACGCCCTCACCTTGGTGGTCAAGAACGTTTGGGCGTATGTTACGGGATCCGGCCTCGTCTCCGGTGACGACAATTACCTCCTGCCCTATTTTAAAGATAAGTCTGAGGGTTTAGAGTACATCAACTATGTGCTGTCGTCGTATGATTCCAGGACCGCTTCGGCAGGTAAAGGTTTGTCCCTGCATACTCCGGACGGAGTAGGGCAGGGTCCTGCACCAGGTACCACTTGGCGCCCTCCGCCGTTGCCGGAAGGTATTACGAGCCTCAAAGCCGACTTGCGATCCGAGCTGGGATGGTCCTGGATCAACAAGGCTGTCAGTGAGTCCGTGCGTGCCCAGTTGCAGCCGCTGAACGAAGCTGCCCGGAAAGCGGCCGCGCGGTTGGAAGAGGTCTTTGTCATCGCCAACCCGCCGTTTAAGGACTTGTTTGACAAGACGCCACCGACAATCGGCACTGCGGGCGGCGGTCCCGGCGGTAAGGGTGGCGGTGATGGTCCTGATCTGAAATTCGATCCCGACGGCAAGGGTGGCGGTGACGGTCCTGATCTGAAATTCAATCCCGACGGCAAGGGTGGCGGTGACGGTCCCGAGCTGAAATTCAATCCCGACGGTAAAGGCGGCGGCGGATCTGGCGCGAATGGTGGGGTGAATTTCCCTGGTGGCGGGTCTGGCGCGAATGGTGGGGTGAATTTCCCTGGCGGCGGGTCTGGCGCGAATGGTGGGTTGAATTTCGATCAGCCTGGTGGTGGGTCTGGTGGTCCTGGGGTTGGGTTGAATGCGCCTGGTGGCGGGTCTGGCGCGAATGGTGGGGTGAATTTCCCTGGTGGCGGGTCTGATCCGAACGGGGTGAACTTCAACGCGCCTGGTGGCGGGTCTGATGCGAATGGTGGGTTGAATTTCGATCAGCCTGGTGGTGGGTCTGGTGGTCCTGGGGTTGGGTTGAATGCGCCTGGTGGCGGGTCTGGCGCGAATGGTGGGGTGAATTTCCCTGGTGGCGGGTCTGATCCGAACGGGGTGAACTTCAACGCGCCTGGTGGCGGGTCTGATGCGAATGGTGGGTTGAATTTCGATCAGCCTGGTGGTGGGTCTGGTGGTCCTGGGGTCGGGTTGAATGCGCCTGGTGGCGGGTCTGATCCGAACGGGGTGAACTTCAACCAGCCTGGTGGGGGCGGCTTCGATCCCTTCGTTTCGGACCCGAACGGTCGGGGATCCGGCGGACTGCCGCTGACACCGTTCGGCGGGGTCCCGGGCAGTGGCGGTACGAACCCTGGATCGGGCCGGCGGCCGCCGGGCTTGGGATTCAACGCGCCATTCGGTGGTGGCAGTCCCGGCGATGACGGCGGCTTGAACCTGAATCGTAATCGGGAAGGCTGGGAGCCGGAGGATCCGTCCGCGCAGTTCAATTCGCCGAAGTCCAATGTGCCGGAGTTCCCGGGTAGTCGGGATGACGGCGGCTTGAACCTGAATCGTAATCGGGAAGGCTGGGAGCCGGAGGATCCGACCGCGCAGTTCAATTCGCCGAAGTCCAACGTGCCGGAGTTCCCGGGTAGTCGGGATGACGGCGGCTTGAACCTGAATCGTAATCGGGAAGGCTGGGAGCCGGAGGATCCGACCGCGCAGTTCAA
>NZ_JBFAIN010000079.1:0-2113 GCF_040654735.1 Saccharopolyspora sp. NPDC050642 | reverse complement strand
ATTCGCCGAAGTCCAACGTGCCGGAGTTCCCGGGTAGTCGGGATGACGGCGGCTTGAACCTGGATCTGCCGAAGGGTGGCAACGGTGGCTCGGGCTTTACGCCGTCGCCGGGCGATGGGGGTGGCTCGAAGTTCACGGCGCCCTCGGACGGTGGGGGACATGCGGAGCTCAACCTCCCGTCCGGAGGCGGGGGTGGCTCCGGCCTGCCAGGCGCCGGTGGCCTTGGAGCTGGTCAGTCTTCCTTCGGCGAGGGCGCGAATTTCGCTGCCGCCGGCGGCTCGGGCTTTGGCGGCGAGGGGTGGTCGGACTGGTCCGGCGACCTCGGCGGCGGTTCCCGTGATGGGGCCGGCGGTGGCGGCTCTGACCAGCGCCAAGCCGGGAGCGGTATGCCCATGATGCCGCCGATGATGCCGCCGATGGGTGGCATGGGTGGCATGGGTGGCATGGGCGGTGGTGGCGGCAACGGTGACCGCGAACGGGAACGCCAGACCTGGCTGTCTGAGGACGAAGAGGTCTGGGGCGCTCACCTGGCAGCGGGCGACGGGGTCATCGGTCGCCCCGATGGCGGTTACCGCGTCACGGACGACGCACCGGTCCCGACCCACGTTCACGCCCCGGCCAAGGCGTCCAGCGGCAAGGGCAAGGCCGGCAAGCCGGCCAAGCGAACCACCGGGGCCGCCGAAGCCGTGGAGTCAGCAGAGGGTTCGAACCCCGCCGAGCCCGCCAAGCCGGCCAGGCGAACCACCGAGGCCCCCGAATTCGTGGAGTCAGCAGAGGGTTCGAACCCCGACTCCGCCAAGTCGACGGGGTAACGGCAGAAGGGAGCGTCCGATGGATCCGGTTTATGACGAGGAAGTGTCCAAGCTGCTCGCGGAGCTGAACGAGCAGCGCGAGAAGATCTCGGGCGCGGTCGAGGAGGTGCAGGCTGTCCGGGAGTCCGCGACCACCAAGAACAAGATGATCAAGGCCACTGTGGACGGGCAGGGCCGGCTCATCGAGGTGGTGCTGCGCGGTGATCGCTGGCGCGACCTGTCGCCGAAGGAGCTGGGCGCGGCGATCGTCGAGGCGGTCACCGGCGCGCAGGAGAAGGCGCATAAGAACGTCACCGAGCTGGCGGCCGCGATGGCGCCCGAAGGCATGAACATTCCGGAGCTGTTCTCCGGCAAGCCGGACATCGAAGCGTTGTTCCCGGACGTCGAAAAGATGTGGAAGTCGTTCAATGAGTGACCGTACCGCCGCAGATCCTTCCGCGCTGGCAGGCGGCGCGGTCAACATTTCGAGGGTTGCTGACGAAGCGCGGGACCTCATGAGCGATTTCGCCATCGCTCTCGATGCGTACAGCAACGTCTTCGACGGCGCTGGGGATGGCTCCGGGGGCTATAGGGGAGCCAGCGGTAATGATTTCGTCAAGATTTGGCTGGAGACTGTGGTTCCCGGTCAGGAGTACGCGCTGAAATTCTTGGATCTGTTGGACCATGCGATAGGGGACGCAGGGGAGAGAGCGCGAGGCACCGCATACAAGCTGGACGAAGCGGATGGTGATGCCGACTCGGCTGCGTCGGCGTAGTTCGTACGAGTACTAGTTAGTGGTTAGGTAAGCTAAAGGGGCAGTTATGGCGATCATGTTTAGTGAGTTTGAGCGCCAGCTGTCCCTTTGGCTTACGGGGGATGAGCCGCCGCCGGTTAATGAGGATAAGGTGCGGGAGTTGGCGGCGGTGTGGCGGTCGCATGCGGCTCGTTTGCGGCAGTTGCGGGTGGATGCGCAGGCGGCGGTTGAGGGGATTCGGTCGTCGGATTTTGCGGGGGCGTCGGAGCGGGCGTTTGCGGCGCGGATGGCGCCGTTTGTGGATGGTCCGTCGAATTATTTGGATGCGGCGGCTGATCATTTTGAGATGATGGCTGATGCGTTGGATCAGATCGCGATGGAGGTGGAGTTCCTTAAGCTGGTGGTGTTGATTCAGTTGGCGTTGCTGGCGGTGGAGTTTGAGTTTTTTGTGCAGTGGTTTTGGGTTCCTGGGGTTCAGACGTGGTTTATGTCGCAGGCGTTGATGCACAAGGTGATTGTGGAGAAGGCTGTGACGTGGATGGCGCGGCGGATGGCGAGTGTGCCGCG
>NZ_JBFAIN010000078.1:0-14488 GCF_040654735.1 Saccharopolyspora sp. NPDC050642 | reverse complement strand
GGCGTTCGGCGCCGAAGGCGACGAGTTCGACCCGTCGGTGCACGAGGCGGTGATTTCAATGGAAATTGCGGACAGCGGGTGGTGTGTGCGTTCTGCGAGGGAGTTGTGAGCGCGTCCGGGCAGGGTTGCCCGCATGAAGATCGTCAACACTCATCAGGCGGAAGCCTGGAACGGCTACGAAGGCACGCACTGGGCGGAGAACCAGGAGCGGTACGAAGCGATGGTCGGCGGGCTCGGCGGCCGCAACGATGTCCAGCTGTTCGAGGCCGCGGGCATCGAGAGCGACCACCACGTGCTCGACATCGGGTGCGGCAACGGGCAGACGACCCGGACCGCCGCGCGCCAGGCGGTCGGCGGGCACGCCCTCGGCGTCGACCTGTCCGGGCCGATGCTCGAACGAGCCCGGCGCACGGCCGCGGCCGAAGGCATCGGCAACGTGACGTTCGAGCAGGGCGACGCCCAGGTCCACGACTTCCCGGCCGCCCGGTTCGACGTGGCCATCAGCCGCGGCGGGATCATGTACTTCGCCGATCCGGTGGCCGCGTTCGCCAACATCGGCGCGGCGCTGAAGCCGTCCGGGCGGCTGGTCTTCGGGTGCGGCCGGGACGCCTCCGACGCCGACTTCGGCGCCGTGTGGGCTGCGATCGGCGCGCACGTCGCCCTGCCCGATCCGGCTGAGGACACCGCGCCCGGGCCGGCCACGTTCACCGATCCCGGGCGCATCCGCGAGATCCTGACCGGGGCCGGCTTCGCGGACGTCGTCCTCCGGGAAGCCGAGTCCGAGATGGTGCTGGGCGAGAACGCGGCCGACGCCGCCGAGTTCATCTTCGGCTGGGGCCCGACGCGGTTCTGGATGTCCGATGCCGACGACGCGTCCGTCGGCCGGGCGCGTGAGGAGGCCACCGCCGCGCTGCGGACGCTGGAGCGAGATGGCTCCGTCGTCGCGAAGACCTTCGGATGGTTGGTCACGGCCACCTGGCGCGGATGATCGGCTAGCGGACCGGCCCCTGCCGCCGGCCGACGATCTCATGTGGAGAGTCCTCGGCCACGTCGCCCGTGCACGGCGCGCAAGTATGCTCGCTGTGCCGGGCGAGCAGGGGAGGCGGCGATGGCTGAGGTGACCAATCCACCTGCTCGCAACACGCGTCCCCGCAACCGCCGGGCGCTGATCACCGCCGCCGCCGCGGACCTGTTCTACCGGCTCGGCTACGCGCGGGTCGGGATGAGCGACATCGCCGAGGCGGTCGGCGTCGGCTCGTCGGCGCTGTACCGGCACTTCGCGGGCAAGCAGCAGCTGCTGACCCGGGTCGTCCTCGACGAGCTCCAGCCGTTCAACGCGATCGCCGCGCAGGTGGCCGACCGGGACTTGGACGACGTGGTCGCGCAGCTCGCCGCCGCCGCGCTGGACCACCGCCAGCTCGGCGTGCTCTGGCAGCGCGAAGCCCGGCACCTGCCCGCCGAGCAGCGCGATGTGCTGCGCGAGGAGCTGCGCGGTGTGGCCACCGGGCTGGCCGAGGTGGCGCGCGCCTTCCGGCCCGAGCTGACCGGCGAGGACGCCCGGTTCCGCGCCTGGTGCATGTTCAGCGTCCTGACCAGCCCGTCCTACCACCAGGTGGACCTGCCGCGGCGCCAGTTCGAGCAGCTGCTCCGGGCCATGGTGGTCGTCATCGGGACCCAGCCGCCGCAGCGGTTCGCCGACCACCACGAGCCCGACGCCGACCAGCGGGCCGCGCTGTTCGCCGGGCGCGCCTCCCGGCGGCGGCTGTTGCTGGCCGCGGCGATGCGGCTGTTCTCCGACGCCGGCTACACCGAGGTGACCACCGAGGACGTCGGCGCGGCGGCCGGCATCGCCGGGCCCAGCCTGTACAACTACTTCGCCAGCAAGCAGGAGCTGCTCGGCGCCGTGATCACCCGCGGCAACGCGTGGCTGGAGGTCGAGCTCGAACGGACCCTGGCCAGCACGCCGGCCGCCGACGACGCGCTGCGCGAGCTGCTGAGCTCCTACATCGGCTTCGCCTTCGACCACGGCCGGTTCATCGACATCCTGGTCAGCGAGGTCAACCACCTGCCGGACGCGGAACGGCACCGGGCGCGGCAGACCCAGCACGCCTACGTGGCCGAGTGGGTCGGGCTGCTGTGCGAGGCGCGGCCGGGGCTCGACCCGGTGCGCGCCCGGATCCTGGTGCAGGCGGCGTTGACGGTCGCCAACGACATGGTGCGCACCGGCTCGGTGCGCGACGTCGACGCGCTGTTGCGGATCGGCTCGGCGCTGATGCTGGACACGCCCGTCGAGACCGTGTGACCGGCCACAAGCAGAGCGTGGATGACTACTACTAGATATTCACTTAAGCATCATCCCCGCAGGAGAATGCTCGATTGCCTGGCCTGGACGAACTAGGGGCAGCTCACTTCGAAATTGACTTCGGCCGTCGCGCCGGATTAGGCTCCGCGATGACCAGGTCTGCCAGCACGCACGCCGCGCCCGGCCTTGGGGTGACGACCGGCTGCCACGCGCCGAGGCGCGTCGCCGGGTTCCGGGCCTGGAACGCCGCGGGCGGGCGGCAGACACTGGAGCCGAGCAGGTAACGAGGACAGGTTGGTTGCATGAGCAGCGCGACGGAGCCGGTCGGTCAGCCGCCGGTGGACGTGCCGGACATCCACACGACCGCCGGCAAGCTGGCGGATCTGTACCGGCGGAATGACGAGGCGGTGCACGCCGGCTCGGCGCGCGCGGTGGCCAAGCAGCACGCGAAGGGCAAGAACACCGCCCGCGAGCGCATCGACATGCTGCTGGACCCGGGTTCGTTCGTGGAGATCGACGAGCACGCGCGGCACCGCTCCACGAACTTCGGCATGGACGCGAACCGCCCCTACGGCGACGGCGTGGTGACCGGCTACGGCACCGTCGACGGCCGCAAGGTGTGCGTGTTCTCCCAGGACTTCACCGTCTTCGGCGGGTCGCTGGGCGAGGTGTTCGGCGAGAAGATCGTCAAGGTCATGGACCTGGCGCTGAAGACCGGCTGCCCGCTGATCGGCATCAACGACTCCGGCGGCGCGCGCATCCAGGAGGGCGTCGCGGCGCTGGGCCTGTACGCCGAGATCTTCAAGCGCAACACCCACGCCTCCGGCGTGATCCCGCAGATCTCGCTGATCATGGGCCCGTGCGCGGGCGGCGCGGTGTACTCGCCGGCGATCACCGACTTCACGGTGATGGTCGACCAGACCTCGCACATGTTCATCACCGGCCCCGACGTCATCAAGACGGTCACCGGCGAGGACGTGACCTTCGAGGAGCTCGGCGGCGCGCGCACCCACAACTCGCGCTCCGGCAACGCGCACTACCTGGCCACCGACGAGGCGGACGCCATCGCCTACGTCAAGGAGCTGCTGTCGTTCCTGCCCAGCAACAACCTGGCTGAGGCGCCGGTGTTCGACGGTGCCGACACCGGCACCGGCTCGATCGCCGAGTCGATCACCGACGGCGACCGCGAGCTGGACGCGCTGGTCCCGGACTCGCCGAACCAGCCCTACGACATGCTCGAGGTCATCTCCCGCGTCGTCGACGACGAGGAGTTCCTGGAGGTCGGGGCGCTGTTCGCGCCGAACATCATCACCGGCTACGGGCGCATCGAGGGCCACCCGGTGGGAGTGGTCGCCAACCAGCCCACCCAGTTCGCTGGCACCCTGGACATCGACGCCAGCGAGAAGGCCGCGCGGTTCGTCCGCACCTGCGACGCCTTCAACATCCCGGTGCTGACCTTCGTGGACGTGCCGGGCTTCCTGCCGGGCACCGACCAGGAGTGGAACGGCATCATCCGGCGCGGCGCGAAGCTGCTGTACGCCTACGCCGAGGCCACCGTCCCGCTGGTCACCGTGATCACCCGCAAGGCCTACGGCGGCGCCTACGACGTGATGGGCTCCAAGCACCTGGGCGCGGACGTCAACCTGGCGTGGCCGACCGCGCAGATCGCGGTCATGGGCGCGCAGGGCGCGGTGAACATCCTCTACCGGCGGCAGCTCGCCGAAGCGGCCGAGAACGGCGAGGACGTCGAGGCCACGCGGGCGCAGCTGCAGCAGGAGTACGAGGACACCCTCTGCAACCCTTACGTGGCCGCCGAACGCGGCTACGTCGACTCGGTGATCCCGCCGTCCTACACCCGCGGGTACGTCGCGCGGTCGCTGCGGATGCTGCGCGACAAGCGCGCCAGCCTGCCCGCGAAGAAGCACGGCAACATCCCGCTGTGACGTCGTCCCACCCGCGAGGAGGTGCCAGATGAGCCAGGACGCGACGCCGGAGGAGCGTCCGGTGCTGCGCATCGTGCGCGGCAATCCCGACGACGCCGAGATCGCCGCGCTGACCGCGGCGCTGAGCGGCCTCGCCGCCGCGAACGCCGCGGCCGAGCCGCAGCAGCGGCCGATGTCGCTGTGGGGCGACCGGTCCGCCGCGCTGCGCCACCCGGCGGGCCGCCGGCCGCTGCGCCCCGGCCCGCACGCTTGGCGCGCGTCGGCCCTCCCGGGCTGATGTCGTTGCCCGCCAACAAGATTTTCGCCAGCCGTCCGGCGTCGCGCCGGGAAATGAGGAGTTGACCACTGTGGACGTGACGCCGATCAGCAAGGTCCTGGTCGCCAACCGCGGTGAGATCGCGGTGCGGGTGATCCGCGCCTGCAAGGACGAGGGCATCGCCTCCGTCGCCGTGTACGCCGAGCCGGACGCCGACGCGGTGTTCGTGCGGCTGGCCGACGAGGCCTTCGCGCTGGGCGGCTCGACGCCCGGCGAGTCGTACCTGAACATCGACAAGATCATCGACGTCGCCAAGCGTGCCGAGGCCGACGCCGTGCACCCCGGCTACGGCTTCCTGTCGGAGAACGCCGAGTTCGCCCAGGCGGTGCTCGACGCGGGTCTGATCTGGATCGGGCCGTCGCCGCAGGCGATCCGCGACCTCGGCGACAAGGTCACCGCCCGGCACATCGCGACCCGCGCGGGCGCGCCGCTGGTGCCGGGGACGAAGGACCCGGTCAACGGCGCCGACGAGGTCGTCGCCTTCGCCGAGGAGCACGGGCTGCCGGTGGCCATCAAGGCCGCGTTCGGCGGCGGCGGCCGGGGCCTGAAGGTCGCCCGGACGCTGGAGGAGATCCCCGAGCTGTACGCCTCGGCGGTGCGCGAGGCCGAGACGGCGTTCGGCCGCGGCGAGTGCTTCGTCGAGCGCTACCTGGACCGGCCGCGGCACGTCGAGGCGCAGGTCCTCGCCGACCAGCACGGCAACGTGGTGGTCGTGGGCACCCGCGACTGCTCGCTGCAGCGGCGGCACCAGAAGCTCGTCGAGGAGGCCCCGGCGCCGTTCCTCAGCGACGACCAGCACCGCACCATCCACGAGGCGGCGCGCGCCATCTGCGCCGAGGCCGGCTACTACGGCGCGGGCACCGTGGAGTTCCTGGTGGGTCTGGACGGGACGATCTCGTTCCTGGAGGTCAACACCCGCCTGCAGGTGGAGCACCCGGTGTCGGAGGAGACCACGGGCCTGGACCTGGTGCGCGAGCAGTTCCGCATCGCCGCCGGTGAGAAGCTGCGGATCACGGCCGACCCCGAGCCGCGCGGCCACTCCATCGAGTTCCGGATCAACGGCGAGGACGCGGGCCGCAACTTCCTGCCCGCGCCGGGCACCGTGACCCGCTTCGTCGCGCCGCACGGCCCGGGTGTCCGGGTGGACGCCGGCGTCGAGTCGGGCAGCGTGATCGGCGGCCAGTTCGACTCGCTGCTGGCGAAGGTGATCGTCACCGGCGCGGACCGGCAGCAGGCGCTGGAGCGCTCGCGGCGGGTGCTGGACGAGATGGTCGTGGAAGGCATGGCCACGGTGCTGCCGTTCCACCGCGAGATCGTCCGCGACCCGGCGTTCGTCGGGGCCGACGGCTTCACCGTGCACACCCGGTGGATCGAGACGGAGTTCGACAACAACATCGAGCCGTTCACCGGCGGCGTCGAGGCGGAGGAGCCGGAGGCGCGGCAGACGATCACCGTCGAGGTCGGCGGCCGCCGCCTGGAGGTCTCGCTGCCCGCGGAGCTGGCGGTCTCGTCGGCGTCCCCGGCGGCGAAGGCGAAGCCGCGCAAGCGTTCCGCGGGCAAGGCCGGTGCGGCGGTGTCCGGCGACGCGGTGACCGCGCCGATGCAGGGCACGATCGTGAAGGTCGCGGTGGCCGACGGCCAGGAGGTCGCGGCGGGCGACCTGATCGCGGTGCTGGAAGCGATGAAGATGGAGAACCCGGTGACGGCCCACAAGGCGGGCACGGTGACGGGCCTGTCGGCGCAGCCGGGCGACTCGGTGTCCCAGGGCACCACGCTCTGCGAGCTGAAGGACTGATCCACCTTCCAGGTGACGGGTGAAGGGCGCCCTCGACCAGGTCCACCACCGATCGGGTCACTTCTTCCGCAATTTCAATGGAAATTGGAGGTCCAATTTCCATTGAAATTGCGGATCCCTGAACGGGCCGGGCCCGGCTGGGTGCCCTTCACCTGGATAAGATCACCTGGCCGCGGGGATCACCGGCAGCGTGATCTGCGACGGGTGCTGCGCGGAGTTGTGGATGGTCAGCGGCGACAGCGCCGCAGGCAGGTCGCGCAGCGTCGGCAGGAGGTGCGGCACGTCGAAGGCCTGCACGGAGATCCGTAGCCGGTGGCCGGGCGGGATCACCGCGCCGGTGGGGAAGACCTCCACGTCGATCGGCGCGATTTCCCCTGGCTGCAACAGGTTCTGCGTGTCCTTGGTGAACGGGTGGTACGGCTGGATCAGCTGCCCGTCGAGGTAGCGCGAGCGCTCTTCGTCCAGTGCCCGGTGCGACAGCACCTGCCAGCCGCCGGTGAGCCGGTTGACCTCGCCGGTCGGCGACACCGACGACACCGATACCGACAGCATGCCGTTGCCGGTCGGCGTCGAGGTGTGCAGCCGCGCGTTGATCGGACCGCGCATCCGCAGCGGTTGTGCCACCGGTTCGGTTTCGAAGACCGCGCCGGACAAGTCGTTCCACCGGTTGTCCTCGCACAGCCGCGAGATCCCGACGGCGTTGGGCAGCCCGGCGGTCCACTGGTTGGCCGAGCGGGTGCACAGTCCGGAGACCGGGACCGGCGCGACGGTGCTCTGCCCCTGCTCGGCGCCCTCGGCGACCAGTTTTCCTGGCGCGCCGGGGAAAGAGGTGCCGGAGAGCTGGAACGTCGTGGCGCGCTGCTCGTCGATCCAGCCCTGCGCGTGATGCCATTCGCCGGAGTTGATCTCGTGCCAGGTCAGCGGCGGGATGTCGGCGTCCAGGGCCGGGTCGGGCAGCCCCCGCACGTAGCGGTCGAACCAGCGCAGCTGGAGTTCCTGCAGCGTGCCGTGCCCGGCTTCGGCGATCCCGGCGCCGGTGCTGCCCTGCAGGTGGTCCCACGGCCCGAAGATCATCTTCGCCGGGACGCCGCGCTCCCGGAGCCGGTCGAACACCATCGGCGTGCCGCGCTGGAACAGGTCGTACTCGCCGCCGACGAGGAAGGTGGGCACGTCGATGCGGTCGAGCACGTTGATCGGCGAGCGCTCGGCGTAGAAGGGCCCGTCGAAGGCGGAGTCCAGCCCCAACGTCGCGGACAGCAGCATCGGCGCGGTGAACCCGGTGGCGCCCTGCACCCGCGAGAGGTACATCTGCAGCGCGTTGTCCGGCTCGCCGGCGCCGTAGGCGGGCGGGATCAGCCCGGTGCCGGTGACCAGGCCCAGCCACAGCGGGATGAACCCGACGTCGAGCGCGCCGCCGGAGGCGACGACGTCCCGGTAGGTGTCGGCGGCGGGGACCTGCGGGAAGATCGCCTTGAGCCCGGCGGGCCGTTCGGCGGCGGCGAAGAGCTGGCTGATGCCCATGTAGGAAGCGCCGTGCATGCCCACCGAACCGCTGCTCCAAGGCCGCTCTGAGGAGGCGGCCCAGTCGACGATCTCACCGGCATCGGTGTTCTCCCGAGCGCTGAAAGCGGCCCAAGAACCACCGGAACCGCCGGTGCCGCGCGCATCGACGGTGACCTGCACGTACCCACGTTTGACGAAGTAACCCGGGTCGCCGAGCGCGGTGGAGGCGGGACCGTCGAGCACGGTCTTGTTGTAGGCGGTGATGGTCAGCAGCACGGGGAAGCGGCCGTCGACCGGCCGGCCGTCGGCGTCGGCGGGACGCTGGACGTCGCCGCGCAGGACCACGCCGTCAGACATGGGGATGGAGACGTCGGTTTCGGTGGCTGCGGCGGGATATTCCTCGCCACGAGGAGCCCAACGGGCCTGAGCGGAACTGGTTTCGGCGGTGGTCAACCCGGCGAAGACGGTAGCCAGGGCGAGAAGCAGAGCCAGCACGGAGCGGCGCATGAAGACCTCCCGGGGAGTCCGGGAGATCAACGACGAGAGCCGCACCGGGTTACGCGGGCCGCCTCCGACTGCAGGTCGGGGGCGGCCCGCGCGGTGTCAGCGGTCGAACCGCCCGCCCTTGACGGCCTGCACGAACCCAACGACGTCAACCCGCAAGGTTGGCCCGGAGGGGTCCTTGGAGTCGCGGATGCGGTCTAAGGAACTTGCGAGTTCGACACAGGTCCCGGCGTTGGCGCTGTAGCTGGATTTGCGCCAGGTCGTTTCAGCCTTCATTGCCCTTCTCCATGCTGTTGGCGATGTACCTGATCAGCTTGGCAGACTCGGCCTGGTTCATAGCCACGTCAAGAACCTTCTCTGCCGCTCGCCGGTAGGTGCGCACGTCGGAGTCTTCATGCAAGAACAACGCGGACTTGAGGTTCTCCAGGTGCACGACCGTGCCTTCACCGGTCTCTATGAGGTGGAATTGTCCTTCGAGTGCCGGGTGCCAGCCGGTGCCGAAACGGAAGACCCGCAGTTCGATGTTGGGTCGTCGGGCCATCTCGAGTAGGTACTTGAGCTGCTCGATCATCGCTTCTCGACCGCCGAGCAGCTGCCGGAGGGCGGCTTCGCCGACCAGCGCGGTGAACTGAGTGGGTCGATCGCGCGTGATCACATCACGGCGCCCGATCCGAACGGCTATCCGCGCGGCCAGCTCACCGACTGGAACGCGTGCGTCCGTCATGACCGCGCGGATGTAGTCGTTCGTCTGGAGCAGTCCGGGAATCAGCATCGGCGATACTTCGAGAATCTTCGTCGCGTTCTGCTCGAAGTCGATGAAGGAGGCCAACTGCTGGCGCTGAGCCGGAAGCGTCGTGGCGACCCAGTTCGAGTCGTCCGCTCCGTAGGCCAGATCGACGATCTCCTCGTACCGGTCACCGCTGACGCCAAGCGATGTGAGAATCTGTGCAACCTGCTCGGGTTTGGGGGTGCGGTCTCCGGTCTCCCACCTCGACAGCACTCCGGGATCACGTCCGAGCTGAGCGGCGAACGCCCGCACCGTCAGGTCTTGCTCCTGCCTTGCCTGACGCAGTGCGTTCCCCAGCGCGCGGCCTTTCGGTGTCTTGGTCATTGCGGGTCTCCACGGTCTCACCTGTTGCGCCCACGGTCACGACATTGTTGATGATGCCAGTCTGCGCGAAAGTTAGGAATTACCACATTGTGGCAACGGAACCGCTTGCGCTGGGAGGGCATCTCATGCAACACGTTGGTCGGTCAGGCGATCAGATCCGGCATTTCCAGTACCGGCAAGGGGCGGTGCCGGAGTGGTGTCGGTTCGCGCATATCTGTTGCGGTGCAAGCGATTCCTTGGTTCGGTCTTGGTGTCGCCAGCTTTTCCAGACTGGCGAGGTGGAGGAGTGCTCTCCGCCAGGGGAGCCGTGCGCCGGGCTGCCGGTAGGGATACGCGAATGCACGGATTGCTTTTTGGCCGCAGAGTTTCCGGGGCTCATCAGCCGACCACTGGGGGAGGGATGATCCCGGCGCGGATCGACACACCGCGCGAGATGGCGTCCGCGATGCTGGTCCTACAGCAGGATCTAGCGGACGAAGCGCGGCGCATCCCGACCGGTGAGGTGGATACAGCGCGCCTGAGCCGACTGGCCGCCGACACCGAGCGCTTCGCCAGCGCCCTGCGCCGCTTCGGTTGGTTGGCCGCGCGGGGCTGACGGTCACATCGGCGGATACTTGAACACCGGGACGGGTGGGACGGCGCCGAGGATTTCCTCGATCTTCGATTCGGTCAGGATGGCGATTACCTGCTCCACAGTGGACGAAGAAAGATCTGCGAGGGCGATGTGGAAGGTGCCATCGCCGTAGCGCTCTGCTGCCAGGATCGTGGGGATCTGGCGGAGGAGCGATTCCGCGTCGGCCCGGGCGGTGGTCCACCAGTGCTCGAAGTTGCGTAGGAGCACGGCGCCGCCTCCGGCGGAGCGGGCGCCGATCGTCAGGATGGAGGTGCCCACGATGTCCGCTTCCCGCGACGTGGGCGTGCGGATTTCGCCGTCCCGCGGGTACCGGTCGGGGATGGCGCGGGCCATGTCGAGCTGGACGGTGACACCGCCGGCAGTGGTGCAGTGCTCCATGAACGGCTCGTGGAGCCGAGGCGGCAGATCGACGTGCAGCCCGACCTGGTCCTGCAGCGCGGAGTCGAAGCCGGGGTCGTCGTGGACGATCACCGGCGGGCCAGGCGGTTCCGGCTCGGGTTCGATGACCTCGGCGAGGAGGAGGATGGATCTCCAGCGCTTCATGGATTCGTGCAGGTCGTCCGGAGGCGACGTCCTTTCCATGATCTCACGGATTTCGTCTTGCTCTTGCTGCGAGATGGGGAATTGCTCCTTGTGCAGCGTGGACAACAGCACTTCGAGGACGTCGTCGTAGTCGCGGGCTTCGGCAGCCTTGGCCATGAACCGGCGAGCCTTCTCGGGGAGGCGATCCTGCATCCCGTTCACCAGGGCGTCCACCCTGCTCGCGAACTCGGCCACGTCCATGGCCCGCTCTTCCTCGCCCCGTTCCGCCTGCCGGGCCTGGTACCGCGTCGAGTAGCTGAACACCGGGATGGACTGCGCGGGGTCGAGCGACGCTTCGACCTCGGCTTTGGTGAGGGTGGTGATGACGTGCTGTGCGGTGGACGGGGAAACGTCGGCGAGAGCGACGTGGAAGGTGTCGCCGCTGTACCGTTCTGCCGCCAGGATCGTGGGTATTTGCCGGATGAAGGTTTCGGCGTCGGTGCGGGCGTCGGTCCACCAGTGCTCGAAGTCGCGCAGCAGGATGCCGCCGCCCCAGATGGAACAATCGCTGATCATCATGATCAACGTGGCGGCGATCTTGGCCTCCATCTCCGCGAAATCGCGGCTTCTGCCGTACTGCCCGCCTTGCTCGGGGATGGTGCGAGCCAGATCGACTTGGACGCTGACGCCGGTACTGGCAGCGAAGTGCGCCACGAACGCTCCGTACCGCTGAGGAGGAAGGGCGACGTGCAGTGCCACCTGTGCTTTCAGTGCATGGTCGAAGTCGGGTGCGCCATGCACCACCACCGGCCGCCCAGGCGCAGCCGTGATCCGCGCATCGTCGACGATGCGGGCCTTCGTGACGATGCTCTCCCATTCGTTGATGGAGCCGAAGAATTTAACCGGGAGTTCGAAGCGTCCCAGGATCACCCGCAGCTCATCGCGCTCCCACCTGGAGATCGGAACCTTGCCCTGGCCAATGCCCGTCAGCAACAGATTGAGCAGCATGGCGTGGTCGCCCGCAGGGATCGGTTCGGGCATGAAGAAGATGTCCTTGTACTGCAGCCGCCCGCGCATCCTGTGTATGAGCGCGTCAGTCCGCCTCGCGAACTCGTTGTCGTCCATGCGCTGCCATTCCGCCTTGGATCCCGAGCTCACTCGGCCGGCTGATTGCGTGGAAGGGTTACATCGATGGGTACTTGAACACTGGGACGGGTGGGACGGCGCCGAGGATTTCCTCGATCTTCGATTCGGTCAGCACGGTGATGACCTGCTCCACCGTGGACGATGACATGTCCGCGAGGGCGATGTGGAAGTTGTCGTCGCCGACCTGCTCCGCGGCCAGGACCGTGGGGAGCTGTCGGATCAGGTTCTCGGCGTCGGAGCGCTTCTTGGTCCACCACTGCTCGAAGCCGCGCAGCAGGATGCCGCCGCCCCAGATGGAGCCGTCGCTGATCGCCTGGATCATCAGGGGAACGAAGTTCGCTTCCACCTCGGTGGGTTTGTGGACCTTCCCGCTCCGCAGGTACTCGTCGGGGTTGGTGCGGGCGAGGTTGATCTCGACGCCGACTCCGACGGCGGCGGTGAAATGGTCCACGAACGACTCGTACAGTCGGGGCGGCAGATCGACGTGCAGCCCGACCTGGGTCCGCAAGGTGCGACCGAAGTCCGGGTTCTCGTGCACGATCACCGACGGCCCGGACGCAACCGGCTGCCCGGGCTCATCCCGCTCCGGCCCGTCGTCGATGATGTCGGCGGAGTCGACGATGTTCTTCCAGTCGTTGATGAAGTCGTACATCTTGGCCGGAAGCTCATAGAACCTCATGATCGCGCGTAGTTCATCGCGTTCGCGTTTTGAGATCGGGATTCTTCTTTTAGAGATGATTGCCAACAGCAAATCGAGTACCTCGGCATGCTCGCCGGCATGCGCTGCGCCGGACATGAAGTCGTAATCCTGGTCGCGCAGGCGGTTGCGCATTCCCTGGAAGAGTGCATCGGCGCGGTCCATAAATTCGATCTCGTCCATGATCATTTCTTTCTGGGATTCTGTTCCACGCCGGGTCCGCCTTTGGGGTAGGCCGTACGCACACTGCCGTCTTCGTTGAGTATGACTTCGATGAGCACACCATCTCGAACGCCAGTGAGCTTCCAGCGGCCGTTGTCTTGCCTAATCGGCGGGCTGTCCGGGTTCTTCGCGACGTCCTGAACACGGCTCAGGATGTCTGGCCCGTTCCACCCCGGCGGTGGCGGAAACTCCGTCTTTCCTGGTTTTCCGGTCCCGGCGAGGTGGCCACCGCCGGTCTGGTCGCTGTAGAGGATGTGCGTTGCCCGCTCGGCCGTGATGTGCACCGATGCCGGGTTGGGGTGCGGTTCGTCCACTCCTGCCCAGGCGTCGTACGGTGCGGTGCCGAGGTGTTGTTCGAGTCCATGGTCTGCCTGATCGTAGGCCCGTCGCTCGGACTCCAGGGTGACCGCCTCGGCGTCGCGTGCCCAGGCGTGCAGCCGGTCGGCGATGCCGGTGGCCAGCAGCTGCATGGCGTCGCCACGCTCGTACTCGTACGTTGCCTTGATCTTGGGCATGATCGTCTTGATGGCCGCGTACCTGCCGATCTCATAGCCCAGTCCAGCGAGCTCGGCGATCGAATGTTTGCGCAAGAGGCCGAGCGCGGAGAAGATGTCCAGTTCGTCCACTATCTGATGGAGCTTCGCGATGCTTGTCTGGGCGTTTCGCACCGCCTTGGACAGCACCTTGCACGATTCGCTCAGCGCACTGCATGCGGAGGTGAGCACCGGCAGGATCTCGGAGGTTCCGCAGATCTGGGACTTGGTGGCCCAGTACTGGCGGATGCTGTCGAAGACCGCACCGCGGTTGGACTCCACCAAGCCGTTGATTAGTTCATCCCCGGACCGCGAGACCTCCGTCAGGGTTTCGACGAAGCGTCTCCACTCGCCGTAGGCGAACATGAGCCCCGAGGGGTCACCGTCGGGCCAGTACTCGTAGCCCCAGTCCTCCAAGCTCTGCGCCGGGGCGCCCGAGCCGCTGGGTGGTGGCTCGGGGCCGGGGCTGACGGTGTCGACCGGGAGCTGCGGTAGTCGTTCCGGCAGCGTGGCGCCGTGTCCGGCGGTGGAGGCTTCCTCGGAGTCGACATAGTTGTTGCCGGTGTCGGTCATGCCCTGCGCGATGCCACCCAGCAGATCAGTGGCCGCGCCGAGCACCGCCCACACCGCCCGCGCGGTTTCGTCGTAGAGGGTGCGCCACGGGGCGAGAACCGGGTCGGCTCCGGCCATACCAGTGGCGCTGCCGTGCAGGTTGCGGCTGATCCAGCCCATGTTGTCGGCCAGTTGCTGCTGGAGCCCGTGGAACGACCGCGCGGCGCGCCTCAGTTCCTCGATGGAGACGTCGACCTCGCCGCCGGCCGAGCCTGCCGACATCGGCACGGTGGAAGAGCCGCCCGACGAACCTGCGGGGGCGTCCCAGATCGCCAGGTTCGCCTGGTGCGCGCTGCGGTAGTTCTCGTCGATCAGCGACAGCAGGTCCGCCATGCCGTCGAGGAACTCGGTCATCTCCTCGGCTTCGCGAACCCACGTCGCCCGCGCGACCTCGAAGCTGTCCGCGGCCTGCCCGGTCCAGGACGCCCGCAGCGGCCCGAGTGATCCGTCGAGATCGGCCAGCTTGGTCCGAACCTGCCCGGTGGCATCGCGGACGCTTTCCCACGCCTCGCCGATCGCGGCATAGCGGACAGCGAACCGGTCCATCCCGTTCCCCCGTTACCGTTTTCGTGGCTCTGATCTTGGAGCCCTGGTCGCCAGGTCCGGCATGACTTTGTCCCCCAGTCGCTTGCATGATCCGGGGGGTGG
>NZ_JBFAIN010000077.1:0-14818 GCF_040654735.1 Saccharopolyspora sp. NPDC050642 | reverse complement strand
AGTCGCCTTGGCCGTCAGCAGCGCCCCGTGCAGCGACGGCCGGCGCGCGGCGAGCACCGAAATGCCCTCGTCCCGGTACTCATACGCCGTCGACAAGGCGACGGCGTTGTCCCTAGCCAGCGCCGCCATCCGGGTGTCTTCCAGGAACCAGCGCAGCACCAAAACGGCCTGCTTGCAGGGTCGAACTGCCTTCCGCTCGTTTTCGGGTTCGTGCGGTGGTTTCGGGGCTGGATCAATCCGTGATCGCCGGGACCGTGAGACCTGCCAGTTCGGAGTAGACGACGAATTTGAAGGGGCCTTGCAGCTGGTGACGTTCGACCAGCCGGAGCAACGTCACCTGCCGGCGATCGCGGGGCTGCCGGGGTGGTTGGTGAGCGCGGCGTCGGCCAGCTTCAGGGCTAGGGGCAGATCGTCCCGGTCGAGCAGGTCTTGGATCGTGTCCGTGTAGACGTCGAGCTTCCCCCTTGGTGAGCAGTTCCAGTACGGCGGCCCACTCCGTCGGGGAAACGGGGTCGACGCTGTGCACGTCGGGCTGCCAGTAGCTGGTGTGCTGGCGCTGGACTCGCCGGATGATGTTGTCCCGCATCCGGACACGTGCGCAGGACGTCGGGCAGGTGGTTGCGGCCGAGCATGTCGAACACCGTGCGACCGGCGGCGATGTCGCCACGGATCACCTGGTACAGGTCCTCCAGCGCCGGGCGGAGGCCCGCCAGTGCGGCGACGGTGAAGTTCGCGGTCAGCGGTGGGTGTCCGTGAACGAGCAGGGCGGGTTCGAGGTCTTCGATCAACTTCAGCGTGTCGAGCAGGCCTTCGGCCGATCCCTCGGCGATGAACGGCGCGCCCAGATACGGCATCACGATGTCGCCGACGAACACGATGTCACGCCCGGGCAGGTGGATGAGCAGCGCGTCGTCCGTTTCCCCGCCGTGCGCCGGCAGCAGGCGTAGCTCGACGCCGCCGACGGTCATGGTCTCCGGTTCGCTGATCAGCCGGTCGGGCACGACGTGGTGTCGGTGATCGGCGCCGGCGGGCAGGAACCTGCGCCACGGGATGAACGCCTGGTTCTGCGCCTCGACCTCGGTGGTGAATCCGGTCTGGGCGATCACCTCGGTGCCGGGCTCGCGCAGTGCGTCGAGTCCCCCGATGTGGTCGAAGTGCCCGTGGGTGAGGATCACGTGGCTGACCGGCAGCGCGGAGATCTCCCGCATCTTCCGCAGCGCCGCGCGGGCCTGCTCGTTCGTGCTCCCGGCGTCGATCACGACCAGCGAGGTGTCGGTCACGATGAATCCGATGTCGCCGAACCCGAGGCCCTGTGCGGCGAAGATGCCCGCTGCCAGCTCGTGCAGTCCGGGCGGCGCGAAGTGTGCTCCGTCCTGATCGGTGACCCAGAAGTCGGTGATGAACGGCGGGAGGCCGGGCTGGGTGTCGAGTCCGGCCTTCCGCCGCGCCGCCGCGGCATCCTCGGTTCGGCCGAGCTGGTCATACGCGCGGGCGAGTGCGCGGAACACCGCCCGTCGCAGACCCAGCGGGAATCGGTCGCGCAGGGCGAGGACGAACTCCATATCGGCGACGGCATCCTCGGTTCGGCCGGCCTCCAACGGCAGTTCCGCCAGCGTCACGCCGCGGAAATAGTGCGGCAAGCCGGGCTCCGCGGCGACCGCCGCGTCCAGCTTGCCCACCGCCTCGTCGAGCTGGCCGGGCAACCTGGCCTGGAACGACGCGGCCACCGCGAGGAAGAGCGGCCGGTCCGGTTGTTCGGTGGCCAGTTCGTCGAACGTGCGGTACGCCTCCGCGTAGCGGCGGCCTCCCACCAGTTGCGCGGTCAGGGACAACACGAGCCGCGGCGACGCGTCCGGCCAGCGTGCCGCGATCATCATGGCTTCGGTGGTCGACTGCCGCGAGATGCGCTGCCGTGGCGCCTCCGGGCCGGACAGCGGGTTTGGCAGGTGGGCGTCAGTGTCAGTCGTCATCACAAAGCTCCCTGAGCCGACGGGGACGGACGGGTGTCAGTCGTGAGCGGGGTGGACTGGTCTGGCCGGGGCGGCCGTCGCGCCGGGCCGGGGGGCCGGGGCGGATGCGACCGAGCGCGATCCCGGCCAGCAGGGCGAGCAGGGCGATCCCGGCGATGAGCAGCCACGCCCGATGGAAGGAGTCGATGGCCGCGCCGCCGCGGTGTCCACTCAGGACGGCGATGAGGCCGGCGATGCCGATGACCGCGCCGATCTGCCGCAGTCCGGACGTGACGCCGATGCCGGTGGCGAATCGAGCCGGGGGTAGCTGCGCGACACCGGCACCGCCGAACGCGGGCAGCGTGAAGCCGACCCCGATCCCGGTGAGCAGCGCGGCCGGTAGGAACACGCCGACGTAGTTCCGAGCGGCGGTGGTCGTCACCGCCAGGGTCAGTGCGCCGAGGGTGAACAGCACGGTGCCCGGGATGGCGATGGCGCGCTGGCCGAAGCGATCGGCCAGCTGGCCCGCGACCGGGGCGCACAGCGCGGCCGCGATCGGCCCCGGCCAGCACTACGGACAGGTGCCACACGCCCGTCAGGAACAGCACGTTGCCCAGCAGCAGACTGAAGAACCCGATCGCGAACAGGAACGTGCCGATGCCGGCGACGGTGAACGAACGGATCCGGAACAGCGCGAAGTCCACCGCCGGGACCGGATGCCGCACCGAGCGCAGCACGAACGCGACGAACAGCACCACGGCCGCGCCCACCGTCGCGAGCACCGCGGTCGACCCCCACCCCCAGGCCTGACCCTTGACCATCGCCAACGCGACCGCGGCCACCGCCCCCGCGACCATTGCGGCGCCGAGGAAGTCGGGCAGCCGCCCCTGCTGGTCGCGGCTTTCGCGGAGCAGCCGACGGGCGGGAATCCGCATCGGCAGGCCGATCACCAGGTTCACGAAGAACACGGCAGGCCAGCCCAGCCAACTGGTCAGGAATCCGCCGAGGGACGGGCCGGTGGCCGCCGCGACCGCACCGGTGGCCGTCCACAACGACGTCGCCGTCGCCCGCTGTGTCACCGGGAACTCCGGCGACGCCAGGCTCAGCGACGTCGGCAGCAGCACCGCACCGGCCATCGCTCGCACCACCCGCGCGGCGACCAGCACTCCCAAGCTGCCGGCCAGCCCGCACACGACCGACGCGGTCACGAACAGCACGACGCCCACCAGGAACAGGCGCTTGCGGCCCAGCCGGTCGGCAAGTCGCCCGGCAGGCACCAGCGCGGCGGCGAACACGATGTTGTACGCGTTGAGAACCCACGACAGATCGCCCAGCGAGTCATGCGAGAAAGACCGCTCGATGCCGGGGAAAGCGATGTTGACGATCGTCACGTCCAGCGTGGCCATGAACGCCGCGACCGAGGTCACGATCAACACCTGCCACCGCCGAGGCAGCCACCGCCGAGCTCCAACTTGCGTCATAAAAGGAACATCAGAGGCGCGGCTTTCATCACGCAACCATCAGATTGAGCCGGAAGGGAAGGACGTCACCGACTCCACGGCGCTCGCGGGTGGAGCCTCATAGGGTCTGCCACGGGTGCTGTCGACCGCGTAGCGCAAGGGCCGTCGTTTACTCCAACTCCATCGTGCGCTCGAGGTCCAGGGCCAGGCGTAGCGCCAGACTGGCGGGGTCGAGGTGGCGGCCGAGGATCGTCTCCGCGCGCTGAACGCGTTGGGTCACGGTGTTGGGATGGATGCCGAGGCGCTGACCGCACCGGGTCGGGCTCGCGTGTGCGTCCATGTAGTGCCGCAGCGTCTTGATCAGACGTTCGCCGTCTTCGTGGCTGCGCAGTGCCCCGAGGTGGTCATCGACGAACCGCGCGGCCATCTCCTGGTCCTGCGTGGCGAGCACGGTGACCGCGACGTCGGGGAACCGGGTCGGTGCGGGAGTGTGGAGCGCTGTCAGGTCGACGCACGACAGGGCTTCCCGGTGGGTGTGGTGGAACCCGCGGATTCCGCGGCGCGGGGTTCCGAGAGTCAGCCGGATGGTCCTGGGCAGCGAAACCGCGGCCAGGTCGTCGAAGGTCGAGTTCTTGCACGGGGTGAACCAGCCGTGGATGACCGAGGAATCGGTCGTCACGGAGACGTGTTGCCGAGCGAACCCGAGGAGCTCCCGTCGTGCGAGTTCGGATACCTCCTCGCGTTTCATGGGGTCGACGCTCCAGGCCACGTACCCGATGTGCACCTCATCGATGTGATAACCGAAGAGCTCTCTCAGCTCGCGCACGCCCCCGTTGCCCGACAGCACGGCGCGGACGATCTCGTTGCGCCGCGAATTCGTGGCCCGCATGAGGCTGTCGCGAGCCCGGTTGTAGGTGGTTATCGTCTCGCCGGTCATGGACTGCATGTACTCGAACAAGCGGATGGAACCCGACTCGAGCGCCTCGGCGCGACGCGCAACGGTCCACGACTGCTTTTTGCGAAGATGGCTGGTGAATTCGTTCCAAATGGCGGCGTGGCCCAGCTCGTAGGAACGAAGGACGGCCGACAGGGGAATGTTCGAGCGAGCCATCAGGTACGCGAAATCCTGCGCCGGTTTCGGAAGATGCGGGTCCGGGTTCGAACCCATGAGGGTGGCGCGCATGCCCGGCAGGTGCGAGACGATGGACGTGCGCAACGCCTCCAGCGTGTCCGGATCGGCCGCTCCGAGCTCGGGAATCTCGGCGTGGAGCTGATCGGCGAGCCCGGAGAATTTCAGGCGTCCGTGTTGGTCGAGCCAGTTCACGAACGGCTCCAACGGTAGCGGGTTGCCGCCCACCTTCGCATCCAGCATTTCGACACTATGGAGGACACCGGGAGAGCCGTCCACCCCCAGGTTCGGCAAAGTCGTGATGTGCTGGTTTGACCTGCGGTGACGGCGTGTCGTTGGGGCGGGCACGGTAACGACGCGGTGATGATCGAAGTTGCCAAACACCGATCGTCCGGAAGTCGTCGCCGTGCCCGCGTTGTCATCATCTCCTGTCCTGGATTGCCCGGTCGAGTCGGGCCCTGCCCGGCCCGCACCCGTCGTGGACGTCGGCTGGCCGGTCCCCCAGGGATTGCTGGAGGTGCTGACGGGCGTGGCCGATCCCCGCAAGCGCCGGGGCGTGCGGCACAACGAAATCCCCGTGCTCGCCACGCTTCTGGGCGGACTCGACATCACCGACGCGGTCATCACTGCCGACGCCATGCACTGCCAGCGTGATACCGCCCAGATCATCCGTGATCGTGGCGGCCACTACATCCTCACGGTCAAAGGAAACCAGCCCACCCTGCGGAAACAAGTGAAATCCCTGCCCTGGAAACCACCGGTATCGGATTCCCCGGCGCTGCCCAGGTCCTGCGGCTTACCCGCACCCGCACCCGCACCGACCGCAAGACCGGCACACGCACCCGCGAAACCGTCTACGCCGTCACCAGCCTCCCCACCACCGACGCCGGGCCCGAACAAATCGCCCAATGGCTGCGAGGACACTGGTCAATCGAAAACCGCCTGCACTGGGTCCGCGACGTGACCTACGACGAAGACCGCAGCCAGATCCACACAGGCCACGCACCCCAAGTCATGGCCAGCCTCGGCAACACCGCCATCAGCCTGCTCCGACTCGCCGGCCACACCAACATCGCCGCCGCCTGCCGACATCACGCCCGCGACTCCAACCGCCCCGTCGAACTACTCCTCACCAGCTGAAACCAGACTTTGCCGGGCCCCTGCGTCCACCCCGGTCGTTCCGTATGTGATCCCGCCACACAACGGTGTATCAGCATTGGGCATTGGCACTGCTTGAGTCTGTCGCAACGATGGCACGAGTTTCGCTCGAACCCATAGGAGAGTCCGATGTCGAAATCTTCTGGCGGTCTGCTTTCAGGCCTCGAAGTCGCGGTCACCGTGGACGACCAATTTCAGTGGACCGGGATCCCGTTTCCCGAAGGGCATGGTCCGCACACCGTGTCGAAGAAGATGATGAAGGCTTTTGAAGCCTATGGGGTTCCCGGCGTTTACGCCTTCAACAGCACTGCGCCGACGGAGGAAGATCCGCGCGTGCTCGACATCCTCGATGACTGGTGCGCCGCCGGGCACTACGTCGGCAACCACACGCACCAGCACATCAGCCTCAACTGGCTGGACGTCGACACCTACCTCCGCGACATCGAGACCAGCGAGCGGCTGTTGAGCAGGTGGATAGAGGCATCGCCGTCGCGCTACTTCCGCTACGCCTTCGCCATGGAGGGCGACAGCGCGACCAAGACGAGCCAGGTCCAGACTCACCTGAGCCAAAACGGGTTCCTGTCCTCCCCGGTCACGCTCTGGTTCTACGACGCCCAGTTCATGGTCGCCTATGACCGCGCCCTGCGGCTCACGGACCGGGCGGCGCAGCGCTGGATCGAGGACACCTTGGTCGACACCGCGATCGAGCAGATGGAAAACCAAGCAGCCGCGGCTACTGCCGCGCTCGGCCGGTCACCGGCGCACATCATGCTGATCCACGGCACGACGGTCGCCGGTGCGACCATCGAGCGGATCCTCGGTCGGCTCACCGAGGAAGGCGTCGTGTTCGTCACCTCGGAACGGGCGATGGCCGACCCTGCCAACGTGATCGGTTCGCCGGTGACCACCCGCCAGTTCCGCAACTCGACGCAGAAGTGGGCCGAGTACGCGGGCGTGTCCATCCCGGATGTTCCGCCGGCGGTGCTCGCCGAGGTGGAGAAGGCGGCTCCCATCGAGGGCATGAGTTACGACGAGGTTCTTGGCCGGGCGATCCAGGAGTGGACGCGCCGGGTGCCCTTCACTCCGGTTCCGGCCGACTTCCACTGAGAAGGGACCTGGCATGAGGTCAGTGGCAGCGACAATCTGTTGTTGCAGGCGCCGACGGGTGCGGCGATGACTACTCGCGCAGAGCTGTGTGGATTACGGTCTCGCGGATTCGTCGGGGTTCGCCGGCTATCCGTACCCGGGGGAGACGGTGCTCTCGGTACCGGCGATCGTGCGTGGGGCGAGCGGGCGGCCGGTGCGTCCAGCCAATCAAGCGGGTTTCCGGCGCTGGTCGGGGCCCGCGATGGCAACGAGCTGCTCGCTGCGCGGAAGGCCTAACTCCCGGAAAGACTGATCCGAGCTTTCTGGTCGCGAGCCACCCTGGTATTTTCAGAACGAGGGACCGCCATGCAGAGAACAATGGAGAAAATCCGCGTGGCAATCCACGCGCAGGATCGCCTTACGCGCATGGGTCTGACGAACTGCTTGGGTGGAGACCCCCAGCTCGTCGATACCAACGGCGACAACGGCGACAACGTCGATATCGTCGTGATCGCCATCGAAACCGCCGAAGCGTCCACCATGAAGGAGCTGCAGTTGTTCAGGCCCGACACTGCCACCCCCCTGCTCCTCATCGTGGGCGATCAATGGCACGCCGACATCTCCGCAGCGGTAGAACAGGGTGTCCGGGCAGTCCTGTGGCGCCGCCATTTCTCCGCTACAACGTTCATCCAGGCCCTTCGTGCTGTAGGCAGCGGTGGCGGATACTTCCCCACCTCACTGCAGGGCGCGCTCATCGAGCAAATCGTGCAGACCTACCGCGAAGTACTCGCACCGCAAGGCTTGAACCCTTCCGGGTTCACCAACCGCGAGATCGATATCCTCGGCCTCGTCTCCGAAGGATTCGATCTCCGACAAATAGCTGACAAACTGCACTACTCAGAACGCACGGTCAAGAACATCCTCTACCAGTTCATGAAGCGGTTCGGCCTCCATAACCGCGCTCACGCCGTCTCCTACGCAATCCGCTCCGGTCTCATCTAATCCCAGCCGAATATTTCCGTTCGGTGGGTTGTCCACGCCGGCGGCGAAGGAGTTCGCCGCGGCGTGGGGTAAGTACGGCGGGGGCCGCAAGCCCAACGGCGCCGCAGCGCTGGGCTGGGTGGGGACCAAGATCTTCGAGAAGGTCGTCCGCGCCGCTGGCAAGGACGTCAGCCGGTCCAGTCTGGTGGCGCAGCTGCGCAAGATCAAAGGCGATCGCTTCGGCGGCCTCACCGTTCCGCTGACCTTCACCGCCAGCGGCCCGCCGCCGGCGAGCTGCATGTTCGTCATGCAGGGCAGCGGCGGCAAGTGGGCCGCGCCGAAGGGCGACAAGCCGACCTGCTTCTGAGCATTGGGCATTGGCACTGCTTGAGTCTGTCGCAACGATGGCACGAGTTTCGCTCGAACCCATAGGAGAGTCCGATGTCGAAATCTTCTGGCGGTCTGCTTTCAGGCCTCGAAGTCGCGGTCACCGTGGACGACCAATTTCAGTGGACCGGGATCCCGTTTCCCGAAGGGCATGGTCCGCACACCGTGTCGAAGAAGATGATGAAGGCTTTTGAAGCCTATGGGGTTCCCGGCGTTTACGCCTTCAACAGCACTGCGCCGACGGAGGAAGATCCGCGCGTGCTCGACATCCTCGATGACTGGTGCGCCGCCGGGCACTACGTCGGCAACCACACGCACCAGCACATCAGCCTCAACTGGCTGGACGTCGACACCTACCTCCGCGACATCGAGACCAGCGAGCGGCTGTTGAGCAGGTGGATAGAGGCATCGCCGTCGCGCTACTTCCGCTACGCCTTCGCCATGGAGGGCGACAGCGCGACCAAGACGAGCCAGGTCCAGACTCACCTGAGCCAAAACGGGTTCCTGTCCTCCCCGGTCACGCTCTGGTTCTACGACGCCCAGTTCATGGTCGCCTATGACCGCGCCCTGCGGCTCACGGACCGGGCGGCGCAGCGCTGGATCGAGGACACCTTGGTCGACACCGCGATCGAGCAGATGGAAAACCAAGCAGCCGCGGCTACTGCCGCGCTCGGCCGGTCACCGGCGCACATCATGCTGATCCACGGCACGACGGTCGCCGGTGCGACCATCGAGCGGATCCTCGGTCGGCTCACCGAGGAAGGCGTCGTGTTCGTCACCTCGGAACGGGCGATGGCCGACCCTGCCAACGTGATCGGTTCGCCGGTGACCACCCGCCAGTTCCGCAACTCGACGCAGAAGTGGGCCGAGTACGCGGGCGTGTCCATCCCGGATGTTCCGCCGGCGGTGCTCGCCGAGGTGGAGAAGGCGGCTCCCATCGAGGGCATGAGTTACGACGAGGTTCTTGGCCGGGCGATCCAGGAGTGGACGCGCCGGGTGCCCTTCACTCCGGTTCCGGCCGACTTCCACTGAGAAAGGACCTGGCATGAGCGAACCGCGAATCCACTCAGGCGGAACTTCTCAGTCGCTGGAGACGCTGCGCACCCGTGCTGCGCGGCTGGCATCGGCCCTCAACGCCGACGGGATCGGTCCGGGCGACCGCGTCGCCGTTGTCATGCGCAATGACATCGCGTTCGTGGAGGTGACGCTCGCGGTCGGGCTCGTCGGGGCTGCCCCGGTTCCGATCAACTGGCACTGGACGGGGGACGACCTCGCACACGCGCTGGCCGACAGCCGCTCCCGGCTCGCGGTGGTCCACACCGACCTGCTGCCGGCCGTGGAGTCCAGCGCACCCGGGCTGCCGATCATCGAGGCGGAGATACCGCCCGGGGTGCGGTGCGCCTACGGGCTGACCGCACAGCCGTCCACCGGAAGGTGGCCGACGCTGTCGCAGCGCATCGACGACCACGAACCCCGCACCGAACCCCCACCTGTCGCCCCGATGAGCGTGATCTACACGTCCGGCACCACCGGGCGGGCCAAGGGAGTGCTCCGCGACCCGGTCGCGGTGGCCGACCGCCCGACGTTGCTGGCCAACATCGCGAAGCTGTGGCACCTGGCTCCAGCCGAGACGACCCTCATCCCGGCGCCGCTCTACCACTCCGCTCCGAACGTGCACGCCACCTTCGCCGTCGCGCTGGGCATGAACTTGCACATCATGCCTCGCTTCGACGCCGAGGAGTTCCTGCGGCTGGTGCAGGAGCACCGCGTCAACAGCGTGCAGATGGTTCCTACGATGTTCAACCGGCTGCTGCAGCTGCCCGAGCAGGTGCGACGTTCCTACGACCTCTCCTCGCTGAAGGCCATCGTGCACGCGGCCGCGCCGTGCCCGCGGCACGTCAAGGAAGCCATGATCGGCTGGTTGGGTCCGATCGTGCACGAGTACTACGGCGGCGCCGAGGTGGGTGCCTTCACCGCCTGCGACACGGAGGAGGCCCTGAGCCGTCCGGGCACCGTCGGGCGCCCGATCCTTGATGCCGATGTGCGCATCCTCGGAGAGGACGGAACTGACAAGCCGGTGGGCGAGGACGGCATCGTCTACGGGCGCTGCTTCACCGGCTGGCCGGACTTCACCTACATCGATGACGAGCCCAAACGCCGTCGGATGGAAAGGGACGGCTACCTCACCCTCGGCGACATCGGCCACCTCGACGACGAGGGCTATCTCTACCTCAGCGACCGGCTCAACGACATGGTCATCTCGGGCGGCGTGAACATCTACCCCGCCGAGGTCGAGGCGTGCCTGCTCGACCTCGAGGGGGTCGCCGATGTGGCCGTGTTCGGCATCCCCGACCCCGACCTGGGAGAGGTGCTCGCCGCCCACATCCAGCCGATCCCCGGCGCGATCCTCCACCCGGCCGAGATCCGGACCCACGTCGGCTCCCGCCTGGCGCGCTACAAGGTGCCGCGGGAAGTGGTGCTCGCCGACGAGCTGCCGCGCGAGGACACCGGAAAACTGTTCAAGCGCCGTCTCAAGCAGCAGTACCTCGAGGCGGCGGGGCACAACGGGGACGAGGGGGTTGCATGAGTTCGTCCGTGCTTCTCGAGAGCCCGGAGACCGGTATCGCGCGGGTGGTGCTGAACCGGCCCGAGCGTCGCAACGCGCAGAACCCCCAGATGCTCTACGACCTCGACGAGGCGCTGGCGATCGCGGTCCGGGACCGCACAGTCCGGGTGATCATCCTGGCTGGTGCGGGACCCGACTTCTCCGCCGGACATGATCTCGACGAACGCGACTCGAGGATTCCCGGGCCGTCCGTGGCCACCCTCGAGGGCGCTTTCGACGCCGACGGGGTCGAGGGCAGGCACGCGTTCGAATGCGAGGCCTATCTGGGAATGTGCCGCCGGTGGCGCGATCTGCCCAAACCCACGATCGCCCAGGCCCACGGGCGTTGCATCGCCGGAGCGCTGATGCTGTTGTGGCCGATGGACCTGATCGTGGCCGGCGAATCGGCGACCTTCTCCGATCCGGTAGCGGCATTCGGGCTCAACGGTGCGGAGTACTTCACCCACGTGTGGGAGGTGGGCGCGCGCAAGGCCAAGGAAATGCTGTTCACCGGCGCTCCTGTGACTGCTGCGGACGCACATCGGCTGGGCATGGTCAACCACGTGGTCCCCGACGACGACCTCGCGGACTTCACCCTCGACCTCGCACGGCGGATCGCACGCATGCCCGAGTACGCGCTGCGGCTGGCGAAGTCCAGCGTCAACAACAGCCTCGCCGCCCAAGGCCAGGACGTGGCGCTGGAGTCGGCGTTCGCCCTGCACATCGCCGGGCACGCCAACAACCTCTCCCGCCACGGCGACATCATCGACCCCGGTGGTGTCGACACGATCCGGGCGCTGTCCCGCCAGGCGCCGGAGCGTGCGCCGTAACGAATCCATCCCGAACCAGCCCGCGGGATGCAGCGTTGACCAGCGACACCCGTCCAACCATCGAAGGTTGGCTCGCCGAGTACGACGCACGGGACGCCGACGTCGCGTGGCTGCTGTGCGACCGGCACGACCCGAATGCGGTCGCCTTCACCTTCGTCGACGCCGACCTGCGGACGCACGACCTGACCTTCGGTGAGCTCGCCGAGCGTTCCCGCCGACTCGCCACCGTGCTCGCCGACCACGAATTGCGGCGCGGCAGCAGAGTGCCGGTGCTCATGGGAAAACGACCGGAACTCATCGTCACGCTCGTGGCGATCTGGCGCCTCGGTGCGGTCCACGTGCCGCTGTTCACCGCGTTCGCCACCGGAGCCGTCCAGCTGCGCGTCGAGGCGGCCGGCGCCGAGCTCGTGATCACCGACCGCGCGCAGCGTGCCAAGGTCGACCCGATTCCCGGGATCACGGCACTCGACGTCGACCAGTTGGAGCGGGCCGCTGCCGACCGTGAACCCCACACCGGGCGGGAGACGGTTGGCGGCGACGGCACATTCCTGCAGCTCTACACCAGCGGCACGACGGGGCGGCCGAAGGGCGTTCCGGTGCCGGTACGGGCGATAGCCGGGTTCCGGTCGTACATGCACTTCGCCATGGACGTCACGGCGGACGACGTGCACTGGAACGCGGCCGACCCCGGGTGGGCCTACGGCCTCTACTACGGCATCGTCACACCACTGGCCGCGGCCCGGCGCAACCTGCTGGTGGACGCCGGATTCACCCCCGAGCTCACCACGGAGGTCCTGCGACGGCAGGCGGTGACCAACTTCGCCGGTGCACCCACCATGTACCGGGCCATCAGCCGCAGCGGCCTCGTCGAGGGCGTGCGGCTGCGGCGTGCGTGTTCGGCGGGAGAGCCACTGACCCCTGACATCGTGCGGTGGGCGCGCGAGACCCTCGACGTCGAGATCCGCGACCACTACGGGCAGACCGAACTGGGCATGGTCATCGGCAACTGCGCGCACGAGAACGTGGCACGTCCGCTCAAGGACGCGTCGATGGGACAGCAGCTGCCGGGCATCGTCGCCGACGTCGTCGACGGACGGATCGCGGTGTCGACCAAGAGTCCGCTGTTCTGGTTCACCGGGTACCGGGGAGAGCCCGAGCGCACCGACGAGCGCTTCACCGGGGACGGCGCCTGGTACCTCACCGGCGACACCGGACGTGTCGATGAGGACGGCTACTTCTTCTTCACCGCACGGGACGACGACGTCATCCTGGCCGCCGGATACCGGATTGGACCGTTCGACGTGGAGAGCGTGCTGATCACCCACCCCGCTGTCGCCGAGGTCGCCGTGGTGGGGCAGAAGGACCCGGACGGTGTGCGCGGCGAAATCGTGGTGGCCTATGCCGTTCTCCTCGAAGGTGCCGAGCCCGGAGACGACCTCGTTCGGGAGCTTCAGGCGCACGTGCGCGAGCGTTACTCGGCCCATGCCTACCCCCGACTGATCCGGTTCGTGGACGCGCTCCCCAAGACACCCAGCGGGAAGGTGCAGCGGTTCAAACTGCGCGAGCTTCACGCTGACTGACGAACGCACTCGCCAGCTTCCGAAACCCACGCGATTCCAGGAGAAACATGCGCATTGATCCGACAACGGCGGCTGTGGTGACTGGAGGTGCTTCTGGTCTCGGCGAAGCGACCGTGCGGCGCCTGTACCGCGAAGGCGCTTCGGTCGTCATCGCCGACCTGCCCTGCTCCTCAGGTCAGTCGCTAGCTGACGCCCTCGGAGAACGCGCGGTTTTCGTGCCCGCCGATGTTCGAGAAGAAGCGGGAGTGTCACGTGCACTCGATGCCGCTGAGGAATTCGGCGGGCTGCGAGTGGTCATCACGTGCGCCGGGATCGCGACACCGGGGCGGATCCTGGGAAGCGGCGGCCCGCTCTCGCTCGACGAGTTCAAACAGGTGCTGGACATCAACCTCGTCGGCACGGTCAACGTGCTCAGACTCGCCGCCGCGCGGATGTCCGCGAACGAACCGGTCGACGGCGACCGAGGCGCCGTGATCATGACCTCCTCGATCTCCGCCTACGACGGCCAGATCGGCCAAGCCGCTTATGCCGCCAGCAAAGGCGGTATCGCCGCGCTGACGCTCAGCGCCGCGCGTGACCTGGCCGAACACGGGATCCGCGTGAACACCATCGCCCCGGGCATCTTCGCCACACCCCTCATGCTCGGCCTTCCCGACAAAGCACGGAAAACCCTCGAACAGCGCGTACCCCATCCGCCCCGGCTCGGCACACCGGAAGAGTTCGCCTCGCTCGCCGCACACATCATCGACAACCAGATGATCAACGGCGAGGTAATCCGCCTCGACGGCGCCCTACGAATGCCACCGAAGTGACCGTGATCCCCAGGCAGCGCACGAATCCAGCCGGTTCCGTATGCCCGGCTGTTTCGCCTGGTCAACAAAGTGCCCCCGGTGCGATTCGAACGCGCACTGTACGGATTTTGAGTCGGCTTCACGCTGTGGCTCTGGTGTATCGCCTGGTCATTGGGCGTGTGATCTCGCTCTCATGGTGCTCCGTGGGCATGATCGGCGACCGTTCATGCCCAAACCCATGCCCATTGGGGCCACTGTGGATAGTTGCGTGTGCGACGCTTCGCATAAGCGCTGTGATCAACATTCGCGGCGGGGTGGTTGATCCAGTTCGCCTTGCAGGCGGTCCAAGCCGGGCGCGAAGCGGGAGACAGGCGGCCCGGAGCCAGGCGGAGTGACTGTCAAAGCCGAGAACTAAATCCGGCATGGTCACCTTGACCACAGGTGCAGCTGGGCAAGCCGGACAACACAGTGTTGGGCACGTTGCCGAGCTGGTCACCTCGGCTAAGGGAGCGATCGGCTCGCGACAGTGACGGCGTTCGTGGTTGCGGTCAACGCGTTCACGAACGTCTGATGGACCTCGTGGGCCCGTTCTGACGTCAGGCAGTACCGGACGGGCTTGGAGATACGGTCACCCGGCTCGGTCACGGCCGTCTCGTACTCATCCTCGCCGGAGATCGGATCAAGTCCGATCCGTGTTGTTTCGAACACCCAGGTCTGATCGCCAATGATCACTTCTGTCTGAATCAGAGCGGAGGTCCACAGCGGCCTCCGTCCGGGGCGGAGACAACCTGAATGTTCCCGCCGTGATGGCGGTGCTTGCCGCTCCACCACAAATCCGCCCCGCGGGTGGGGCCTGGGGTGG
>NZ_JBFAIN010000076.1:0-15312 GCF_040654735.1 Saccharopolyspora sp. NPDC050642 | reverse complement strand
CCACCCCAGGCCCCACCCGCGGGGCGGATTTGTGGTGGAGCGGCAAGCACCGCCATCACGGCGGGAACATTCAGGTTGTCTCCGCCCCGGACGGATGGCCGCTGTGGACCTCCGATGTGCGACCCGGCCGGGAGCACGACATGAGTGCCGCCCGCGCCGACCCCGAACTGCTCACGCGGATCACCGACTGGATCACCGACGGCGCCCTCGCCCTTGCCGACCTCGGCTATGAAGGCGAGCCCGAGACCTCCACGATCCCGTGTAAGAAGCCCAAAGACGAGCAACTCACCATCGACCAACAGTCCTACAACGCCATCCACGGCGCCCTGCGCTGCCTCGGCGAGCGCGCCAACTCGCTACTCAAGACCACCTATAGGGCTCTACGTCGCTACCGCGGCTGCCCCTGGCGCCTCGGCGACATCGTCGCCACCGCCCTGGTCCTGCTCCACCACGAACACGGCCGCACCACATGATCAACCGAATTGATCACACAACGCCACGGGAGGTTACGCGGAAAGGCTCACTGCCTCGCATCATCGACTTTGGTACGCACATCCGGACGGAAATCCGCGGGCAACGCCGCCAAATGCCCGTCCAAGAGCCCGACCGACCTATTCAACTCAACAACCACGTCTTCCGTAATCTTGCCTAACTGCCGTTGCAGATCCTCCCGCTCGTCCCGCATAGCCTCATCGAACATCGGCAACCCCGACTCCACCTGCAGAACAAAATCGGCATCCTGCAACGCGAACCAAGCCTGGCGAGACTGAACCTCCTCCAGCGACGCCCGCACCTGCGCAACCCACTCCGCCAACGAAGCGCGCTCCTCCTTCTCGCGGGCCCCACTCTCCGTCTCCCGTGCTGCATCCGGGACACTCGCAGCAGCAGGCTCACCGGCAGACGCCTCATCAGACGATCCCGAGTCCTTCCGCAGCTCGTCCAACACCCCCTGCAGCTCGTCAATACGCCCAAGCTCCGCCTGTCGAGATCCATCCCACTCCGGCAACGCCGCCAGCCGAGCCTGAGCGTCCCCCAGCAACACCTCCGCGTCTGCAATCAGCTTGTTCCGCTCCCTCCAGAGCCTCTCCCCTTCCCGTCTTCTCCGTAGTTCCTCCTGTCGCTCGGCCTCGCTGCGCCCCGCCCTGAGATTTCTCATCCGTTCCCGAGCTCTCCGTCGTTCCTCCTCTCGATCGACCTTGCTGAGCCCCGCCCTGCGATTTCTCTGCCATTCCCGTCTCTCTGTCGTTTCTTGTCTCGCGCTGGCCCGCCCTGCCGACCCGTCCACCTGATCACCGCGGGCGGTGCTCCGTTGACGTAACGCGGCGGTGCCGAGCCGTTCACCGCGGCACGCAATTCCGGCCCTGACCTCCACAGCTGTTGGCCCTCGGCGCCCAGCAGGTACCAGTGCCCGGTGCCCAGCCCGTCGACGAACTTCGGCAACAACTTGCCGTCCTCGGCAACCGAGACCTTCGTGGCATGAACAAGCCCGTCTGCGGTTTGAACCACATCGACCCTCGCTGTCCACACTCGCATGTGCAGCGCGCGGGCGAAGCGCTCCGCGAACGTCAATTCGCCCGGCCCTAGTCGCCGATGCGCGCCGCACCCCAGCAACGCGACTGCCGCTCCCGGGACGAAACGCCGGTCTTCTCGCACCTCGTCAGCGAAGGCTTCGGGCGTCACCTTCCTACCGTCCCGCAACACCGCCCGCCCGTCGGGCGTCACGTGCACACCGACGATCTGGGTATCGTCCGGCAAAACGGGTGCCGACTCCTCGGCCTGCTCGATCGTCTCGGTGGAATCGCCGGGCCCCCGGAACAACAGCGGTTCCGGTCGTGGTGAACGGGTCAGTTCGGTAGGCGGCTCGACTGGCCGCGGCCGGCTTCCGTCCGCCCGGTGCAGCATCCACTTCGGCCCCCGGCCTCGGTTTACCCGTGCCAACACATCCGCGCCGGTACTTCGCAGCTCGGTGACCTCGGCATTGGGGATGACCGTGTCGTCGTGCCCGAGCACCAGCAGCGGCCGACTGCCTTCGGGGACAGCGGCGGCGTGATGCGGCGACCGGGTCCATCCGCTGTATTCGGCGGTTTCGGCCCCATGGATCGGAAGACTCACCGGCGCGCTGCGCACACCCCAACGGAAGTCGAATCTTGGCGCGGTCCCCGCCTGCACCGAAGAGCCGGAACTTACCAGCGCTGAAACAAGATCCGCACCAGGAAGCTGCCGCATGCCGCCCGCGGCCGACAACAGGTACCAGTGCCCTGCTGTCGCGGACCGGACCTCGCCGCCGAGTCTTGCTTCGGCCCATTCGCTCCACGTCGGCAACCCGCTGCGGACGAACGACAAATCGCCGGTGACAACTCGGCCATCAGCGGCATGCCACACCTCCTGGTCGGCCGCGATCACGTCGACACCGAGGATGTCGCGCAGCTGAGCCGCATCGGCCAGGTCGAGCGATCCGTCAGTTCCCACCAGCACGATCGGCCGCCTGGCCCAGCCAGGTAGCTGCTCGATTCGCGCGGCCAGCTCGGGCACCGTGAGGTTGTCACCGGATGCGGTAATCCCGACCACCAGGTGGCCGCCGACCTTGGGCAGCAGCGCCGCCGCGTCCTGGTCGTCGGCGTTGGGTGTCCAGACGTCCGGCAGTGCTGCCGGTGCCGGGGCCGGCGCGCTGGCCGGCGGTGACGGCTCAGGCGGCGGTCCGGGCAGGTTGTTCGCCGCCGCCTGGGTGGACTCCACGGCGAAGTACCCGCCGTTGTCGATGGTCACCTCGACTTCGGCTGGTTTTCCCGGCAGGGCGCCAAAAAGAGTGCGGTGCCCGGTCTGATCGGTGAGCGTGTAGATCGCCTTGCCCGCCCGGTAGACGTGGTAGGTGCCCTTCATCTCGACGGTGACCTCCCGGGCATTGCCGCGGGTGGAAACCTGGACGCGCGGCTTCGACCTGCTGCCCGACACGCCGCCCGACGGGTCGAGCGTGCTGCTCTCGCCGGGAAGGAGCATGTCCCCGGCCACGTTGCCGGATTTACCGCTCTTTGCCTTGGAATCGCTGCCCTGCACCATGGCCAGACCGGGCAAAGTCGCGCTGCTGTTGCTGGTGTCCGTTTGGGTGACTTCCTGCTCGGTTTTCTGCTCGTGGGTCAGCCCGCCGGTCGCGGTGAAGGAGTTGACGTACTCGACCTCGGCGAACCGCAGGCGCACCGCGAGACCGTGCTCGTCGTCCCAGACCATCCCGGTCTCGACCATGGCGGGGAAGGGCACCGGGCCGTCCAGCAGTTCCTGCGTCATCGCGGTCAAGCCTTCTTCTCCACCGAGCTGCCACAGCAGTTGCGCCGGCAGGGTGGCCGGGCGGACCCAGCCGCTGCCAGCGGGCGCCTGCATCGACGGTTCCGAACTCGCCGGGTCGGCGTCGTTGGTCGCCTGCTGCGTTGTATGCGCCAGCGCCGCAGCCAGCCAGGGGAACAGTCGCTCGCTTCCGGGTAGTGCCAGCGGGATCACGTCCATCCCACGCAGATCCTGCGGTAGCGATCCCAATTCCACCGCGCCTCCGACGGGCACGGGCCGGCCGCTGATCCGCACCGGGCGCGGCGCCGGCGGCGTGGTCGTGGTCAAGCCCCCTGGGATGGTGAACAGGGCCGTGCCATCGCTGGTGAACCGCCGTTGCTCCGGTGTGCGGGTGTCGTCCCGCATCGCCGACCACATTTCGACACCCCGCCTCGGCGCGGTCAGCAGCAGGTTGTTCAGCACCGCGTTCGGAGTCCACGACCGATACATCTCGACCTGGAACCAGGTCGGCCAGGTGTAGGAGTAGGAGGTCTCGTCCTCCGCTGCCACCCGTCGCTTGAACGCATCGCTGTCGGTGTCGCGTTGGCTTCGTGACCATTCCTTGCCGTAGCCCGCGTCCGGGTGCGCGCCCGCCCGGCGCAGTTTGCCGTTGAAGCTGCGGGCTACGAGAACACTTCCGATAAGGCCGCCGCCGCTCGACCGGGATTCGGTTTGCGCCCGTTTCTCGGTGTTCTGGAAGAAAGTGTCGGATTTGATCTCCGTGTTCGGCGTGGCCTGAGCGTCCGGCGCGTACCGTGCGCGAACGACGAACTCGATCGTCTCGGTGCCGCCCAGATACGGCCGGGCAGCCAGCAACGACGTCCCGGATGTCGTCGCCTGGCCGAACCGAGCACCCAGTGCGGTCGACGACGCCAGTGTTTCCACGGACCCGCCGATCCCGGTCGGCACCTCCAGCCAGCGACCCGTACCGAAACCGGGAGCATGGTCGGAGATCATGCTCTTGATCAGCGGGGCGACCTCGTGCGCATTGGAGATCTCGGTGACGATGGTCGGGCCGAGCGCAGCGCCGGAAAGCACGAACTCCGGAGGATAGCGCACCTCGGTCGCCGGTTTCGGCTTCGCCGCCACCCCGGCGGGCAGGTCGAGGTGGCGGGTCTGCGGTGGTTGTCCTTCCGCTTCCGGTTCCCGAGCGGGGTTGGTATGCAATCGCTGTGCGACGGCGTCCGCGAGCAGGAATTCGACGCCGCCGTTGACCGCGATCTGCTCGGTTTCCGCGGCCGCGTCCGATTCCCCGTAGCTGGTGATCTCGAACACGGCATGCGCCCGGTAAAGGTGGGTCGCTCCACGTGTCTTGCCGGTCCGTCGGCGTGCGGTGCCAAGACCGTAGGTGGTTCCTTTCTCCTGACTGAAAGTTCCTCGGCCGGTGAACGACGGGGCCACGTGGGCCCGTTTGCCGGATTTGCTCCCGAACTGCATCAGCGTGGGGACGCGGAAACGTCCCTCGCCGCCCATTCCTCTCGTTTCCTGACCGTCGAGCTTCAGCCCGCCCTCGGCGACCACTTCCAGACTGAGCTTGTCCGAAACGGTGTCGATCGGGTGGGCGTCGAACAGCCGCAGCCGCACCCGGCCGCCGGTGATGGGCAGCCCGCCGGGTGCCAGCAGTTGGTCGAGGGGCGCTGCCAGCGGGTCCTCTGGGTCCGGTGTTGCGTCGTGTTGTTTCGAGCCCGCAAGGTTGTGCAGGATGTCTTCGATGGGCTCGCTGAGCACCGTGGACGGTGTTGCCACGCCCTGTGGCATGAGGAATTCGACCTTCACCTGGAACGGGTTGTCGTCCTGGTCGGCGTAGTCGAAGTCTCGGATGACCGTACCGAGGTTCGTCAGATCACCTTGCGCAGTGGTGGGTGCCAGTGGCTCCGGTACCAGCACGCGCGCCCAGCCGCCGACCGTGGAACTGCCGGTCGTCGTGGCGCTGCTAGACGTCGAGGCATCCCCGGAACTCCGGACACTGTCTGAGTCACTGTCGGATGTCGAGGACCTGTCGGACAGAGTGGTGAGCTCGATGTCGCCGTTGTTCGGCGCATCAGACCGGTTTGCCTGCCCGCGGAACAGGCCGAGCCAGCGGTACCACGGGTCCGGCTGCACGTTCTGTGCCTCAGCCGGCTCGGTCTGCTCGGTCTGCGACTCCGGCTGCTCGGTCTCCGGGGTGGTGGCCTTCGTCGAAACGGAGATCGACCAGGTCACCTGCCGGTCGAAGGTGACTGCGGGCCCTTTGTACTTCGCGCGTCGGTTGACCTTGTAACTCTGCGCGGCGGTGCTGCTGTACCCGTGTGAGAACTGGGCTGACGCGCCGAACAGGAAGCCTATGTTGCGCCAGAAATCCTTGCGCTTGGTGCCGATCGCGGCCCCCGACTCGACGCCGATCCGCTGCTGCGTGCCGGCTTTCGCCTTGATCTCGCCGCGGATGGCGTTCTTCGCGGTGAAGTCCACGGTGGCCTTCTCGACCTTGCCGGTGCCGATCAGCGCACCCAGTTCCGGCCTGACCTTGATCGTCACCAGCTGATCACCGACCCGGATCGTCTTGGTGACATCGCGCAACTCTCCGTTGAACAAGCCGAACAGCGCGGACGCGCCGAAAACCGAGGACAACTGCGTCTCGACGAGCGCCCGCTTGTCGTGGCTCAGCGACGCGAGCTCGTTCCCCACCGAGTCGCGCAGCATTCGGCGCACTTCCGGAAGCACCCGTTCGATTCCCGGCGCCCGGTCCACCACACCGCCACCGGTGCTCTTGCCGGCCGCGAGCATGTCGGGCTGCCGGGGCTCGCCCGCGGGAATCGTGATCTCCGGACGCTTGCTGTAGTCGGCCAGGATCGACAGTACAAGTTGCTCGGCGGTTTCGTTCTCCAGCCGGGCGTCAACTCTTCCGTCCGAGGTTTCGACCAGCGTTCGGGGAACGTCCGGACGCACTCTTTCGACCAGGTCACGGAAGTTCTGGCGCTCCCGTAGTCCATCCGGCACCGTCGGGCTTTCGTGCGGCGCGTCTTGCTCCTCGGCGATCTGCCGGGCGGAGTGTGCCGTGGAAATCTCTTCGAGCCGGGCGAAGTCGTCCGCGGACATCCACAGGAACACTTTCTCCGCACCGGTATCCGAGCCTTCCAGCATCGGATCCGTGGAGTACCGCTCAACCCGCACATCCAGCGTCGCCTCCACCAGGACGGCATCGCTCTCGATGTTGGTGACACTCTTCTTCCCGGTGCTGATGCCCAAAACCTGCGTCAGCGACTCGCCCGATCCCGCCGAACTGGACACCGTGAAGGGTGTGATCGTGGTGTAGGAGCCGAGGCCGCGTCGTTTCTCGTCGACATCGGCGACGAATCCAGGCCCCACCATCACCGAGGCTTCGGCGTTTGCAGACTGTGTCTCGCTGGTGTCAAATTTCGTGTCGCTACCGGCATTCTGCCCCAAATTCACGGCCGGAACAACGCGGCTGTCAACCCGCCGCACCGAGCGCAGTTCCGCGGACACCTCCAGCGACAGCGTGTTCAGCTTCGCGCCCGGCAACCGCAACGGGCTTGGCCGGTAACCGCCACCGGTGATCTCCTCGAACTTCACGATCGCCTTGTCTTCGGCCAACTCCCGCGACACCGAATCACGGACACCGACGCCTACTTCCGACAGTGGCAACTTGGCGAGAACCTGCTGACGAATTCGCCGCATGGCGGCCGCTTGTGGCACGGTGAACACCTCGTGCAGGGCTGAGGCCGGAAGGGGCAGCACTGGATCGTCCGGGCCGGGCTTGGTGGTGGCGGGTGGCACATCCTCCCCGTCGTAGCAGATCAGTGCCACATCGGTGATCTCGTCGGTCCGGTACGTCTCCGGCGGGTTCTCTCCTTCCCGCACGTCGATGACGAACCGACCGTCGACGACGAAATTACGCTCGGGAACCCGGCTGCTCAGCCCGCGCGAAAATTCCGTTGCCGATACGAGGCTGCGCTGCTCGCTCTTCCCCATTGAGGGCCGCACGGAGGGGTTGAAGATTACGTTGCGAACCGCGCCCTTGGCCGCCGCGCCGACCATGTTGGGCACGACACCGAGCATGCCGAACTGGGGGCCCTGTTCCTGCCCGACAGTCAGGCCCGCGTCGGCGTAGCGAATGCCATACTCGATGACTCCGTCGGCCTGCGGCAGGCGCACGGGCGTCGACGCGGTGCGTTCGAACTTCAGGTGCAACTCGCGGGAGCCGACCTCGATCCGGATGCCTTCGTCGGCAAGACGCCGCAGGGTTCGCGTGAGCTTGGCGTCGGAGAACAGCTCCTCGATCGCGGCTCGGGCGGGTTCCCGCAAATCTTCCGGTAGGGCGGTAAGAACGTCCTCGGGGTCGATATTGCCGGTCTGCCAGATCTTCCCGCTGCCCATCGCACCGTCGGCGGCGTAGGGCGGCAGGTCGACCTGCCGGACCGTCACGTCGGCACGGTCTGCCGCGATACGGGCTTGGGTCACGGCCTTGGTGGCGGTCTTGGCCGCTTCCGCAGTGGCGCCACGCTCGTTTTCGGCCCGGGCAATTGCCTCGGCGGTGCGTTCGCTCGCTTCTTGATCCGCCGCAGTCAGTTGCTCAATCCGCTCCCGCACAGCGGTGAACTCTGCGGCAGCGGTCTCCACGCGCGCCTCCGCGTCGGCGCGCTGGGCAAGCAGCGCATCCGGCACAGGTCCCTGGTTCTCGTGCTGGTTTCGCAGTAGCTGCGCCCGCTCGCGGGACGCCCTTAAAAATCCGCCCCGTTTCTGAATCAAGTTCTGCCGAGCCGCATTGAGTTCGGCGCGCAATTCGTCCTGCCGCTGCCTGGCCGCCGTCAGGTCTTGCTGCGCCGCCGTCAACTTCTCGGCTTGCTGCCGAGCACGCTCGACACTCGCCGCGGCCGAGGTGGTCTCGTCGGTCGCCGTCTTGAGCAACGCGTCGGTCTCGGCGGAGTCGGCGGCCGTGACGGTGGTGGGAGGCGCCTCCGGCGCGGGCGCATCCACCATGTTGTAGATCTGGGTGAGTTGGTCATCGGCAGCCGTGATGTTGCTGCGCGCTCGGGCCACTTTCCCGATGTGGTCGGAATTCCGCAGCGATGCCAGGTCGGGCCGCGGCTCCGTGCGGAACCGCGCCGGCTCCGTGCGCAGGTGCACCCAGTTAGGACTCAGCCCGGTCTGGCCCGGCGGCAAGGAAACGTCAGCGGGCACCGTACGAGACGGCACGGTCCGCTCGACGGCTGCACCTTCGTCCTGCGGTCTGTCCGTCACGGAGGCAGCGACACCATCCTGCGCCGAGACAACACCACCGTCAGGCCTTCGGCTCGCAGACGGCACCTCGTCGTCGCCCCTCAACCTGGAAAGCCGATCCCGCATCTGCTGCAGTTCCGCCTCATCGGGGTCACTCACGGTGTCGTCGGTCGCCGGATCACCCGACGCATCCCCAGTGGGCTGCGACCGCACATCCCCAGGCAGCGCGGGCACCGCGCCCGCATCTTCGACCGATTCTCGCCCCGCACCCGGGCCCTTCCCCGGATCGGGCCCGGCGCCCGCACTCACAGCCATCAAGTCCACCCAAATACGGGCCAGCGTGTCCCGTACCCGCGCGATCTCACCGTCCCCGACGCCACGCATCATGTGATAGGCCATCACGCTGACAGCCCGCGACGAGCCATTTAATGGCGCCCTCAATTTTTCGCGTGCGTGGCCCCGCAAGTCTTCCCTTGCCTGGCCAGACAATTCCTCCAACCCCGCATTAGCCTGATCACTCCACAATCGCAGTTCCCGCTCCGCAGCAGCACGACGCCACGGGCGCGCCAGGCCGCGCCATTTCTCCTCGACCGCCCGCATCCCGGGCAACCTCTTCTTGACTCTCTGCAAATCCGTTGAGGTCCAGGCTCCCTGCCGTACCATGCGTTTCGCAGCTTCGACGTTCCGTGCATACTCACCGCCCTGATCGAATCCCGGCGGCATCGCTGTCAGATGCTGCTCCATTCGGCCCGCCAGCTCGGCCACCTCCGCGATCCCGGCGAGGTTGCCGAGCCGGTCCAGCCGCTCGGACTCCGGCAAATCAAGCAACTCCGCCAATCGCGACGGGCTATCCAGCCACGCCACCTGCGCGGTGTCGGCTGCCGTCGGCTGCGAACCCTCCCCCCGCGAAGCGGGCACTGCGGAAGCATCGCCGTCGCTGTCGCCCGCGAAGGCGCGCAGTCGGCCATGCTGAGCCCACCAAGCCAAGTCATCGCCCGCGTCCGCCATCACGCCCGACGGCAACGTCGACTCGGGATCGATCCTTCTGTCATCACCCTGGACCGCGTCCAGGAAATAGTGCGCCTTCCTGTTTTTAAAGAAATCACCGGACGCCAGGAACGCACTCGCGTTGTTGCCCTTCACATACATTGCCTGCGGGGCATCCTGGGAGCCCTCCGGCGGCACTCTCAACACAAGGAAATGAACGTCGTCTCCCACCGCCTGCCTCATGAACCGCCGCACGGCGGCGGGGCCACGGGTCAGCCGAAGCTGCGGGACAACACCCCCGGTGGCGTCCTGGAACTGCTTACTCGCCGCACCTCCCACAACCCGCCGCAACACGCCAGAGTGCAGCATGCCCTTCGCAGCGCGGAGGTTGTCGGCGATCTGCTCCAGCAACGCCGTGGCCGCCTCAGGACCCGGGTCAGGAATCACGATGCCCGAGCCCCCCACCATGGCCTTCGCATCCTCATTGCCGAGCAGTACCTGAACAACGATGTAGTTGACCGAAGCCTTCAGCGACTTCCCGAGTCCATCGATGACCTCTCGCGATTCGGGCCGCAGAGACGGATCTGGGCCAGCCCGATGAGCGCGAAGGCGCCGGAAGACGTTATTCACCGCACCCCACTGTGGCCGCGCGTCGGACGGGAACTCGCCCCCCTTCGTGGCATCGGCCCACGCGAGACGGCGCTCAGCCTCCCGTATCCAGTTCTCGCTCCACACCAGCCTGAACGGTGCTGGCGGGATGAGCCCGTCCTTGATAGCCCGCAGAACAGCCTGACGCAGCTTCGCTGCTTGCTCCGCGTAGGGTTCGGAGACGCCCGCCAGCCACTGCCATACATACGACTCGTCTACATGCCCCTCGGCGGCGTCGGTCACCTCGATTGCCCGGCCCGGGCCGAGGTAACGCACCAGCTCCGAGCTCGAGAGCCGGGCAGCCTCGCGCATCTCCTGCATAGAGAAATCGTCGGGCTCGCGACTGCCGTCCAGCCACGCCTGAGCCGTGGACTCGTCAACTCGGGCCACCGCGGCCGCTCGGGCCCAACCGAGGTGGCGCACCACTTCCTCATCCGGGACTCCGGCGACGGAGGCCACCACGTCGCCCAGGGTCCACGCCAACCAATCCTGCACGGTCGGCAAACCGAAAACCGTCTGCGCGGCGGTAGATGCCCACTCCGGCACCTGCACGCCTCCCAGGGGGTCCAGCTCCCGCAATCGGTCAACCAGCGCGACCGCCCTTTCCGGCCCGCCGAACGCCGCGACAATCGTGTCGAACACGATCCCGAGCACCACCGCACGATCGCCGGGACGGCCGCGACGCCGCTCGCGCACGTTTTCCGTAGAAACGCCGATCGACTGGGCGATCGCCCGGGCGATCGCCCAGTCGTCACCGAAGAAGCGTGTGAGGTAGTCAAGCTCACGACCGTCCAGGGCATGCACCAACTCACGCAGCACGTTCAGCTCCCGCGGACTGGGCCGCCTGCCTTGCACACCGGCACGCTGCTGTGGCGGACCACCGAGGTCGCGCACCTCCACCTGGATGTCGGGCTCCCGGTCCAGGCCACCATCGAGCCCGGCCACCGTTTCTTCCAGCTCCTCGCCGTACTCATCCGCGTCGCGGGGGTCACGCTCTTCCTCGCCCCAGCTGTCCAGCAGACGGCGGCGATCGGCCAGACGCATCATGAGCTGCCCCAGAGCACGCAACCGCCCCTGGTGTCCGTCCGGCACCAGTGTCTCGACCAGACTCCTGACCGCCTCTCGCCCGCCGTACTTGCTGACCACCGACCCGGTAATCGCCCGGCGCAACGCCTCGGCATGCCACCCTTCGGGCAGGTAGGACCACATCCGCCACACCCGCGCCGTGGCCTCATCCACCCCCAACGCCTGAGCCAGATAATGGTTCCGGCGCACCCCCGGGTTGACCATATTCATCAACTCCGCAGGCCCCTCATCCTTCAAGGCCGCGAACAACTCACCCCATTCGACCTCGCGGCCGCGAAGCCACAGCCCCGGATCCGCCAGCCCGTACTCCACCCTGACACCAGCCGGGTCCACCACATGCACGAAGAACTCGACCGACTCGCCGCTGTTCTCCAGCCAGGAACCCGGCGGCAATACCAGATGCGGCGGCACATCCCACAACTGGTCCTGCTGCCCCTGGGTCAGCGGGTCCCACAAGTCGTCCAGCCGCGTCGCGCTACTCGGCCTCTCCCCTTGCGCGTACTCGCCCATCACATACCAGGCGTCGGTGCCCTCCTCGACCAACCTCGGTGGCATACCTTCCGGATCCGACGACCAACCCCTGCTGGCTCTCCACGTCGTCTTCCACTTCCTCACCACCACCGCATGGTCCACAACGCCCCACCCGTCCAGAATCCGCAGGAACGCCAGGACATTGTGACCGTCAACATCAGCCGACCTCGGCCGCGCAGGTGCTCCTGTCGCTGTCTCGAAAGCGTCCAGCGCCGCACGCCCCTCCTCAGAAACCCCCGCCAGCTCCGCCGCGTCCAACAACGGCCGACCATCCACCACATCCGGCAGCGGCCCACCCCGCATGTACCCCGCCTCGCCGACACCGGCCCCCGTCCACCCATCCACCGGACGCGTCAACGGCTTCAGCTCACCGAAGGGCACCTGGGGGGGATTCGCGTCGGAGGGCTGTGCTGGTCCGGCCCCGGGGAGCCGGGATTGGATCCTCCATCCCTCCCGCAAGGTGCCGGTGATGATGCTGAGGTCGCGGGCATACTCCATGAGCTCCCAGTTAAGGCGCTCCCTCCTAGCTCCCTCGGCGGCCTCCTCGACCCTTTCCGCTTCGTAGGCCACCAAACGGCTCAACGCCACAAAAACCGGACTATCGTGCCTGTTTCCCTCATCGCTAAGCCTGTTGACCTGGCGAAGTAGAACCTGCGCACGCCGCGCTCCCACCACGGTCTCCGACGGCATCCCCGGCGGATACGGAACAATGTCCGCCGCCTCCACGATGCCCTCCAGCGACGTCAACTCCCCCATCCGACGACTCCGCGCCCGCACCCCCGCAGGTGACGTCAGACCCTCCCCCGCCGCCGGCGAAGACAGATCCCCTTCGGAAACCGGTCGCAACCCTGCCGGCAGCGGGGACGCCGGTTCGATCGCGTCGACATCCACCGGCCGCCCCGTACCGGGGGCCTTGCCGGGTGTCATGGGATCGCCGGATTCGAGGTGGATCTCCCGCACCCGGCCCGCACCGTCGCGCTCGACCTCTGCGGGGGAAGTCGTATCGGTCCGGTCGGACCCATCGGAGAGAGCCGAGACGATCGAAGCCGCATCGGACTCCTCGGCGAGCAGGGCCCGCTCGTCGGAGTCATCCCGGTCGTCGGGATCATCCGAGCGGGTCTTCTCGTCAACGTTCTCCGCCGCGGTCTTCTCGCCGCCGGTCGCCGGCAGACCCCTCCCACCCCAGCGACCAAACCAGGCCCCCGGGTTCCAGGAGTTCGACGAACCCGGATCAGGCCGCACCTCCAGCAACTCGGCCACCACCCGCGCGATCTGGCGCGCCCGGTCCCCCTGCCGAGGCTGACGAAGCAGCAACTCATACAAGCCCAGCAGCGTTTCCGGCCCATACCTGCCCGTCAACACCAACTGGTCAACCCGGCCAGGCAGGATCGTGTTCAACCACATGAACGAACTGATCCCCGCGTTGGCCAACCGCAGATCCTTCTTCGGCTTAGCCGCATACGCCCGCAACTTCGCCGGCAACGCCTCCGGATCCCCCAACAACCCCGCATACGCCCGCAAATCCGGATCAGCAGCAACCAACATCGCCAACACATCACGCCGCGACCCCGGCCGCGAACCCGACCCAGACCCCACACCCGGACCCGACCCGCGACCGCCACCAACCTTCTCCACCACCGACGACGACTCCACCGCCAACGACGACTCCACCACCCGCGACGAGTCACCACGATCACCGACACCCGCAGCCGCCGTCACCTCCCGCACCCCGCCAGAACCAGCATCCTCGAGCCGGCCCGGCATCCCCGGCCCCACCGTCCCAGCCCTCAGCGACGGCACACCGCGACCCGACGACCCAGCCGCCAACACACCCGGCCCACCAGACGTGCCCGACCCGCCAGTGCTCCCACCCGAACCGGCGGACGGCCCACCAGACGTACCCGCGCCCACCCCCACCGGCGCAGAACCCGAGGTGGCCGCCGCCGAAGTACCCCCAGCCGTAGCGGCCGTAACGGCCCCGGGGGCACCCGAGGTAGCCGCCGCAGGAACCTGCGAAGCCGGGGCGGTCGCCGGCGCCTGGCTGAAGCCTTGCCCCATCCCAGAACCAGAACCCGAACCCGAGCCGGTACCGGTGCTGGTGGCCGCAGCCGGGACCTGAGTCGGTGTCGAGGTCGCGCCGGTGCGGTCGCCCTCGGTGCCGGAATCGACCGCAGCATGGGAAACGCCCGGAACAGAAGGAATCCGCGCTGAAGTCGACTCGCCACCAGACTCACCAGCCGACTCCCGACCACCGCCAGGCGTACTGGCCGACTCATCACCGCGTTCACGGCCAGGCACGCTGGCCGACTCGCCGCCGCGCTCGCTGCGATCACCAGACTCACCGGTGAACTCGCGATGACTGCCAGACTCATCACCGCGATCACGACCAGGCACACTGGTCGACTCATCACCGCGCTCGCTGCTACCACCAGACGCTCCGGTGAACTCCCGACCACCCCTAGGCCTACCGGCCGACTCTTCACCACGCTCGCCGCCAGGCATGCTGGTCGACTCCCGACCACCGCCAGACTCGCCACCGCGTTCGCTGGTGGATTCGAACCCGGGCTCCCGCACGCCATCGGGTTGGCGGGTGGGTTCGGAGACCGGGTTGGCCCGGTTGTGGGTGACAGCCTCGTCAGCGTTGAGTGCCTGCCCGGAGCCCGCACCGTGGGGTTCGGATCGCGCGAAGCCGCCCAGCCCGAACCCGTCGTTCCGGCTGGCGGAGTGCGTGATGCCCTCGCCGGGAGTGCGATCGTCGGTGGCGCGTGACTGCGGCACGTGCTGCTTCCCGCCACCGGACTCTTCCCGGACGGCCTCGGACCGACCCGGGCCACCCGGCGTGGCCGGGACCTGGTCACCCGGCTGCCCCGGCCGCGACGCAACAACACCCACCGGATCCACCATGGACTCGGTGTCCACAACGGACTTGGTGCCCGACCCACCCTCGGCACCGACCCGCTCACCCGGCACACTCCGGCCACCAAAGGTTTCCCCACCCCCAGACAGAGCACCAGAACCCTCGGGAACGCTGAGGTGGCGGGGCTCGCCCACCGAGGCCGGGCTGTGCTCGTCGCCAGGTTGGTGCTGGCCCTTGCCCGGCAACACGGCATCCCGACCACCACCAGAACCACCGGAATCGCCCTGACCGGAGGAACGGGCGGAGATAGCCGGTGGGACGGCGGCTCCGCCGGCCAACGACCCCAGCCCCGGCCCACCATCGCCGCTGCCGCTGCTGCCACCGCCGGACTCGCTGCTGGCGTCGTCCGTGTCGCTGCCGTAGCCGGACTCGCTGCTACCGCCGCCGGAATCGCTGCTATCGCCGGACTCGCTGCTGGCGTCGTCCGCATCCTCACCGCCGCCGTAGCCGGACTCGCCGCTGCTACCGCCGGACTCGCTGCTACCGCTACCGAACTCGCTGCCGGCGTCGTCTGCGTCCTCGTCGCTGCCGTAGCCGCTATCAGCATCCTCATCGCCCGGGACATGCTTGTTGGCTTCCTGGTCCAACACCAGCCCGCTCAGACCCGC
>NZ_JBFAIN010000075.1:0-15373 GCF_040654735.1 Saccharopolyspora sp. NPDC050642 | reverse complement strand
CCGGCGCGCTCGATCACCGGAGAGCGCCCATACCACCCCCACCACCAACAAAAACCCGGGCGCCTTCGGCCGAAGGCGCCCACCACCGCTGGATCAGCGCTGGGCGTCGAGCTTCGCGAGTTCGGCGGCGTCCTCGGCGCCGAACTGGTCTTCCAGCTGTTCGGGGGAGGCGTCGACGTCGATCTGGGCCAGCGGCACGCCGCGGGCGCTGGAGATCGCGCCGAGTCGGCGGGTCGCGCGGTCCGAGGCGTAGGCCGTGAGCTCATCCTTGTCCAGCTCGAAGGGCAGCACCTCGGGTGCGTCCTCCGGCTTCCACTGGACCTGGGCGATGGCGTGCGGCAGCAGCTTGGCCATCTGGTCCTGCACCACGTCCCAGTTGCGTTCGTCGGCGGCCACGTGGCGGCGGCAGGTGAACGTGCCCCACGCCATGTGGCGGCGCTCGTCATCGCCGATGCGCCGGATGACCTGCTGCATGCCGGGCAGGATGCCGCGGCTGACGCAGATCTTGTGCCAGGCGTAGTAGCCGGTCAGGGCCAGGGTGCCCTCGACCACGTGGTTGTAGGTGACCGACGCGCGCACCTGGTTCTCCGGGCTCGGGTCGGCGTGCAGCGCGTGCAGCGATTCGGGCAGCGCCCGGTAGAAGATCTCGCGGTAGCCGGGGTTCTCCTCGACGAGCCCGTGCAGGTCGTCGGTGAGCCCGACGGCGTCCAGCCACAGCCGGAAGACCTGGGTGTGCTTGGCCTCCTCGAAAACGAACTGCGTCAGGTACATCTCGTCGCCGAACCGGCCCTCGGCGGCCATCGCGGACACGAACGGCTGGAGGTCCTGCGTCACGGCTTCCTCGCCGGCGATGAACTGCGCGCACAGGCCCGCCACGCTGCGCTGCTCGGCCTCGTCGAGCCGCTGCCAGTCCTCGGCGTCCTTGCTGAAGTCGATGTCGGCGGGGTTCCAGAACTTGGCGTTGCCCTTGTTGAACAGCCGCAGCGGCAGCGAGTCCCAGTTCAGGCCGCTGGCCTTGAGTGAGTGGAAACCTTCGCGGTGGGCGGGGTGCGCGGTGGTGCTCGTCATTGAACGACTCCAGCTCGCCAAATTGTGAGGAATATTATGACCGTGATTTTCGATACTGCGCAGTTTCGAGTCAAGGGGGCGCGCGTCCCCCGAACGTAGGGTGGTGCGCGTGGCAGAACAGCGCAGTGCGCCGGTGGTCGGCTTCGACCTGGACATGACCCTGATCGATCCGCGGCCGGGCGTGGTCCGCGCGATCGAAGCCCTGAACGAGGAGTTCGCGTTGTCGCTGGACGGCGAGGCAGTCGCGGCGCACCTGGGGCCGCCGCTGGCCGACACGATGCGCGGTTACGGCTTCGACGAGCCGATGGTCGAGCGGCTCGTCGGCCACTTCCGCGAGATCTACCCGTCCGTGGTGGTCGGGCTGACCAAGCCGATGCCGGGCGCCGAGCGGGCGCTGGACGCGGTCCGCGAAGCGGGCGGGCGGACCCTGGTGATCACCGGGAAGTACGAGCCGAGTGCGGCCCTGCACCTGAAGGCGTTCGGCTGGGACGTCGACCGGCTCGCCGGCGACGTCTTCGCCGCGGCGAAGGGCGAAGTGCTGCGCGAGGAGGGCGCGGCGATCTACGTGGGCGACCACCTCGGCGACATCGTCGGCGCGAAGGCCGCGGGTGCGGTCGCGGTCGGCGTGGCCACCGGTCCCTATGGCGTCGACGAGCTGGTGGAAGCCGGCGCCGACGTCGCGCTGCGCGACCTCACCGAGTTCCCGGCATGGCTCGCGCAGCTTTGAATCAGCGCTTGCGGCTGCGCAGGACCGTGGCGATCACGCCGAAGATCAGCCCGGCCGGGCACAGCAGGGTCGCGAGGTTGAGCCAGACCGGCATGTTCTCGTAGCCGGCGGCGAACAGCGCGAAAATCGCGATGATCGCCAGCAGTCCCAGCCCGAACAGGATCATCGAAACCGGGAGGATCGCGGACCTGGGCGTAGCAGCTGCCATGCTGAGCAGCGTATTCAGCGACTGCGCCAAGTGCCGCAGCGGGCCTTGGTCGATAAGGACGGGTGTTATCGGCTGGGTACGCGGTACGCTTGCTGTGACGCGTCCCGGCGCGCCCAACTGCGTGGCGTTTTCGGGGCGCTTTCGTCGTGCCGGGGCCAATAGGTTCCGCTCGGCGGACAGCCAGAGGGACGACGAGGACCCGGAGACCGGGCCAGCGCATTCGACAGGGAACGGTGAGGACAGTGCCGACCGGCAGGGTCAAGTGGTTCGACGCGGAGAAGGGCTTCGGCTTCCTGACCCAGGACGGCGGGGAGGACGTGTACGTGCGGTCCTCGGCGCTGCCGTCGGGTGTGGAGGCGCTCAAGACGGGCCAGCGCGTCGACTTCGACATGGCGCAGGGGCGCCGCGGCCCGCAGGCCCTCAAGGTCAAGCTGTTGGACCCGCTGCCGTCGGTGGCGGAGGCGCACCGGCGTTCCGCCGACGAACTGCACGGCATGGTCGAGGACATGATCAAGCTCCTGGAGCTGAAGATCCAGCCCGACCTGCGCCGCGGCCGCTACCCGGACCGCAAGATGTCGAAGCGGATCGGCGAGGTCGTGCGCGCGGTAGCCAGGGAACTCGACCCGGGCAACTGACGACATCAAGAGGGCCGGGCGCATCGAGGTGCGCCCGGCCCTCTTTATGTCTTTCGTCAGGGGTGGCCGTGGACGGTCGGCAGATCCGGCCGGGGTGTCCTGATCCATAGGTTCACCTGCATGAAAGCCAAGATCATCGCGCTCGCGGTGGCCGTCGGGGTCTCCATCGGTCCCGCCACCGCGCAGGCCGCGCCCGAACCGACCGCACCGGCCATCGACGACTACTTGACCCACGCGCTGGAATCCACCGACATGCCCGGGTTCTCGGTGGTGGTCACCAAGGACGACAGGATCGTGCACGCCGCCGGCTACGGCCACGATTCCGATGGGCGGCCGGTCACCGCCGACACCCCGATGCGGGTCGCGTCGGTCAGCAAGTCGTTCACGGCCATGGCGGTCATGACCCTGGTCGACGCGGGCAAGATCGCGCTGGACCGGCCGGTCGTCGAGCAGCTGCCCGGGTTCGCCATGGCCGATCCGCGCTCCCGCGAGGTCACCGTCCGGCACCTGCTGAACCAGACTTCCGGTTTCTCCGACCGCACCATCGACATCAACTCGCTGGAGGAAGCGGGCTCGCTCGCCGAGTACGCCTCGCGGCTGAGCACCGGCTCGCTGGCCGCCGAACCGGGCACGCACTGGGAGTACTGCAACGTCAACTACGACCTTGCGGCCCGGCTCGTCGAGGTCGCCGGCGGCCAGACCTTCGACGACTACATGCAGCAGCACGTGTTCGGTCCTCTCGGGATGAGCCGCAGCGCGCTTCGCGATGAGGTTGTCCGCCCCGCCGACGGCTACAACTCGCTGTTCGGTGCGTGGTTCTCCCGCCCGGAGCTGCCCGGATTCCTCGACGGCAGCGGTGGCGGCGGCGTCATCACCACCGCCGCCGACATGGGGAAGTGGCTGATCACGCAGGGCGGCCACGGGCGTCAGCTCGTCGCGCCGGAGAGCCTGCGCGCCATGCACAGCCCTTCCGGCGTGCGCGAATACGGCATGGGCTGGGGCATTGACAAGCCCGCCGACGGCCCGGAAAGGCTGGTGCACGACGGGAACCTGTTCACCTACGCCGCGACGGAGATGATCATCCCGGAGACTGGCTATGGCTTCGCCGTCATGACCAACAACGCTTCCCTCAACGGCGACTACTACGACATCCTCACCGGGCTGGTGGCGCTGAGCGAGGGGAAGACGCCCGAGGTGCCCGGCGGCACGCGGCAGCAGTTCGAGCTGGTGCTTGGCCTGATCGGGCTGGCGGCCGTGGGGCTGGGGGTGCTCGGCGCGGTGCGTTCTCGTCGCTGGGCGGCCAAGCGCGCCGGGCGGCCGGTTTGGCGGATCGCGTTGCGGTTGGTGCCTGTGTTGATCCCGGTCGCGGTGTTCCTGGCCTATCCGAGCCTGATCTCGTTCATCAGCAACGGCCGCACGGTCACCTGGGCGCAGATGACGTACTTCCCGCTGCCCTTGACGGCCGTGCTCCTGGTCGCGGCGCTCGCAGGGCTCAGCACCGCGGTGTTCCGGCTGCTGAGGCTGCGCGCCGTAAGGTCGTCCGGGTGAGGAACGGCGCGGCTCTGCTGGTCATCGCCGGGGTGTGCGCGCTCGCCGGTTACGGGCTCGACGCCGAGGTGTGGCGGCTGCTGCTGCTCGTGGCGCTGGCCGTGGTGGGTTACTTCCACGGCCGGCACCTGCCGGTTCGCCGCGGCTGGGCCTGGCTCTCGGTCGCCGCGCTGGGCGGGGTCGTCGGCGCGGTCGTGGACTTCTGGGCCGGCTTCAGCTCCCTGCTGTGCCTGACCGTTTTCGTGGCGTTGCCGTGGCTTGCCGGGCAGTTCCGGCGGCAGCAGGCCGAGTTGATCGTCGCCGGTCAGCAGCGGGTCGAGCAGATGGAGCGGGAGCAGGAGTTCGTCGCCGAGCGCGCGAGGCTGCGGGAACGCGCCCGGATCGCCGCGGACATGCACGACTCGCTCGGCCACGACCTGGCGTTGATCGCGCTGCGCGCCGGATCCCTCGAACTGGCCCCGGAAATGGCCGAAGCCAACCAGCAAGCGGCCGCCGAGCTGCGCGCCACGGCGGTCGCCGCCACCGATCGGCTCCGGCAGACGATCGGGATGCTGCGGGAGAACGGCACCCCGAGCGTCGAGCCGCCGGACGAGTCGGTGGAGGTGCTGGTCGACCGCGCGCGCAGCGCCGGGATGGCGGTGTCGCTGCTGCGGAGCGGCGAGCCGCTCGCGGTGCCGCCGGAGGTGGACCGCGCAGCGCACCGGGTGGTGCAGGAGGCGTTGACCAACGCCGCCCGCTACGCGCCCGGGGCCGAGGTGACCGTGCGGGTCGAGCGAATTCCCAACGGGCTCAACGTCATCGTGCGAAACTCGGCCGTCGACGCGCCGCCGGTGCTCGACGGAGGAAACGGCAGCGGGCTGTTGGCGCTGGCAGAGCGGGTCCGATTGCTCGGCGGCACCTTCCGGGCCGAGCCCGGCGACGGCTTCACCGTGACCGCTCGGCTGTCCTGCCCGGCTGTGCCCGCGACGAAGGAAGACGAATGATCCGCGTGCTGTTGGCCGACGACGAGGCCATGATCCGCGCCGGGGTCCGGTCGATCCTGGCGACCGACCCGGAGATCGACGTGGTCGCCGAGGCCGAGGACGGGCGGCAGGCCATCGAACTGGCCGCCGAGCACCGGCCGGACGTCGTCCTGCTGGACATCCGGATGCCCCGGCTCGACGGGCTCGCCGCCGCCGCGGAACTGGCCCGCGCGCAGCCGGAGGTCAAGGTCGTCGTGCTCACCACCTTCGACGAGGACGGGTTCGTGGCGCGAGCGCTCGGCGACGGCGCCCGCGGATTCCTGCTCAAGGCCGCCGATCCGCGCGAACTCCTCATCGGCGTTCGCGCCGTGGCCGACGGCGCGGCGTACCTGTCGCCCCGGATCGCTCAGCGGGTGATCGCCGGGATGCGCGGCGGCCAGGCCGCCCGGCGAACCGCCGCCCGCGACCGGGTGGCGACCCTGACCCCGCGGGAACGCGAGGTGCTGGCGCTGGTCGGCGCGGGACTGTCCAATCAGGACATCGCGCGGCGGCTGTTCCTTGCCGAAGGCACCGTCAAGGCGCACGTCAGCACGATCCTGCAACGCCTGTCCGCGAACAACCGCGTCCAGGCCGCGATCACCGCGTACGAGGCCGGGCTGGTCGACGACTGAAGCGGCGCGACAGGTGAGACCCGCCGGATGTCACTGCTGGACGTTCAGGATCCAGCTGCCGCCGATGCCGAAGTCGACGCCGCCGTCGGCGCCGGGCGTCAGCACCGCCGAGAACTTCTGGACCTCCACGTGCTCCAACCGGCCGCCGTCCGGCGGCAGCTGCAGCGTGTAGGCGTGCCGCGAGTCGGGCGGGAAGACCTGGCTGCGGCCGTCCAGCTCCTCGCCGCCCAGCCCGCGGTAGATGAACACCACCTGCCACGGGGCCGCCGCGACCTCGCCGGGGACCGAGATCTGCAGCGGGTTGCGGTCGGGCACCCGCAGGTCGCCGACCGGGTTCTCCGGCGGCGTCACGCAGTTCTGCCCCGTCGCGTCGCAGTACTGGGCGGGGTTGACGGTCACCGAGTTCCCGTGGGAGTAGAAGGTGACCTGCGGTTCGCTGGGGGCGGCACAACCGGCGGCGAGCGCGATGCCCGCCACCGCCAGCAGCGGCTTCAGTCCACGATGCACGGTTCGAGCCTACGACTTGGTCCGTAATCGCGCGGTGGCCGGTGCGGACCGGCGCGGGAGGCGTGGCAGCAGCGTGCCGCCACGGCCGGCCACGATCGTCTGCGCCAGCATCAGCGCCAGTGCGGCGGAGACCACCGCGAACCCGATCCAGTAGACCGGCGGCAGCAGGACGCCCAGCGCGCCGCCGAAGACCCAGCTGAGCTGCAAGATCGTCTCGGACCGGCCGAACGCCGAGGCCCGCGACTGCTCCGGCATGTCGTGCTGGATCACCGCGTCCAGGCAGACCTTGGCCAGTGCGCTGGCCGTCGCGCCGACCAGGCCGACCACCACCGCGAGCGGGAACCCGGCCAGCACCGCCGCGCAGACCGCGACCGCCAGCGCACTGCCCAGGCAGGCGATGATCACCCGGTCCGGCTTGCCGAAGTGCATCTTCGAACCCAGCCCGTTGCCGAGGAAGCTGCCGGCCCCGGCCGCGCCGCCGATCAGGCCGAGCAGCACCAGCTGCATGAACGGCTCGTGCTGGGTGCTCTGCTTGATCACGAACGCCGCGAACAGCGTCAGGAAGCCGGTCAGCAGCCGGATGCCGCCGTTGCCCCACAACGCCACCACGACGTGCCTGCTCAGCGGAACCTTCTTGGTCTGCGCCGGGTTCGAGCCGATCGACGTCGGCACCTCGCCCTCGGTGCTCTCCACCCAGCCCGGGATCCGCAGGCACAGCCACACGCCGCCGGCCGCCATCGCGGCCATGAACCACAGCGCGCCCTCGGAACCCAGCAGCCAGGCGAAGCCGGACGCGATCGCGCCGAAGATCCCGCCCGCGGCCATGCCGAACGCGGTCAACCGGGAGTTGGCCTTGGTCAGCGTGATCTGCGTCGGCAGCACCCGCGGTGTCATCGCCGCCTTGAGCACGCCGAAGGACTTCGACAGCACCATGCAGCCCAGCGCCGCCGGGTAGAGCAGCCAGCTGTTGAAGTTCAGCGCCATCACGGCCGCGAGCAGCACGCGGATCGCGAACGACGCGGCGAGCGCGAAGCGGCGGCCCTGCTGCAGCCGGTCCAGCGCCGGGCCGATCACCGGGGCGATCACCGCGAACGGCGCGACCGTGATCAGCAGGTAGAGCGCGACCTTGTCCTTGCTCTCGCCGGTGGCGGCGGAGAAGAACAGGGTGTTGGCCAGCGCGACCGCCATCGCGGCGTCCACCGCGTAGTTGCCCATCACGGCGTAGGTGAACTTCGCGAGCCCGGACCGGTCGGCGCCGTCGGCGTGCGCGAGCGAGAAGAACATCCGCATCGCGCGTTGCGTCAGGTCCCGGCTGCGCCACGCGGCGACCCGGGTGACCGTCAGCTTCCGGGGCGGTGCCGTGCCCCGGGGCTGCTCGGGTTCGGGCTCCTCCTCGGCCCGTCCGGGGTGGTCTTCGGGCAGCGGCGGCAACCGCCGGCCGTGGCTGCGCGGCCGGTCGTAGTCCGGATCGTCCTCCCACGGATACCGCCGGTCGGTCCGGTGCTCGCCCCTGCTCGACGCCTCGAACCGGTGCTCGGCGCGCTGCGGCTCGTCGCGCTGCTCCGAGCCGTGCTCCGGCGGCGCCTCCCGGCCGCCTTCGGCGTACCAACCGCGCTTGCCGCGCTGCCCGGCGCCCCAGCCCGATCGGCCGCGCGAGGCGTCCGACCGCTGGTCGTGGCGTCGCAAACCCATACCGTTCATCCTGCCTCACCCGCCTCCGGCCGTTCGGGCGTCCGCCGGATTTCGGCGGCCCCGCGAATAAAGAGGACGGAACCGGCCCGCCAGATACACCTGGACACCATCGAGCGACATAAACGGCCCGAAACCACCCCGGCCGGGTGGCGAGAAGATTCGACGGGTCTCGCGTGTGGGGCGAACGGACCGTTCGCGCCGATAGGCGAGGTGAACAGGCCGTTCGCTCCATCCACCCAACGCCGGCAGGTGTTGCCGGTTCGAGGTGAACGGACCGTTCGCGCCGATAGACGAGGTGAACAGGCCGTTCACCTCGACAGCTAGGTGTGGACAGGCGGCTTCGCCGCTCCGCAGAGCGGAGCCCCACCACAACCCCGCGTCACCACATCCCGAACAAGCCGCTGCAGCGGCCCAGCACGACGCCTGCTCAGGCGGGCGTGAGGCGCCAGTAGCCGTAGGGGTTGAAGAAGATGTCCTCGTCGTCGTAGCGGTCGCACGACTGCTGCCGCAGCAGCCAGCGCGGCGAGTCCTCGGTGAGCCGGAAGCCCTCGCCGTCGCGGATCTCCGCCGCCCGCGGCTCGGTCAGCAGGTAGCCCGCCAGGCCGTCGATCAGCTCGACCCACTCGCCGAGCCGGTTCTCGTCCAGCAGCCCGTCGGCCTCCACCTCCACGTCGGGCACCCCGAGCAGGTGCATGCCGCAGGTGTGGAGCACCTCGCCGCTGTAGATCGGTCGCTTCACCCAGGCCTGGCGGAGGACATCGGGCTCCGCGGCATCTTCGGCCAGCGCCAGCCACGTCTCCCGGCCGTGGGCGAGACCGCTGCTCTCGCTCTTGATCGCGGTGGCGCCGCAACGCTCGAACAGCTCCGCCGCCACCGCCAGCATCCGCTCGGAGATGAAGGAGGCGTGCTCCTGCCCGCCCTTCGCGAGCACGTACGCGACCGAATCGTGCTCGTCGACCGCGGTCCAGTCGTCGTCGGTGAAGGTCAACTGCGCGAGGCAGGCCTCGAACGCGTCGGGCATCCGCGGGTCGTGCTCGTGCTTCGACGACTCCCGGTCCAGCGAGAAGAACGGCCCGCCGAACGCGCGGACGGCCGCCTCGACCACGTCGAAGTCCATGCCGGTGCCGAGCACGCAGAGCACGTGCAGCGGCTCCACCAGGTCGTCTTGATCATCCATGCGGCGACCGTACTAACGATCACGCCGGGACGAAGCGAACTCGGAAAATCGTCGGCCAGTACTTGCCGGTGAGCAGGAACTCGTCGGTGCCGGGGATCGCGGCGATGCCGTTGAGCACGTCGGTGCCCGCCCGCTCCCAGGAGCTCAGCAGCCCGGACGCGTCCACCACCGCGGTCACCTGCCCGGTCGCCGGGTCGATGCGCAGGATCTCGTCGCTGCCCCAGACGTTGGCCCAGACCTGGTCGCCGACGCACTCCAGCTCGTTGAGCTCCTCCGCCGCGGATCCGCCGCGCCGCACGTCGACGCCGCCGATCGGCGCGAACGTCGCCGGGTCGCGGAAGGTCAGCCGGTCGCTGCCGTCGCTCATGACCAGCCGCACCCCGTCGAAGCACAGGCCCCATCCCTCGCCCGAGTACTCCACACGGCGCAGCTCGTCCAGCGTCACCCGGTCTCGCTCCAGCGCAACCCCTTCCTGCCAGGTGAGCTGCCAGATACGGTCACCCGTGACGGTGATGCCCTCACCGAAGAGCTCGGCCGGGAGCCGGGCTTCGCGGCGCACCTCGCCGGTGGCGAGATCGGTGGCGCGGAGCAGCGACGAACCGTGCATGCCGGTGCCTTCGTAGAGGGTCCCGGCGGCCAGTTCGAGGCCCTGAGTGAATGAGGAGCGGTCGTGCGGGAGCACGGAGATCACCTCCGCTCGGAGGTGTGGCAGGCTTCCCGCGTGCCCAACGCCCTGATCGGTTTGCTCGCGGTCGTCCTGGCCGTCGTGTTGCGCTGGTACCTGCGGCGCGCACGCCACCAACCCCAGCCCGATGGCGAGCACCCAGCCGCACAGACAACGTCGAGTCGGGAGGAGTCGCACCCCGAAAGCTTGACACGGGCGGCGGCAGCGACGACCACGTACGGCACAATCGAGCATGTGACGCCTATGCCTGCTCCGATGACCAGCCCAGGCGCGGATGCCCCGTTCGAGGACATCGGGCAGCCTGCGCCCGTGCCGCCGAACCCGGAGCTCGCCGCCGCCGAGGACGTCGCGCGAGCTGCGGCGGAGGAAGAGGCGCGGCCCGGGGACGACCCGATCGGCTCGCCGGTGCTGACCCTGGACGCCGAGGCCGGCGCCTCGGTGGGGGCGCACGTCGGCATCGAAGCCGAGGGCCCGCACGCGGTCACGCACTACTTCGAGTCGAACTACCCGGGTTACGTCGGGTGGCGCTGGGCGGTTACGGTCGCCAGCGTCGGCCCGGGCGAGCCGGTGACGGTCAGCGAGGTCGTGCTGCTGCCCGGTCCGAGCGCGTTGACCGCGCCGGAATGGGTGCCGTGGAACCAGCGGGTGCGCCCCGGTGATCTCGGCGCGGGTGACCTGCTGCCGACCACCGCGGACGACCCGCGGCTGGCGCCCGGCTACCTGACCAGCGACGACCCCGCGGTCGAGGAGGTCGCCCACGAGGTCGGCCTCGGCCGCAAGCGGGTGCTCAGCCTGGAGGGCCGGCTGGAGGCCGCGGACCGCTGGCACAACGGCGAGTTCGGGCCGCGCGCCGACATCGCCAAGCTGGCCCCGGGGGCCTGCGGCACCTGCGGTTTCTTCCTGAAGCTGGCGGGTTCGATGGGCGGCGCGTTCGGCGTCTGCGCCAACGAGCTCGCGCCCGCCGACGGTCGCGTGGTCAGCGTGGAGTTCGGTTGCGGCGCGCATTCGGAGGTCGAGGTGGACACCTCGTCGACGGTGCCGGTGGCCGAGGTCGTCTACGACGACGCCACCCTGGACTTCGAGCCGCGCGGGTGAGCGGAGCGGATCCGTTCGGTACGGCCGAGCTTCGGCGGGCCGTGCTGCAGTCCTGGGAGTCCTCGCCGACCCGGTTCCGCGAGGACGCCAACGCCGAGGAAGACCTCAGGCTCGGCGGCTACCGCGACCGGCTGCTGGTCGAGTTGGCGCAGAACGCCGCAGACGCGGCGGGCGCCGACGGCGTGCTGCACGTCGAGCTCGTCGGCCGTGAGCTGCGGGTCGCGAACACCGGGTCGCCGCTGACCGCGGACGGCGTGGCGGGCCTGGCTTCGCTGCGCGCGTCGGCCAAGCGCGAGGGCGCCTCGGTCGGCCGGTTCGGCGTCGGGTTCGCCGCGGTGCTGGCGGTGTCCGACGAGCCGCAGATCGTGTCGACGTCCGGCGGCGTTGCGTTCTCCGCCGAGCGGACCAGGGAAGCGGCGGCGGAGCTGCCGGGCCCGGCGGAGGAGCTTGCGGCGCGGGAAGGCGCGGTGCCGGTGCTGCGGCTGCCGTGGGCGGTCGCCGATGAGCCGCCCGCGGGCTTCGACACCGAGGTGCGGTTGCCGCTGCGCCCTGATGTGGTCACGGACGCGCTGATGGCGGCGTTCACCGACCAGGCCCCGGATCTGCTGATCGCGCTGCCCGCGCTGACCGAGATCCGGATCGGCGAGAAGACGTGGCGGCGCGTGGACGAGGGCGCCGATCGACTGGTCGTGCACGGCCCGACCCGCAGCGACCGGTGGCTCGTGCACCGCGCGACGGGCACGTTGAGCGAGACGGCGCTGGCCGGCCTGGGCGTCGAGGCCCGGCACGCCACGGAGTGGCGCGTGACCTGGGCGGTGCCGCTGGACGAGGACGGCACGCCGATCCCGCTGGCCGAAGACGTGCTGCACGCGCCGACACCGACCGAGGAGCGGCTGTCGCTGCCTGCGCGGTTGCTGGCGAGCGTGCCGGTGGAGCCGGACCGGCGGCGGGTGGCGGCGTCGGCCGCCACGGACGCGGTGCTGACGTTCGCCGCCGAGTGCTATCCCGGGCTGGTCGGCAAGATCGCCGTGGAGCACCGGACGGCGCTGGTGCCGCTGCCGGGCTTCCCGCTGTCCGATGTGGACGACAAGCTGCGGCAGGGCGTCAACGACCGGCTGCGGGTCGCGGCTTGGCTGCCTGCGGCGAACGGGAACCTGGTGGCGCCGCTGGAATCCCGGGTCCTCGAATACATCTCGCCGGAGCTCGCCGAGCTGCTCAAGGACGTGATCCCGGGCCTGCTCACGGCGGACCTGGCGGATGCCCGGCACCGCAGGTCGCTGCACGTGCTGGAGGTCCGGCGGCTCGCCGCGGCGGAGATCGTCGACGCGGTCACCGGCCTGCAGCGACCGCCGCACTGGTGGTACAGCCTTTACGACGCGCTGGTCCCGATCGAGGGCGCGGATCCCGTGGCGCGCGAGGAGTTCTCCGCGCTGCCGGTGCCGCTGGCGGACGGCCGCACGGTGACGGGTGTGCGGGATGTCCTGCTCAGCCATCGAGACGCGGACCCGGATCCGGCGGCGCTGCTGTCCACTCTGGACATCTCGGGCCTGCGCATCGCGCACCCCGATGCGACGCATCCGCTGCTGGAGAAGCTCGGTGCGCACCCGGCCGGCCCGGCGGAGCTGCTCGACGCCCCGTCGCTGGAGGAGGCGGTGCGCGGCAGCGTCTCCGACGCGCGAGCCGGAGCGGACGTGCGGCCGTTGGCGGAAGCGGTGTTGCGGCTGGTAGCGAGCGCGCAGCCGCGCGACTGGCTGGGCGCGCTGGCGCTGCCGGACGCGAACGGCGACTTCCGCCGCGCGGACGAACTCCTGCTGCCCGATGCGGCGCTGCTGGAGGTCATCGACGCCGAGTACATCGGTGCGGACGGGCCGCTCGCCGTGCTGGACGAGGCATTCGCCACCGACCGGCCCGCGGAGCTGCTGCGGGCGGTCGGCGTGCTGGACGACTTCGCGGTGCACGTCGAGGAAGACCCGGTCGAAGCGGACGACGACTTCCCGGACTCTCGCCACTGGTGGGCGGAGCGGGAAGCCGCGCAGCCCGAGAACTGGCCGCCGGCCAGGTTCACCGGAATCCGGGACCTGGACCTGGTCGCGGACGACTGCTGGCCGGCGGCGATCCGCCTGCTGGTGCGGAACCCGGAAACCCTGCGCGCCCTGCGCGAACCGAACAGCTACTCGGCCTGGTGGATCGCGCGCTACGCGCTGCTCGCAGGCCAGCCGCCCCGGCACTGGCGCCTCGCCGCTGCTGGGGAGCTGGCGGGCCTCTTCGACGCGGTGCCCGATGTCGGCCTCGACGACGAGCAGCTGAGGATCACGGGCGTGCGCAGCGAGCTCGTCATCGACGATTCCGACGACGCTGCGGACCTGCTGGAACGCCTCGGTGACCCGGATCGCGCCGTGCGTGCCGGAACTGCGCTGCGCGCGCACCAGGCGCTGGCGGACGCGGTCGCGTCGGGTGTCGTGGACCCGGCCGAGATCGATCTCCCGGAGATGGTGCGCTCGGTGTCGGGCGCGGTGGTCAGCACCGGGCGAGCGGTGGTCCTCGACGAGCCGTGGATGCTGGGCGTGCTGGAAGCGCCGCTGGTGATCGCGGGCGGCAGCCCGGACCAGTTCGACGCGGAATCCCTGGCGGAACTCCTGGATCTGCCGCTGGCATCGGAAGAGAACACGATGCAGGTGGTGGACGAGGGCCGCGCCCAGAGCTGGCCGGAGGTGGCGCGCGTCCCGGCGGCGTGCGAGCTGCTGGGGATCACGGTGCCGACCGGCGAGGTCAGGCTCCACGACACGCTGCGAGTCCGGTCGTCGACGGGGGAGCAGCGGGTGCACTGGTGGGTCGACAGGACGGGGAAGCTCCACGCGGAGCGCACCCCGGACGGCCTGGCCCGAGCCCTGGCCTGGGCATCGGGGTCCTGGCACGAGAGGTTCGCCCTAACGGCCCTGCTGGCGGACCCGGAAGCGGCAACCCTCCTGCGCTGAGCGCTTCACCCGAAGCGCTCAGCCTTGACGGCGGCTAAGAAAACACCCCAAGCCTGCGGCCGAAGGGCCAAGGTCCCACCATCCCGATCCTTGGTGTCCCGAACCCCGACGAGGCCAGGCCCTGCGCCGACCTCGACGCAGTTGCCTTCTTCACCGCTGTAGCTGGACTTCCGCCAGTTCGTGATCGGAGACATTGCCCTCCTCCATCTTCTTCGCGCATGCAGCGATGAGATCGGCAGATTCATGAGGGCTCAACGCTGCTTTAGCCAGACTAGTCACGGTCTCGACGAACGGGGAAGTCTCGGCCGGATCGTCCAGGAACGTGCCTGCGCGGCGATGCTCCAAATAGACGATGGTTCGCTGCCGTTGGAACTTCATGAGCAGCTGGTTGCCGTTCAGGCCGACATGCGCGCCAAGGTCGTAAGGGATTACCTGGACCGTGATGTGTGGGCGAAGCGCCATACGCGTGATGTGCCTGAGTTGCTCTCCCATCACGTCGCTGCCCCCGACCGGACGGTGCAGGACTGACTCATCGATCAGGGCGTGAAACTCCACTGGGCTCTTTCCAGTTAGGACGCTCTGCCGACCGAGCCGCAGAGCGACTCTGGATTCAACGTCGCTGTCCTTGAGTCCGCCAGCGACCATGATCTCCCGAGTGTAGTCAGCGATCTGAAGCAAGCCCGGTACAAAGCCAATTGACACGTCGGTGATCTCGGTAGCGCTCCGCTCGAACTCCAGCAGGGCAACGAGTTGCTGTGGCAGTCCTGGGTTTCCCACTTCCCACCAGTGCGGCTTGTGCGCGTCCTCAGCGAGTTCAAGGATGCGCGTTCGCTTCTGGCCCTTGATGCCGAGTGTTCCCAGGATGATTGCTATCTCAGTTTCAGAAGGAACCTTGGCTCCGACCTCGATCCGGCCGAGGGTCGCCCTTGACCAATCGCACTGCTCCGCCAGTTCCTCTAGTCGCAGGCCAGCTTCCTTTCGGAGCTTGCGAATCTCGGCACCCAGCCCTCGTGAACGTGCAGTTGTCATATGCCCACGCTATTTCAGGGCCTGAGATTGCGCCATTACACATAACGGTGAACCAGCTTGATCGGAGATAGCTGGACCGGTCTCATCTGGTCAGAGACCACAAGAAGGAGGTCCCAGTGTCCGACTACTTGACCTACGTCTGGCGCCCGGTCACGGGAGGTCGCCACGCTTTCCCCATCGCAGCGACGAAATCGCCCGCCGGTGAACTGGTGGTGGCGTTCTGCGGGGCGGAGGCGAATGCGGCGGAGCTGCATGACAGGTCCGAAGTGGACTGGATTCGCGAAGACACCTGCATGAACTGCTGGCGCCGCATCAGCGCCTGGCGGTCGTGAGTGGTTGTGGCCGCTAGAGCAGCGATCGGAAGAGAGTAGATAAGGGAATCATAGTAAAGGAA
>NZ_JBFAIN010000074.1:0-16151 GCF_040654735.1 Saccharopolyspora sp. NPDC050642 | reverse complement strand
TTGAGGCGTCGTGGTGGTGGGGTTGGTGCGGCGGCGTTGTGCGGTGGTGGTGGGCAGGGTGATGCCCTGATCCTCCGCGTACCGACAGCCTGACCCCGGCCGACCCTGAGATCTACCCGGAGATCCGCACCGTCGGTGATCGACCGGCTCCGGCGTGGCTACCCTGGACGGCATGAAGTGGCTTCCAGGGGGATGGCAACGGGCCGACCGGGTCGAGCAGGAACGGGCGACCGTCCCGGCACGCCCCCGTAACACCGCCCGTTACACCTCGGACCCGGCCGGAGCCGCCGAGCCCGCCACCCGGGTGCAGCCCGGCGGCGGGCACCGCCCGACGCTGCTGAGCGCGGACGCGCACGACGTCGACGTCAGCGCCAGCAGCTTCAAGGCGCTGCTCATCGGCGGCGGCGTCAGCGGGCTGCTCACCGTGCTGGTCGCCGCGGCGCTGGTCAACAACGGCAACAGCGTCGGCTTGTGGATCTGGCAGCTCATCTTCGGCGTGATCTTCCTCTGGTTCCTCACCGCCTCCCGGGGCATGCTCAACAGTCGCGGCTTCCTGTTCGACCGCAGCGGCTTCTACGCCCGCACCCGCGGCGAGGTGTTCGGCGTCACGTGGGACGAGATCAAGGCCGTCGGGGTCGGCACGCTGCCGTGGATCCAGCACCGCCGCCCGGTCGCGCCGGAGCGCCGCCACGCGCTGGAGCTCTACCCCGCGGATCCGGGATTCGCGGCGCGGCACCCGGAGCTGGACCGCTGGCGGGTGGAGGAGCAGCCGTCGATGCCGGGGCTGCCCGGCGAGCGCTACCGGTTCCACCTGCCGCCGATCAGCAGGCTGCCGAGGGAGCTGGAAGGCGCGGTGCAGACGGTCGCCCCGCAGAAGTGGATCGGCCGGTACAAGCGGGAGCTCCCGCCGCCGCAGGCCTGACGGCTACCAGCCGAGGCTGTCGATCGGGTCCCCCGAGGTCAGCTCCGGGGCGTCGATGGCGAAGGTGCGGGCCACCCCGCGGCCGCTGGTGGCGGTCTCGAAACGGACGGTGACGCGACCGTGCCCGGCGCCCTGCACCCAGCCGTGCCCGAACTCGCTGTGCTGCACGTCGTCCCCCGCCCGCCAGTGCCGGGTCGAGGGCTCCGGGCTCGGTTCGGGGACGGGCAGGGCGGCGGGCGCCGGAGATTCCGGCTGGTCGGCGGGGTTGCCGAACAGCGGCTCCTGCTCCGAGGTCGCCAGTCCCGAGTAGGAGACGCCGACCAGCCGGACCGGCGTGCCCGGCGGGACTGCGACGGGCAGCAGCCGTCGCGCCGCCGCAGCGAGCGCACCGAGATCGCTGGTCGCCGACGAGAACGTTTCCGCGCGGCTGATCGTGGTGAAGTCGGAGTCCCGGACCTTGATCGTCACGGTGCGCGCGGCGCGCCCCGACGACACCAACCGGCGATGCGCCGACTCGGCCATCCCGGTCACCTCGGCCTGCAGCTTCGCCTGGTCGGTGATGTCGACGTCGAACGTCGTCTCGGCGCTGACCTGCTTCGCTTCGGCGCGCTCGGCCACCGGATGCTCGTCGATGCCGTGCGCGAGCCGGTGCAGCTCGGTGCCGTGCGCCTGCCCGAGCAGCGACGTCACGTCGTTGGGGCGCAGCGCGGCGAGCTCGCCGATCGTCTGGACGCCGATGCGGTGCAGCTTCGACTCCGTCACCGGCCCGATGCCCCACATCTTGCGCACCGGCAGTCCCGACAGCAGTTCCAGCTGTTCCTCCGGCGGCACCACGAGCATGCCGTCCGGCTTGGCCAGTCCCGAGGCGATCTTGGCGAGCTGCTTACCGGCACCCGCGCCGATCGACGCCGTCACGCCGACTTCGCGGTGCACCCGGGCGCGCAGCCGCGTGGCGAAGTCCTCGACCTGCGCCGTGGTGGCCCCGGCGAGCTCGGTGGGTTCCAGGAACGCCTCATCGACCGAGACCTGCTCGACGACGTCCGAAACCTCCCGGACGATGCCGAGCACCCGCTTGCTCACCGCCTGGTAGACGCGGAACCGCGGCGGGAGCACCACCGCGACCGGGCAGCGGCGGCGCGCCTCGGCCATCGACATCGCGGACCGCGCGCCGTACTCCCGGGCCTCGTAGCTGGCGCCGGCAACGGTGCCGCGCGGGCCGAGGCCGCCGACGAGCACCGGGCGCCCGCCGACGGTGGGGCGGGTCAGCTGCTCCACGGATGCGAAGAACGCATCCATGTCCATGTGCAGCACCCACCTCGGCATGACCGCCATTCAACGGGATGCCTCTGACAGCCGCCGCCGCGGGCGGGCGAGGTGAGAGCAAGGGAACCTTCCTGTCACCGCAGGCCGCTGACCTCCGCGACTGGGCGAGAGGATGGGAACCTTCCTGTCACTTCCCGGCCGTGCGGGAGAGAGCATGGGAACTTTCCTGTCACCGCGCCCGGGGTGAGAGCATGGGAACCTTCCTGTCACCCCGCGCCGCCTGGCGGCCGGTCAGCGGAGCTTCGCCCAGGCGTAGGTGATCATCGCGTCGCGCATGTAGTCCGCCATGCCCTTCGGCTTCCGGCGCTCGATGCGGCGGCGGAACTTCGGCTGGTTCACGTACATCTCCGCCAGCCGCAGGTAGGAGGACCGGTCCGGGGTCCAGAAGTGACAGAGCCAGCGGTAGTGCTCGTGGATCACCTGCTGGGTGCGGGGGTCGTTCTCGGGGACGCCGGTGGCGAACAGCTCGGCGACGGCCGAGCTGATCCGGTTCCAGTCAGCCCCGATGCGCTGCGCGAGCGCTTTGCGCTGCTCCGGGGCGATGGGGCCGTTGGCTCCGGCGGGGGTGAGGTTTCCGATCAGGGCGGTGCCGTCCTCGACGGCTTCGGCCTGATCGAGACCGGGGCTCCCAAACGGCTGCACGGCGTTCCTTCCTCCCCTGACGTGCGGGCACGGCGCATGGCGATCAAGCACGGATCGTGATCGACATTGCGGGTGATCACGGCCCTGATCACCTGCCCGTGGCACATTAACGGAGCGAAGTGGACGCTGCGTGTGATTGTGGCGATCCGCTACCAGCCTGTGATGCCCCGGTCCGGTGCCGCGGCGCTCAGTCGGCTTCCGGACCAGCGGTGTCGTCCTGCTCGTCGGCCGCGGACCGTTCGGGCGGCGCGAGGAACACCACACCGCTTTCCAGGTCCAGCGGCCCGCCGGGGTCGTGCCCTCGCGAGATGCCGGTCTGGTCGCCTTCGTGCTGGAGCTTCCGGCCGGGGAAGAGTTCGCCGTATTTGCCCATGCACCCAAGGTAGCCCGGCGCCGTGCCGGGGCCGGTGCGATGACGCCGGCCCCGGCACGGGCGATCAGCAGTGGGCCTTGTAGAAGTACTGCGCCTGCTGGTCGATGTTGTCCTTGGTGATGGCGATCATCTCGGTCTTGGTCTCCCGTTCGACCGGCTGGCCCTTGATCGCCGCGATGGCGCGCTTGACGCCTTCCTGCCCGATCTTGCCGGGGTTCTGCGCGATCAGCGCCTGGACCCGGCCGTTGCGCAGGTCGTCCACCTGCTTCGGGCTGGCGTCGAACCCGACCAGCTGCACCTGCCCGGACTTGCCGGCGTTGAACAGCGCGGTGGCGGCGCCTTCGCCGGTGTTGAGGTTGGTGCCGAACACGCCGACCAGGTCGGGGTTCGCGGCCAGCGTCGCCGACACGATCTGCGCGGCGGTCGCCGCCTCGTTCTCGGTGTACTGGGTGGGCAGCAGCTTCAGGTTCGAGTGCTTGGCGATCTCCTCCTCGAAGCCCTTGGCCCGCGCGTCGGTGGTCGAGGTACCCGCCTTCGTGTTCAGCGCCAGCACCGACCCCGGCTTGTCACCGACCAGCTGCGCCAGCGTTTGCGCGGCCAGCCGGCCGCCCGCGTAGTTGTCCGACGACAGCGAGGTGACCGAGATGGACCGGTCCTCCAGCGCGGTGTCGACCTCGACGACCTGGATGCCGTTGCTCTTGGCCTGCTGCAGCGGCGCGGCCAGCGCCTTGTCGTCGGTGGGCGCGATGATCACCGCGCCGGGCTTGGTGCTGACGATGCCGCCCAGGATCTGCGACTGCTCGGCCTGCTCGAACTTCTCCGGGGCCTGCGAGTTCAGCTGGTAGCCCTGCGCGCTCGCCTCCTGCTGCGCAGCGCATTCGATGGACACGTAGAACGGTTCGCCGCGCATCCCGGTGATCAGGGCGAGGTTCTTGTTGTTGGGATCGGTCTGCCCGCTGCCGGTGTCACCGATCTGGCCGGACCCGCAGCCTGCCAGCAGCAGCGCCGCACCCAGCGCCAGCGCGGTTTTGTGCGTTCTCATCAGCGATTTACCTCCACACGCCGTTGTGCCGAAGATCGAGTGTCAGCGGTTGTTGCGCGCCCGCCGCCTGCGCTGGTCCAGCCAGACCGCGGCGACCAGGACCGCGCCGACCGCGATCGGTTGCCAGAACGGCCGCACCCCGGTCATCACGAATCCGGCGTCGAGCACGGCGGGGATGAACACGCCGATGACGCTGCCGAGCACCGTGCCGATGCCGCCGAACAGGCTGGTCCCGCCCAGCACCACGGCCGCGATCGCGTTCAGGTTGTCGTTGCTGTGCCCGCTGATCGTGGTGGTGCCGAAGTAGGCCAGCGACATGAACCCGGCCAGCCCGGCCAGCACCCCGGTGAGGGCGTAGACGGTGACCAGGTGCCGGGTGACCTTGATGCCGCTGCGGCGGGCGGCTTCGGCGTTCGAGCCGATCGCGTAGGTGTAGCGGCCGAAGGCCGTGGTGTGCAGCAGCCACAACGCCAGCAGCGTGATCACCGCCGCGAGGATCACCAGGTTCGGGACCACCACGAACGACGTCCCGGTGCCGAGGGTCTTGCGCAGCGCGCTGGGCACCGTGCGCACGTCGATGCCGTTGGTGAGCAGCTGCGCGGCACCGAGTGCCGCGCCGAACGAGCCGAGCGTGACGATCAGCGCCGGGACCCGGGCGACGGCGACGAGCAACCCGTTCAGCAGGCCCCACAGCGCGCCGCCGACGAGCGCGACCAGCAGGCCGATCGCGATCACGCCCCAGCCGGCGTTCGTCGCGTCGCCGCCGCTGAGCCATTCCATGGTCATCGCCGACACGACGCCGGAGAACACCAGCACCGATCCCACCGACAGGTCGATGCCGGAGGTGATGATCACGAAGGTCATGCCGACCGCGAGCATCAGCAGCGGCGCCGCCTGCACCAGCAGGTTCTGGACGTTGAACAGGGTGGGGAAGGCGTCCGGGCGGAGCACGCTGAACAGCACGCACAGGACGATGAGCACCAGGCCGGTCCACAGCGTGTTCGAGGAGGCCAACCGTGCGCCGAACCCCTTCGCCGGGGCCGGCGCTTTCTCTTCCACAGTGGACTCGGGTGTTTCCTGCTGGGTGGCCATCAGCTCGCGTCCTCCTGCGACAGTGCGCCGGTCATGGCGCCGACCAGGTCCTCCAGGGTCGCCTCGGCGGCGCTGAACCGCGCCACCCGGCTGCCGAGGCGCAACACCTCGACCCGATCCGCGACCGACAGCACCTCCGGCATGTTGTGGCTGATCAGCACCACCGAGATACCGGTGTCGCGAACCCGCCGGATCACCTCCAGCACGCGTTCGCGCTGCACGACGCCCAGCGCGGCGGTGGGCTCGTCCATGAACACGAGCTTGTCCGCCCAGGTGACCGAGCGCGCGACCGCGACGCTCTGCCGCTGCCCGCCGGACAGCGAGCCGATCGGCACCGACAGGTCTTGCAGCGACACCCCGAACTTCGCGAACTGCTCGGCGGCCTGCTCGCGCATCTTCGCCTTGTCCAGCATGCCGAGCCGGCCGAGCAGCCCGGGCCGCCGGATCTCCCGCCCCAGGAACAGGTTCGCGGCGGGGTCGAGGTCCGGCGCCACCGCGAGGTCCTGGTAGGCGGTCTCGATGCCGTGCGACCGGGCGGCGGCGGGGGAGTCGAGCGTCACCGGCTTGCCGCCGACCAGGATCTGCCCCGAATCCGGCTGCTCCACGCCCGAAAGGCATTTCACCAGCGTCGACTTGCCGGCGCCGTTGTCGCCGATGAGCGCGACGACCTCACCCGGATGCACGGTGAACGACGCGCCGCGCAGCGCTTCCACGCTGCCGTAGCGCTTGACCAGGTTGCGGGCTTCCAGGAGCGGTTCGGTCATCTCGGGCTCCCGGCGGCCGGCGGGCGGCAGTGCACCACGGTGACGTCCCCTTCGAGCCGAGCGGCCCCGGCGGAATGCGGGATCACGGCGGTGCTGCCGCGGTGCAGCGGCAGTTCGGCGCCGCCGTCCGTGCGCAACTTCCCGCTGCCGTCCAGCGCGATGAGCACGCCGAACGACGGCTCAAGCTCGACGCCGCCGTGCAGGCGCTCGGCGCGGAAGAAGGGTGCTGCGTCGTCGGCCAGCAGCGGGACGCGGGGCTCGGACCGGTCCGCGGTGCGCTTGATCAGCGAGTCCAGCGCCGCATCGCCGAAACCGTCGCGGTTGACCGTTTCGAGCGCGGTCTGCCGGTCCATGCCGAGGAACGCGCCCTCGGCATCGGCCAGGAAACCCTGCCATTCCAACGTGATCGAGAAGTCCGTCGGCTGCTGCAGCTCGACGATGAACACGCCTTCGCCGATGGCGTGCGGGGTGCCCGCGGGGACGTGCACGGTGTCGCCGGGCCGGACCGGGATCTCGTTGAGCGAACCGAGCATCGCCGACGAATCCTGCGTGGCCACCCAATGCGCGACCGTCTCCGGCGCGACGTCTTCGCGGAAACCCAGGTACACCACCGGGTTCGCGCCGGACGTGCCGACCACGATCCACGCCTCGGTCTTGCCGAACCGGGAACCGAGGTGCTGCTGGGCGAAGGCGTCCGAGGGATGGCAGTGCACCGGCAGCCGCTGCCCGGCGTCCAGGAGCTTGACCAGCAGCGCGGTGCTGTCGCCGAAGGCGGCCACGTGCTCGGCGCCCAGCCACCGCTCGGGATCGGCGGTCACCGCGTCGCGCAGCAAACGCCCGTCCGGCAGGCGGGACAGGCCCGACTCGGCCTGGCCGAACCGCGTCGTGGTGGACGCGACCCAATCCTCCGGGCCGAATTCGCGGTCGTCCGAGCCGCGTAGCGCGGCGATCGACGCACCGCCCCGGTAGAACTGGCGGGGCTGGTTGGCCGGCAGGGCGATCGGAACCGCCGGGCCGGACTGATCATTGTGGACAGAACTCAACGTGATACCTCTCCGGAACCTCTGGCGAGCAGCCGAGTGGGAACGACCAGGCGGCGTGGCGGCGTGCGGTCGCCGTCCAGCCGCGCGAACAGCAGTTCTGCCGCCGACCGGCCCAGCGCCCAGGTGTCGTGGGTGACCACGCTGATCGGCGGGTCGAGGAGGTCGGCGAGCTCGAAGTCGTCGAAGCCGACGAGCGCCGGCCGATGGGGTTGACCGGCCAGCGCGCGCAGCGCGTGCACGGTGATCCGGTTGTTGCCGGTCACCAGCGCGGTCGCGCGCTGCAGCGTGGAACGAAGCGCCTGCGCGACCGACTCGTCGGTGTGCGGGCCCATCAGGACCAGGTCGGGGGAGAACGGCACACCGGCCTGCGCGCAGCCTTCCCGGAAACCGCGCAGCCGCTCGGCGGCAGTGTGGATCTCCGGAGCGTCGCCGAGGAAAGCGATCTCGCGGTGCCCGTGCTCGGCCAGGTGGCGGGCGGCGAGCGCGGTGCCGCCGGCGTTGTCGATCAGCACGGTGTCGGCGTCGAGGTTGCCCGGCGGCCGGTCCACGAACACCACCGGCGTCCCGGCGTGGATCTCGTGCGCGATGTACCCGTGCTGGTGACCGGCGGGAACCACGATCAGCCCGTCGACGCGGCGCGCGCAGAACTCCAGCACCAGCTCGCGTTCCCGCGCCGGGTCCTCATCGGACGAACCGGTCAGCACCTGCTTGCCCTGCACCCGCGCGATTTCCTCGACCGCGCGGGTCAGCATCGAGTAGAACGGGTTCGCCAGGTCTTCCAGGACCAGGCCCAGCGTGCCGGTCCCGGTGCCGCGGCGGAGGTTGCGGGCGCTGAGGTTGCGGCGGAACCCGAGCTGGTCGATGGCGGCCAGCACCCGCTCCGCGGTCGCCGGATGGACGCCGCTCTCGGCGTTGACGACACGCGAAACGGTCTTGATGCTCACGCCCGCTAGCCGCGCCACGTCGTTCATCGTGGCGCGCCGGACGTTCCCGGACTCAGACAACGTTGTCATGATGGGCGGCATTGGATCGCAGCCCTTCGCCGCCTGTCAATGCCGCCACCCGGATCTGACTACGCCTGGCCCCACGGCATCCGCTGATCGGCCCAACCCGGCCCCCTGCGTTCCGGGGCGGGATGACAGGAAGGTTCCCATCCTTGCGCCCGCCGATCCCGGCCCGCGCGACCCGCCGGCCCGGCCGATCGATGACAGGAAGGTTCCCATCCTGCGGGTTTCCGGCCCGGGGTGACAGGAAAGTTCCCATGCTCGCAGCCGGAACCCGGACCGGCGGGGCGTTGTCGCGGCCGCGCGGGTCAAGTCGTCGGGCGGCGGTATTCGGCGCGGCCGAACGCCGCGCCGCGGTGTCGAAAACGGACAAGAACGGCGATCCGCATTGACCTCCGCGGCGTCTCCGACGACGGTGAACCGGCCCGGCTTGACAAGGTTGTCCAGTGAGGAGGCGGCGATGCCCCGAAGCATCCCCAGGAGATCCGCGCTGCGTTTGTTCGGCGGCGCGGCCGTTGCCGGCGGGCTGTTGGCCGCGTCGCCGGCGGTGGCGTCGGGGGCACCGGCCCGGCGGGACTGGAAGCCGGTCGCCGAGGCCGTCCGCCGCGAATTCCTGTGGGCATGGCAGCACTACGTCGAGCGGGCCATGGGCGCCGACCACATCAAGCCGATCTCCGGCGGCCGGGAGGACTTCTTCGTCGAGGGCCACTCCATCGGGCTGAGCCTCGTCGAGGCGATCGACACGTTGTGGCTGATGGAAGCCGACTCCGAAGTCGAGCGCGCCGTGCAGTGGATCAAGGAGAACCTGAGCTTCGACATCGACGCGCCGTTCCAGGTGTTCGAGACCAACATCCGGATGGTCGGCGGGCTCGCCGCCGCGTACCACTGCACCGGTGAGCAGCGGCTGCTGGAACTGGCTGTCGACGTGGCGGACCGGCTGCTCCCGGCCTTCACCGAATCCCCGACCGGCCTGCCCTACCGCTACGTGAACCTGGCGACCGGCGCGGTCAGCCGGCCGGAGACCAACATCGTCGAGGTCGGCACCTACATCGCCGAGTTCGGGATCCTCTCGGAGTGGACCGGCGACCGGCGCTACTTCGACCTCGCCAAGCAGGCCATGCGGGTCGTCTACGACAAGCGGACCGAACTCGGCCTGCTGCCGCACGACATCCACGCCGAAACCGGCGAGTGGCGGAACCGCCAGGCCACCGTAGGCCCGCCGGGCGACTCCTACTACGAGTACCTCTGGGACGGCTACGCGCTGTTCGGCGACGAAGAACTCCGCCAGTGGTACGACGCGCTCACCGACGCGATCCTCGCCCACCAGGCCGAACGCCACCAGAACATGCTGTGGTTCCCGCAGGTCGACGCGTTCACCGGAGAAGTCCTCAGCCGCGAGCAGAGCGTGCTCGCCTCGTTCTACGCCGGCCTGCTCGGCGAATCCGGCCGCGTCGCCGAGGGGCGCGCCTACCATGACGCGTTCAACACCGTGCAGGACGAGTTCGGGGTGATCCCGACCTCTGTGGACTACTCGACGATGTCGGCGAGCGACCGGAGCAACGCGTTGCGCCCCGAGTTCGCCGACTCGGCGCTCATGCTCTGGCTGGAAACCGGCGACGAGGTCTTCCGCGAACGCGCGAACGTCCACTTCGATCACATGGTGAAGACGTCGAAGACGAAGTACGGCTTCGCCGCTCTCGCCGACGTCACGGCGAAGCCGCCGTCGCAGGAGGACACCTGCCCGGGCTACTGGTGGTCCGAGCAGATGAAGTACTACTGGCTGCTCTTCTCCGACACCCCGCGCTTCGACTACCGGAACAACTACCTGAGCACCGAAGCGAACGTCCTCCGCGGAGCCCGCCGCTGACGCAGGGATGACAGGAAGGTTCCCATGCTCTCAGCCGGACGCCGGCGGGAGTGGAGCATGGGAACCTTCCTGTCACCGGCCTCCGACGCGGGCCGCTGGATACGCTGGGCGCATGTCTGATCATGTGCAGGTCGTGACCACCACCGACTCCGAGCAGGCGGCCGCCGAGCTGGCCCGCGGCGTCGTCGAGGCGCGGCTGGGGGCTTGCGTTCAGGTCGTGCCGATCCGCAGCTTCTACGTGTGGGAGGGCGCCGCCCAGGACGACGCCGAGTGGCAGCTGCAGATCAAGACCTCGGCCGCGCGGCTCCCGGAACTCGTCGAGCACCTCATGGCCAACCACGGCTACGACGTGCCGGAGATCATCGCCACCCCGATCGTCGGCGGCAACCCCGCCTACCTGGCCTGGGTCGACGACCAGACCCGCCCGTAGCGGACCGGCATCGGTGTGATTGGCGACACCCGGCACACTCGCAGGGGAGTGCCGTTGGAACGGAAGTGGGTTTGACGTGCCGCGTACGTATGCCGGGTGGTTCCGGGCGGTTGCGATCGCCGAGGCGTTCTCGTGGGTCGGTCTGCTGGTGGCGATGGCGTTCAAGTACGGCTTTCAGCAGCCGCTGGGCGTGACGGTCATGGGCTGGGTCCACGGGCTGGTCTTCACCGCCTACGTGGTGACCTGCCTCGTCGTGTTCAGCCCGCTGCGCTGGCGGTTCGGGGTGCTGGTGCTGGCGCTGGTGGCGTCGATCCCGCCGCTGGCGTCGGTGTGGTTCGAGCGCTGGGCGAACCGGCGCGGGCTGCTGACCGAATCGGACTCCGACGAGCCGACGTTCTGGGGCCGGGTTCGCTACGCGCTGCGCGAGCTGAACTGACTCAGAAGTCCCCGGCGGCGTGCCGCACCTTGCCGAGCAGCTCGGTGAGCTGCTGGGTCTGCCGCTCGGTGATGCCGCGCAGCCCGAAGTCGATCTCCGTGACCGACTCGGTCGCCTTCTTCATCTGGTCCAGGCCGTCCTCGGTGATCTCCACCAGGGTGGTGCGCCGGTCAGTGGGGTGCGGCACCCGCCGGACCAGGCCGTCCTGCTCCAGCCGGTCGACGATGTTGGTGACGCTGGTCGGGTGCAGTTGCAGCCGGTCGCCCATGACGCGCATCGGGAGGCTGCCGCGCCGCGAGAAGCTCAGCAGCACCAGTGCCTCGTACCGGGCGAACGTCAGGTTGTGCGGTCGCAGCGCACCGTCGACCGCCGATTGCAGGATCTGCTGGACCCGCATCACGCTCGTCACCGCGGCCATCGTCGTCGACGGGCCTACCCGGTCGGCCCAGATCTCGGCCGCGCGAGCGATTGGGTCGAAGGGCAGTGGACTACGGGTGCTCATGGTGTTCGACGCTAGCAGCGGTTACCGACGAGTTGGTGGCTGTGGTGCGGGTAGGGCGAAATCAGGAGGACCGTGCCGCTGCCCGAGCATGATCGTGGTGACCGGCGGACCACGCCGCCGGTCCGGAATGGAGGAGCAGACGTGCTAGTTGCGTTCAGCGTGGCCCCGAGCGGGGCCGGGGACAGCGACAGTGTCAGCGAGGCGGTCGCCGCCGCGGTGAAGGTGGTGCGGGAGTCCGGGCTGCCGCACGAGACGACCTCGATGTTCACCACGATCGAAGGCGAGTGGGACGAGGTGATGGACGTCGTGAAGCGGGCCACCGAGGCGGCCTCGGCGAACGCGCCGCGCACCAGCCTCGTGCTCAAGGCGGACATCCGGCCGGGGCACACCAACCAGCTGCATTCGAAGGTGCGGCGGGTCGAGGAGCACCTGCGCGGGGAGTAGGCGCAGCAAAAGACCGGGGGCGGCGAGCAGCCGCCCCCGGTCCGGCGCTTGAGTTGCGTCAGCCCTTGGGGTGGTCCACGACCGGCGCGTTGACGCAGTTGTTGGCCTGCGGCGACAGGACCGGCACGACAACACCGATGGCGGCACCGACGTTGTTGCCGCACGCCTGCACCGGGACGGCGCTGATGTTGTTGTCGTCGACCGCGTTGATGCCGTCGTTCTCGGCGCTGTCCGCGAACGCGGCGGTGCCGAGGGTCAGGACACCGAGGGCGGCGGCACCGGCGACGCCGGCAACACGGGTAGCAATACGCACTGTTTCGTACCTCTCGTTGAACTACTGACTGAAGGTCCCCCAAATGGAGGCCCCGCAGACCCGTGAGAAAACAACCGTCACTCGCGGGCTCAATTTCCCCTTCGGTGGTCGAAGCCGCCGAGCCTTAGGGGTGAACCCGCTTTGCCACCTGTTCGAGGGACATTTCGTCACTACTTCGGTTTGATCTCGGGCGTCGTCGGCGTGTCGGTTCTGGACGTGCGGTTTCGCGGGTCGCGGAAGATCTGCCGCCCAGCGACCACGCGACCAGCGGGACGTGTCAGGATGGAGGCGTGACGAGGCCGGATCCACGCCAGCAAGCAGCAGCGATGTCCGCCGCGATGGCGGGCGCAGTCGACCTGTCGGCCCTGAAGAACCGGGCCGACGCCACCGCCCGGGCCGCCCAGGCGCCCGCCAACGGCGACAGCCCGGCGGCGCCGGCGAGCGCCGCGGTCATCGATGTCACCGAGGCCACCTTCCAGGCCGAGGTCGTCGAGCGGTCGCTGCAGGTGCCCGTGGTCGTCGACCTGTGGGCGACGTGGTGCGGACCGTGCAAGCAGCTGTCGCCGGTGCTGGAGCGGCTCGCCCAGGAGAGCAACGGCGCCTGGGTCCTGGCCAAGGTGGACGTCGACGCGAACCCGCGCATCGCGCAGCTCTTCCAGGTGCAGTCGGTGCCGACGGTGATCGCCATCGCCGGCGGTCAGCCCGTGGACGCCTTCTCCGGCGCCCAGCCGGAACCGCAGATCCGGCAGTGGATCGACTCGCTGCTGAACGCCCTGCGCGACCAGCTGCCCGGCATCCGCGCGGCCGAGGAGGGCGTCGAGCCCGCCGCCGAGGAGCCCGAGGACCCGCGGTTCACCGCCGCCGAGGACGCGTTGGAGAGCGGCGACTACGCCGCCGCCGAGGCCGCCTACCAGAAGATCCTCGACAGCGAGCCGAACAACGAGCAGGCCAAGGCCGCGCTGGCGCAGGTCCGCTTCACCGCCCGCGCCGAACAGGCCGACCCGGCCGCGATCGAGCGGGCCGACGCGGCCCCCGACGACGTCGACGCGCAGCTCGCCGCCGCCGACGCGGAGGTCGCCATCGGCCGGGTGGCGGAGGGCTTCGACCGGCTGATCCGCGCGATCAAGCGCACCTCCGGCGACGACCGGGACCGGATCCGCCGGCACCTGATCGAGATGTTCGAGGTCTTCCCCGAAGGCGACGACCGGGTCGCCGCGGCCCGCCGGGCGCTGGCCAGCGCCCTGTTCTGAGCAAGGTTTCCCGGGCGCCGATTTCACGCGAAATCGGCGCCCGGTCTTTCGCGTCCTAGTCGAGGAGCCTGTCCCGCAAGGCGGTCACATCCGCGTCGGGAAGGCCGCCGGAACGCAGGTATGCCGCCATGTCCCGCGAGGTCGCGGCCTCGCGGATGAGGTTGCCCGCCGTCGTGCCGTGCTCGGCGATGATCTCTTCGATCTTCGGTGTGTCGTCGCCCAGGCCCACCCTGGCGCACTGCTCGGCGCGGCGGACGTGGCTGAGGGCGTAGTCATCGGCGATATCCGCCGGGTCGGCGCCGACCAGGGCGAGAAGCACGAGCACGATCAGGCCGGTGCGGTCTCGCCCGCCGCCGCAATGCACCAGCACGCCGCCCGGTTCTGCGCGGGCGATCGCTCCGCACACCTCCGCGGTGCGCTGCGGGAACCGGTCCAGGAATGCCCGGTAGTACAGCGGCGTGCAGGAGATTCCGCCGCCCCACCGGTCCCAGAAGTCGGTGTCGGAGTGGTCGTCCAGCGGCAGGTGCACCGTCGTCAGCTCGGGCGGGCGCGGTGCCGCGTCCGGCTCCTGCTCGTCGTCTCCGGTCAGGTCGATGATCGTGCGGATGCCGTGCTGCTGGAGCCCAGACCAGCCTGCCGCGGTGAGGGCCGCCGGGTCTTCCGAACGAACCACCGCTCCCCAGCGGGTTGCCCGGCCCTCGCCGGCGCGGAGGCCGCCGAGATCCCGCGCGTTCAGGAAGCCTTCCCAGTCGAGAACTCGTTCCGTCATACCCGTGGGACGTGCGTGGCCGGTCCGGGTTGTGCGCAAGGAAAAGCGGTGCCGCCCCGATCCGGGACGACACCGCCGGTTCCGTCAGCTCACGCGCCGTACTTGGTGCTGCACGGGGCGAATCCTTCCTGGACGCCGACCCGGAAGGCCTCCACCCGGGCGAACCCGACGGGCACCTGATCGCCGTTGACGTTCGCCGCGATCAGGCTGTCCTCGCCGAGCAGCGCGGACACGCCCTCATCGATGTCGTCCGGCGCGATCCGCAGGCTGCCGACCGGGTTGCGCTGCCCGAACGGGTCCTCGACCAGCAGCCCGCTCCACGAACCGACCATGCAGGCGGTGCGCAGGCCGGCGGCCTCGTCGTCCAGCGGCAGCCCCGTGGCCTTCTGCACCGACAGCGCATACCTGGACGCGACCTGGGCGTATGCGGCGAAATCGCCGTAGCCGGTGGAGTCCGCGTTCTTGCTCGGCGGTTGGCCGATCTTCTGCAACGCCGCCATGTCCAGCGAGATCGTGTTCGTGCTGGGGCAGTACGACGCCGGTGATGTGGCCTCCTGGCTGCCGCACGGCTTCAGCCCCGCGACGATCTTGGGCGGCTCGGCGCCGGTGTCGCGGAACACCGTGCGCAGGCTCTTCTCCACCGCGTCGAGGCTCTGCTGGTCCACGGGGAGGTTGGCGTTCTCCTTCTGGATGGGCTTCCACGCTTGGAAGAGCGTCGTGCGCCGCTGGACGTCGTTGAAGTCCATCTTGGCGCAGCGCTGCGGGCCCTCGCTGAAACCGAACTGGAACGCCGTGACCCGGTCGAACGCGGAGCCGTGCGCGTTGCCGTCGCGGAAGTCGGAATCGCCCGGCGAGTCGCGGATGAAGTTCAGCACGCCCATGACCTCGTTGAGGCCCTGCCCGGTGGAAACCTGGAAGTACTTCGAGGAACCCTCGGCGACGTGTCGGAAGTACGCGCCGGTGAAGCAGTCCGCCTGCTGCTCCAGCACGATCACCTGGTCGTTCGAGGTGGCCGTGCTCGCGCGGTGCTGCACGGCGTGCCCGATCTCGTGCGCGAGCACCGTCACCACGGCCATCGGCCCGAAGCTGTTGTTCAGCTCGGGGAGCAGGGTGCCCCGGTCCCACGCGATGGAGTCCTCCGGCGGGCAGTAGAAGGCGTTGACCACGCCCGCCGTGTTCTGCCCGCATAGCTGGAGGCCGGGGCCGCCCGAGTCGTAGGACACCAGCCGCTTGACCGGCTCGAAGCGCTTGCCGGGGAAGGCCTTCGGGAACGTCTCGCTCCAGTACTCGTCGATGTCGGCAACCGCGTCGCGCGCGAGCTTGTCCATCGCGCCGTTGTCGGTGCCCTCGACCGGCAAGGACGAACTCGGCGCACCTTCCTTGGGGCCGCTCGGGCCGTTGGTGGCGGGCAGGCCGGCGACCTCGGTGGTCGAGTAGCCGCCGAGCGTCGTGGGGGTGCCGCTGATCGGCCGCGAGCACCCGCCGATCAGGGCCGCGCACGCGAGCACGGAGACCGCGGTGCCGAGGATCCGCTTTCGCCGTCGGCTTCTTGTCGATACCGGTACCACTGACGCGCCCCATCCTGCTGGCCGAAGTCCTCCTGCGCCGGGCCGGCGGCAGTGCCACCCGGTGCCGGAGCAGCCTATCGGTTACCTGATCGACCTCACGTGCGATCTCGCCGGATCGCAGAGGGGCGGGGTGACAGGAAGGTTCCCATGCTCACGCCGGGTTGCGGTGCGGTGACAGGAAAGTTCCCATGCTCGCGAGCTGCACGAGACGCTGGCCGGCTTGGTGGCTGGGCGGAGCGCCACCGGCCCGGGATCATCCGGGCGCGCGCCGACTAAGGGGTTCTTTCAGAATGCTGATGTGGGGAGTTTGGCGGCGAGGACCATGCAGTGAGCGAGTTGGAGGAAGCCGTCATGCATGTCGTCGCTG
>NZ_JBFAIN010000073.1:0-18391 GCF_040654735.1 Saccharopolyspora sp. NPDC050642 | reverse complement strand
TTCAATCCGGCGGCGTTTACCGCGGGTGCGGCTTCGGGGGTGGCTGAGATCGCGGGGGAGAAGGCGGGGGCGGGTCTGAGCGGGCTGGTGTTGGAACAGGAAGCCAACAAGCATGTCCCGGGCGATGAGGATGCTGATAGCGGTTACGGCAGCGACGAGGACGCGGACGCGGACGCGGACGACGCGGGCAGTGAGTTCGGCGGCGCCAGCAGCGAGTCCGGCGGCAGCAGCGGTGAGTCCGGCGGCGGTAGCGGTGAGTCCGGCTACGGCGGCGACACCGATGCGGACGACGCGGGCAGCGAGTCCGGCTACGGCGGCGACACCGATGCGGACGACGCGGGCAGTGAGTCCGGCTACGGCAGCGACACCGATGCGGACGACGCGGGCAGTGAGTCCGGCTACGGCAGCGACACCGACGCGGACGACGCCAGCAGCGAGTCCGACGCCAGCAGTGAGTCCGGCGGTGGCAGCGGCGATGGTGGGCCGGGGCTGGGGGCGTTCACCGGCGGAACTGCCGTCCCACCGGCTATTTCCGCCCACTCCTCCGGTCAGGGCGGTTCTGGTGGTGGTCGGGATGCCGTGCTGCCGGGCAAGGGCCAGCACCAACCCGGCGACGAGCACAGCCCCGCCTCGGTGGGCGAGCCCCGGCACATCAGTGTTGCCGGGGGTTCTGGTGCTGTGTCTGGGGGTGGGGAAACCTCTGGTGGCCGGGGTGTGCCGGGTGAGCGGGTCGGTGCCGGGGGCGGGTCGGGCACCAAGTCCATTGTGGATCCGCTGGGTGTTGTTGCGTCGCGGCCGGGGCAGCCGGGTGACCCGGGCCCGGCCATGCCGGATGCCCAGGTCCCGGCCATGCCGGGTGATCCGGGCCGGTCTGAGGTCGTCCGGGAAGAATCCGGTGGTGGGCAGCAGCGGGTGCCGGGAGGTCATCGGCAGGTCCCGTCGGGGCCGGATGTCCCGCAGTCAGGCGCCACCGGTGAGCGCAGCCCGGGCGAGGTCGTCACGCATTCCGCCCGTACCCCCGGGAGCGAGGGGTTCGGGTTGGGTGGTTCCGCGCAGTCCGAGTCCCACGGGGCAGGTTCCGGGCCGGCACCCAACGCCGATGAGGTTGTCGCCCACAATCAGGCCAACCCGAGCTCCGAGCCCACCGGTCAACCCGATGGCGTGCGGGAACCCGGGTCCGAATCCGCCGGTCGGTCCGCGGGTCAGTCCGATGGTGCGCGGGAGCCCGGGTCCGAATCCACCAGCGTGCCCAGCGGCGAACGCGGTGATGTGTCTGGCGGTGCGCGGGTCGGTGAGTCGACCGGCACGCCTGGCGGTGGTCGGGAGTCGGCTGGTGAGTCTGGTGATCGCGGGTTCACCGGTGAGCCTGGCGGCGAGCGGGTCGGTGGGTCGACCAGCGTGCCCGGCGGCGAGCGCGGCGATGAGCCTAGAGGCGAGAGCGGCGGCGAGTCTGGCGGTAATCGCGAGTTCACCGGCGAGTCTGGTGGTAGCCGCGAACGCGGTGGTGAGTCGACCAGCGTGCCTGGCGCCGAGCGGGTCGATGGGTCGACCAGCGTGCCTGACAGTGAACGCGGTGATAAGCCCAGCGGCGAACGGGTCGACGAGTCGACCGGTACGCCTGGCGGTGGTCGGGAGTCGGCTGGTGAGTCTGGTGGCGAGTCGACGTCGGCGCGGACACCTTCTGGTTCTGGTGTCCCGGTCGCCAAGGACACCGGCGCGCTGGTGTCGGTTGATGCTCCGGTCGTTTCCCATGCCGCGGTCGATTCCGGCACTGATGGTGGCCGCGACGCCGCGACCTCGACACCGATCCAGGCGCCGGCTGCGGCCGCCGGCACCGGCTCGGGTTCTGTTTCGGGGACGGGGCAAGGTTCCGGTCAGGCGCCGGCGACCGCCCCGGTGTCGCAGGCTCCTGCGGCTGCTACCTCGGGTGCCCCCGGGGCCGTTACGGCCGCTACGGCTGGGGGCACTTCGGCGGGGGCAGTCTCGGGTTCTGCGCCGGTGGGGGCGGGCGCGGGCACGCCTGGTGGGACGTCCGCCGGGTCGGCTGGGACCAGTGGCGGGTCGGGTACGGCTGGTGGGCCGGGTGTGTTGGCGGCGGGGTCGGGGTCGTCGGGCCGCGGTGTGCCGGATGGGAAGCCGCCGCTGACCGCTGGGACGGTGCGTCCGGGGATGCCGGGCCGGGTCGATGATGGTTCCCATTCTGGTGGGGCGCGGGAGGTGACGGCGGCCGCGGGTGTCGGTGACGGTGCTGACTCGTCGCGGGCGGTGGAGTCGTCGTCGGCGGTGGAGTCGTCGTCGGTGGTGGAGAAGGTTGGTGGCGGTCGCGGGTCGGGTCCGGGTGTGGGGTCTGGGTCGGGTTCGCGGCCGGGGTCGCGGCGTGATGTGTTGGCGATGTCGGTTGCTGCTGATCCGGATTTGCGGATGTATGCGGGGTTGTTGGGGGATCCGGAGGCGTTGCCGGCGAAGTTGCGGGCGTATGCGGCTAAGCCGAAGAAGGATCTGCGGATCGCCAACGCCGGGATCACGTCGTTCATGTGGCTGAACACGATCCTGGGTGGCCGGGTTAATCAGTTGGCGTTGACGGGCGAATATGGGCCGGAAACGCTGCTGGGTTTGTATGAGTTGCTGCTTCGCCAGCCCCGGCAAGGTGACCGGGCGCGCGAGATCGCGTCGGTGGTGGCCGAACTGCTGGGGGTGCAGCCGGATCCGGGTTCGTGGAACCCGCGGGACTGGTTCGGTCTCTCGAAGGGGCGGGGTCTGCCGGCGACCCGCGGCGAGAAGACCGCGGCGGAGAACGTCGAGGAGAAGACCGCGGCGGCGAACCTCGACGAGAAGACTGCGGCGGAGGTCCTTGACGAGAAATCCGCGGCGGAGGTCCTTCACGAGAAGACCCGCCCGGACGATCCCGATGACCTGGACTCCGACGAGCGGGCCCTGCTCGCCGAGGAGTCCGATGCGGCTTCGATCGTCTCGGCCGTCTCCGATGGGTCCGACCGAACCGATACGACCTCCCTCGCGGAGATCGAGGACAACGACACGGGCCAGGTACGGGAGATTCCCCTCGAATTCGTCGATCCCATGCTCGGCATGGGCGGTTCCGTCGACGCCTTGTGGTCCGGGGGCGCCGACCCGCAGGTCGAAACCTTCATCGAGACGTTGGCTACGGCGGTGGCGGATACGCCGACGGTGGAGTCGCATTCGGACGACAAGAAAGCGCGGCTGGCGGGATACCTGGAACGGCAGCGCATCCTCGACATGGACGCCGTCGGCCGGCTCGGCGAATATGTTCGTGGCCTGGTGGACCGAATCCTGCTCGCCGAGGTGCACAGCGCCGGACTCGACACCCGTACCCGGTGGGTCGCGGACGGACTCCGCGCGCGGGCAGAGCAGAACAATCTCCCCGGTGGCGCGCCGCCAGAGGCAGGCGCCGGGCCGTCGCTGGCGGCGGAAGACCAACGACTGTTCGACGCGATCACGGCATCCTGGCCGTCCTCACATGTGCGTGGTTCGTCCCCCGACGACCAACCACGCTCCGACGTGGCGCTGGATTACACGCTGGCTGGATTCCGCGACATGTTCGACGGGTTCGACAAGGCGCTGGTCCTCCAGGCAAAGGCGTTGGGACCGGAGCGCAACGATCGGGCCGGCGGGCCAGGCATGCCCAATTACCCGCTCGCTTATCTGGGTGACGGCCTGGTGGCGATGAGACGGGTCGGACAGTTGCTATACGGGTCAAACCTCGACGGTGTGCGGGCGCTGGTGTTCGCGCCGAACACACGCAAGGGGTTCGTCCTGGTGCGGCGTGGCAACGACGTCCATATTTTCGGCATGCACGACGGCCAGGCGGCGCGACCTGGCGATCTGGATGGTGCCGGGCGGCTGTTCGGGGTGGCCTACATGCCTGACGGCAGGCTGCTCTTCGGCCCTCAGGTCGCATTGAGGGACCAGCAGATTTCCCAGCTCGCCGAGGAATACGCGAATATACCGCCGACCGTAGACGCGGACCCGCTGGCGACATTGAGCCTGACGATGATGGAGGATGTGCAGGCGGCCGTCGGGAACCTGCCAGCTGACGCGGCCAAGCGATGGACGCTGACGCCCATTTCGATCGGCCGCGGGCCGGGTGCTTTCTCCCAGGTCCGAGACCTGCTCAGGTTGCGGGGTCAGGGTGCGACCGCGGTGCTGGTAGACCCTGCCGGGCACCAGGCTTTCACCATGCGCGTGGATGACAGCGACGTAGCCGTCTTGCGGCACCACAACGGCATGTCGGACGATATGACCGGCAGCGATGCTCGCATTGGCGCCGACAAGTTTGTCTACGCCATCGCGATGGACGCGGACGGTTCGGCGCTTCTTGGCGATCAGGCTGTCGCCACGGTGAGTGAGGATCGGGCGGCGAGGTTCGAGGAGCTGCGGAGCGAGCTGCCGAAGCCTGCACATTTTGGCCTGTTCAGGTACGGCGACGCTCGCCGGTTCGTGAAGTCCGGCGCGGCCGAACTCGCTTTGGTGCGGGAGGACGAGATCCGGCAGGCGCGGATCGGCAAGAAGCGAGCCGAGCCTGGCGGTGAGCCGCCTCAGCTTGGCCAGAGCATGTGGACCGCGCCGGTCGTCATGGGCGGGACGCTGAACGGCGTGATCGAAGCGGTGCGTGCGGACGAAGGCGGCGCCGCGACCGCGATCGTGCTGGACGGCGAATCGCGTGAGGCCTACATCGTTGAGCGCCAACCGGGCGGTGCCAATAACGTGGCGGTGTGGCTGGCCGACGGAAACCCGGTCCCGGTCGATCCCGCCATACTGGGTAATCTGCGCAGGATCTTGGTGGTCGGCAAGCGGTCTGACGGATCGGTCTTCCCGCCCGGCTCGTTCACCGAGCCCGCTCGGCGGCGTTTCGACGAGGAGCTCCTGCGACAGGCACGCTCGGGCCTGACCTGGGACACCTGGCGGGAGGTGCGGAAAGCGGTCCGGCAGGAGGTCGACGGGCCCAGCGCGCTCGAGCAGGGAATCACGGGCAACGACCTCACGTTCGTCGCGGCCAACGAGGTGCGCAAGGATCCGGCGCGGAAACCGTCTGAGGTGGTCCAGCGGTGGGCCGACGACCTGGGAATCGGCCGGCAGCAGCGCGACGGGGCCGCGTCCGGGGCGAAGTCGAGGGCGATGCCGTCGCCGGCGTGGACCCCGCAGCGGGTCGTCAGCGTGGGCAAGGCCGCTGCGATGCCGGTGCGCGCCCTGCGCCAGATCTCGGCCCCGCTGGCGCAGGATCTGATGCAGCTGGCGGAGGAGATCGTCGACAACGTCCACCATTTCACTGGGGCGTACAAGAGGCCCGATATCCACCGCAATGGCCTGGACCTGCCACCAGAGCTCCGCTCGGTGAAGCTGGATGAGCAGCTCAAGAACAAGCCGCCGAACCTGCACCTGAAAGCCCCGCTGGTCCACCTTGCTGCTCAACACCTCATCGAGCTCGGTATCGACGCGGCCAGCATCCGGGACATCCGCAACAGCTCGCAGGCGATCGGACGTCAGCTCGGTACCGCGCGGCCGACGGCCGCGCCGTTGTCATGGCCGGACACGAACCGGGGCCGGCTGTACGAGGTGAGCGAACGGGAACTGCGTCGAGCCTTGGCGCACCCGCACATGCGACCCGACAGCTTGGTGCCCGGCGCGTTTCTGACTGACGTGCTGAACGAGGCGAAGCGCCTGCCATCGGACGAGACCTCCACCACCGGACGGGAAGCGCCACCCAGTGCGGCGCAGGCCGCGCCACCGGCCGTGACTCCTGCCGCGCGATACGCCGGGCAGTCCGGAGAGCAGGCCATCGAAGGCGCCCTGGGACGACTGCGGGAGAGGTGGCACAGCGCCCGTTCGACGCCTGTCCCGCCGCCGGTGCCGTCACCGCCATTCGCGCCATCCCTTTTCCCCGGCGATGTCGGGGAATTCAGCATCAGCGACGCCCTGGAGGTAATCGAAGCCCTCGACACTTCCGCATCCTTCGGGATGCCTGGGGCGGAGCCGGCGGGGCCGGTGCGCCGGATACCGCCGGTGCAGCCGGACGACAAGGATTACGAGGTGGCTCTCGGCATCCTGTACGAGCTGAGGGAGCACGACGAGCCAGACCTGGAAATTCCCGCTTACCGGTTGGCGCTGGACGCCATCGCATGGCGGCTGAAGAACGAGCCCGACGAGTCCGTCGTACGTGGCGATGCGATGGACATCATTGCCGCCCTTGAGACGCGCGAACCTCTCGACGTGACGGGTGGAAGCGGGACGCTGCGTTCGATCCAGGACATCCTCGACGCCGCCGCCGAGCTGGAGGTCGACAGCAGCATCGCGCAGTCCGCGCGGCTGCTGTTCGAGGAGATCGACCTGCGTGATCCCGACGATCTCGATTTTGTCAACGAAGCCGAGTCCGCCATCACCCTCATCGCCGCCGAAGCGAAGCTGGTCGAGGACTCTGAGGCGCTGGTCCGGTATGCCGAAGGGCTTAGCCGCATCACGCGCTCGGTCCGCCCGGAATGGGTTCTCCGCCGGAAGTATCCGCATCTTTTCCAGGACGACGGCCCGCCGGCCGCGACGACGGAACCTGACCCGGATGTCGCGGCTGCGCAGGTTTCGGAATACCCGGCGGTGGAGGTTGACGATCCCGGCTCCCCCAGGCCGTCCGGTGAGCAGGCGGGCGCAGAGCCGCAGGGGCCGCAGGCGAAGCGGCCCCGGCTTGAATCGCCGCCCGCGGCAGGCCGCGAGAGCCTGCAACCAGAACCCTCCGGGAGCGGGTCTGAGCGACCGTCGCGGGTGCGCCGGATACCGCTGGCGACCGCGGACGATGCCGAGGTACCGGCAGCTCTCGACATCCTGCGCGACGTAAGCAATTTCGAGGGGCTGAAGCGGGACGTTCTGCGGTATCCCGAGGCGCTCAGCGCTGTCGTGTGGCTACTGCATATCGATGCCGACAGGGACCAGGTCAAGCAGGACGCCGAAAAGGTCGTCGCCGGCATGGGCATGAGCCGTGACGGGAGCCGTTCGTACACCATGCGCACGAGTTCGGGCGCGGTGGTGCAGACCGTCGAGGACATGACCACGCTGGCAGCGTCGATGGAGTTCGACGCGGCGGCCATGCAGGAGGCGCGACGGATCTTTGACGAGGTCGACATCCGTGGTGTCGGCGACGACCACGACCTCAGCGACTATGACGCGGAGTCTCTGGCCGCCATCGCTTTGATCGCCGACAGCGTCACGATGCGGCAGCGGACCAACGCGGTGCTCCTGAGCCAGATCTCGGGGACGTTGCGTCCGGAATCGGCTCTTGAGCACCGGTTCCGTCCTGGGCTCGGTGGCGGTGCCATCACGCCAGAGAACGCGCCGGGCCGGACTAATGTCCGGCAGACGGTGGACGAAGTCTTGGCCGAGCTTCGGGAGGACATCAACACCAACTTGGAGGCAGCGGAAGTCGCGCTGCGCGAGCTACCCGGTCGGGATGACCTGGTAGCGGAGGCGATGGAGGTGCTGGCCGAGTCGGCCCCGTTGTTGAGCGACGAGCAGCGGGAGTGGTTGGCTCCGCTGGTTGCTGCGGACCGGATGGACCCAGCGACCCGCGACGAGACGACAGAGCAGGTGAGCGCCTGGTTCGGCCAGGAGTCTGACCTGCGGGTGGACGACGTATTGGCCGAGCTTCGGGAGGCCATCGAGACCAATTTGGAGGCAGCAGAAGTCGCGCTGCGCGAGCTACCCGGTCGGGATGACCTGGTAGCAGAGGCGATGGAGGTGCTGGCCGAGTCGGCCCCGTTGTTGAGCGACGAGCAGCGGGAGTGGTTGGCTCCGCTGGTTGCCGCGGACCTGATGGACCCAGAGACCCGCGACAAGACGACAGAGCAGGTGAGGGCCTCGTTCGGCCAGGAGTCTGACCTGCGGGCGGCATGGCCGGAGGAGCGGCTGAAGGCGGAGGCCGCGATCCGGCAGCCCCCGAGCGAGGAAGCGTTGCGTAGCGCGGACAAGCTGATCGCCGCGGCGTTCGACACGGGTGAGATCAGTGATGCCGACCGGCGTGACGAGGAGCTGGCCAGGGCTATCAGGACGATGATCGCCACCGCGACGAGCAGCGGGGGTTGGGCTGCCGGGTTGCAGGTGGCGGACGAGATCGCCGCGGACCGCGGCAGCATGGCGCTTGAGTGGACGCAGGACCGCCTCGATGTCGAGGGGTACGTGGCGTCGAGGGCGCTGGACGAACTGGGCGACCCCGAGTACGTGGCGCGGCTGCGTGAGCAGGCGCTGGATCTGGCGTTGTCGTCGATCAATCCGTTGCCGAAGATCAGTGGCTTCCCGCAGCTCAGCAGTTCACCGGTGGAGGCGGCTCGCGACGTTCTCGCGTGGCGGATGCACCAGGCGGGCGGGCCCGGCGTGGCCAGTCTCGGCGAGGGCGAGGCTTTGGCCGCCCAGATCGGTAGCGTGCCGGCTCTGCGCTGGGGGCCGCGGCATGTCGTGCTGGCGGCGGCCGGCCTGCGCGCCGACCCCGAACAGTTCGCCCCCGCATTCGCGGCCGTCGTCACGAACAGCAGTGACCTGCGCACCCAGGTGCATGGCTACAACCAGACGGCCATCGCGCAGGTGACTGCGGCGATCACGGCGAGAAGCGGGAACACCATCCCAGTGGATGTGGTTGCCAACGCGTTGGTGCGGCTGCTCGGCATCGAGCCGCTGAGCCCGGACAGGGTCGCCGCCCTCTACGCCGACGCTGGCGCGCCGCGAGGGCAGGTCATGCCCGACTCGGCTGTCACGTACTTCAGCAGGGCCGAATTCGCCCGCAACGGTTACGACCCCGAACAGATCGCCTGGCTGGTCAATCACCTCGAACACGAGGCCGAGGGTCGTCTCAGCCTGGACCAAATCGCCGACTACCTGGCCGTGGAAACAAGGACGGAGCCGTGGTCGGGCAAGAAATTCGATGCATTCCGCGAGCAGCCCCTCCGTGGTGCGGTCGATCCGGCCGTGCGGGAGGCAGCGAATCAGCACAGCCCGGCGCTGCTGGCCCGCCACCGGTATTCGCAGGACGACGTGGCCACGGCGCTGCAGAACGCCATCGACGCCAGCGCCGTTGTAGTCGAACCGGAAGCGTTGTCCAGGCGCGTCGCCCGCGCGCTCGGCACGGAGAAATGGACCTGGGAGAAGCTCGAGCAGGTGCGCGCCGCGGCGCCGTCAGAGGCCGATCTCGATCGTGAGCTGATCGGGATCGTCCAGTGGCATGTCGGAACCGCCGAACTGCTCGGTGCCAAGTTCGGTGCCAACTTCGAGTTCACCGCTGTCGCCGCTGTCGTGCAGTCGGTCTGGGAGCAGGAAGGCCGCAAGGTGCCCATCGGGCGCATCGCGGAGAACATCTCCCGCGAGCTCCGGTTGGGCGGGGGGAACCGGCGGCAGTTCGACGAGCAACTGGCGGAGGCGCCGTCGCTGGCTTCGGTCAGTGCGGACACCGACGCGGAGGTGTTGCGAGTCGTCGATATGCAGCTGCTCCGCGAGGACGGCATCAACCTCGACGACATGGCACGGGTCGTTGAGCAGGCCAGGACCGAGTGGCGCAGCTACGCGCCGCTGATGGCGCTGGTGATGGGCGTCGAAGCGTGGACACGCACACGCTTCGCCCGCTATCTCGCGCACGCGCCAGAGCTTGCTGACATTCCGCCGGACTTCCGGCCGTCGATCGCCGCGGAAGATCGGGAGTGGCTGCTTGAACAGGGCCTCGACCCGGACGACGTGATCCGGGTGGCCGACCGCATCGTCGAGAGGACCGATAACAACGTCAGCGCGGGGTTTGTGGCGGACAACATCATCCGGTCCTTCAAGACCGCTGCGCCGCCGCCATCCTCATCCGCTGACGGTGAGCCTGGCCCGAATCGGCGTCTGTTCACCCGCCAGGTGCTCAGCGACGAAATCCACGCCAGCGGCGAGAGGCCTGCAGTCGAGGCCCGCACCGTGACCGCGGTGCAGGCATTGTTCGACCCGTACCTGCTCAAACTGCACAAGCTGGATCCGGAGGCGGTGGCCTCTGTCGTGGAGACGGAGGCGGCGGCCAACGACATGTCCGTGGTGCAGGCCGCCAGGTGGATCGCCAACGACAGCGGTCTCGTCCGTAGCTTCACCCCGTTGCACCGCCGGCAGGTCACCGGCGCCCGGGTGGCGGAGGTCAAGGCGGAGGCCGACCGGTCCGCCGACCTGTTCGCGGAGATCGACGCTGACCTGCGAGAAATCGACCCCGCGTCGCTCGACAGGGCCGAAGACACGGCGGAAGCCAGCGCGCGTGCGACTCGGACGGCGTGGGAGCAGGCTCAGCAGCGGCTGACCGACGAGGCGGCCAACCTGGACGTTGAGCGGGGCCGGCACGCTGACCTGCTTCGTGAGATCGATCAGACCCCTGCGGGCACTCTGCCGACACAGGACTCGGACGAGCGTCTTGCCGGGTCCGCGGCGGCGGTGGAGCGGGCGAAGCGACTCGTGCGGGAAGCCTCGGACGTTGTGTCCGCCACCCACCTTTCGTGGCAGGTGACCGACGCCGGGCTTGCCCAGCTGCGAGAAGCCCGTGCCGAGCTCATCGACCAGAGCGAGACCGTCCGCGGCAAGGCCGAGCACCTGATGGAAAGGGTCCGCGAGGGGGCCGAGGAGGCGAGCCGCGTCGGCGCCGACGCGCGCGAGGCCGCGCAGACCTACCGTGCCAAGATCGACGAAGCCGCGCAGGCTATGGAGAGGCTCGCCTCCCCTGGTCTTGACGAGGAGCAGCGAGGGGAAGCCGAGTCGCTGCTCTCGCGGGACCTCGACGATATGACCGAGCGGGACAACCGGATCGCCGAAGCGGCTAAACAGTCGGAGGTCCTGCACGACGCGGCCAAGGAACTCGGCTCGGAGTTGCGCGAGCAGCACGAGACGCTGAACGCGGCCATCGAGAGGTACCAGACCGTTGCCGCCGCCACCGCTGCGATGGCCAAGCAGGCAGCCGAGGTCCAGTTGCTCGCCATGAGTTCGGTGCTGACCATCGAGCGCCTTAAGGACGTCTCGTCGCTGGTCGACGCGGTGGCCGAGTACAGCGGAGAGGACCATGCGGCCGTCGAGTCGCAGATCCGCGAGATGAGCTTGGTCGAGCTCGCCGAGGCATTCACCAACCGGGAGCTGCCGATCCAGACCGCCGCGGGCGACCGGATCCTGGTCCCGGTGCAGGTCGAGCTGCACCGGCCGCCGGGTAGTGCCGTGCCGTCCACGCTGGCGCCCATCGTGGTCGAGTCGAGCGGCACGGAGGACCGTGACGTCGACACTCAGGAGGCATCGGCCAGGGCGGTCTTGCGGATCCCGCTGGGGACGATCGAGCCGATCTCCAACTCCGACGCGTTCGCCCGTCCCCTGGTGTGGGTCGGACCGGCGGTGGACTCGCGCCATGACCTCGACTACACCGAAATCAACCAGGTCATGGAGGGTGACGGCGGCAGCCCGGCCATCGCGGCAACGATGACCGTCCGGGTCGGGTCCGGCGCCGAGGGGCGGCGACCCGCGGTGGCGATCCTGGATGCGGGCCTGCGCGTGGCGCACATTATGCCGGTCAAAGCAGCCGAGGATGAGGACACCGTCGAGCTGACGCCGGAGGTCATTGACCGCCTCGCCGAAAACGACATTCGGCTACCGAAGGAGATCACCGAGGCGATCACCGCCGGGGAGCGGGTTCGCCTTGTCGGCTTGACCGAGGGGACTCGGCGCGAGGAGCACAAGGTCGAGTTCAACACGTCTCAGCTCGAAGGCGTTGAGCTCGCCGCGGGTGGCGGCTTGGCCGCCGGCGAGATGCTGGGGCTCGTGACCGGGCTAATGGGCGGGCTCAACGTGGAAGGCGGGTTCGGTACCCACAACGGCCCCTTCTCGATGGTCTACCTGGAGAACAAGGTGGCGGCGCTCTACGACCGGCTGGTCTACGAGGTGGGTGGCCACCGGGTAGCGATGCCGGCGCACGTGGCCATCCGTGCCGGCTTGCCTGTTCCCCGCCATTTGACGCAGTCGAAGGACATCGAGGTTCCGCCCGAGCACCGTGCCCCCGCCTTCCTGGTGGCGCCGGAAGAAGTGAAGGAGGTGCCCGAGCCGAAGGTCCGCGAGTTCGCCGAGATGGTCTCCGACGGATTTGCACTTGGCCCACAGGGCAAGGCCGCCCTGTGGGAAGCCCTTGGCGGGCACCCCGACGCCGGCCGGGGCGAGCTTGCGGCGGAGAAGGCCACCGAGGCGATGCGCAGTGCGACGGCCGGTGAGTTCGCGTTCACCTGGGTGGAGGCCGACGGCAGGGCACATCGGGTCGCGGTGCGCATCGAGGCGGAGGTGCCCAACAGTTTCCAGCCGTCCTCCGAGCGCTCGAGGACCTGGGAGGACAACCGCCTGAACCTGCGTGGCCGCGTGAGTTCTGTCAACCGGTTCTTGCGGTTCGTCTTCGGGCTCTTCTCGTTCCTGAGGGGCAAGCCGAGCTCCTGGAACATGCCGAGCACGGGCGTCAGCGCCGGTTTCAACGTGCGGCGCACCAACATGCAGGGCTGGGCGACGGAGAACGCACGTGGGTACACCGCGGAGAACTTCGTCGAGGCCTACGCGAACGCGCGGGTGGCGGGCGTACACACCTCCTGGCAGCTGCCGAACTTGGCACAGAGTTTGCTGGCCGGCGGCACGATGATCGGCTCGGACGTGCGTGGTCGCCGGGCCGCGCCGACGGCCGCTGACGCGCAGCTGGCGGGCCTCACGCCTGGTGACTCGCTGTATCCACATGAGACGGAGCGTGCGGCGCCCGGCGATGCGTCCGGCTCCCCGGACTCGCGGTCGTTGTCCAGGCCGAAGGTGTTCCGGAAGGTGCTGCGCAAGGACGAGTCCGGCAATAAGCTTCCGCCCGAGCCGCAAGCCGTGCCGTCGCCGCGGCAGGGAGTATTCAGCGAGCGCATCGAAAACGCGGTCCTGCTGGCGGTGCCGGAGAGCAAGCTCGCCTGGGCGACCAAGCCGTTGCCCGCCAGTGAGGTCGAGGAGCGGACGTATCTCGGGTCGCTGCCGGACGGTGTCACCTTCCGCAGGCTCGAACCCAAGAAGGTGGGGAACTTCGCGTACCCGCAGACGGTGCGGGTCAGCCCCGCCGACCGGGCTGCCGCGGAGCTGTCGGGTGCTCGTTCGCTGGTCCCCGCCGACGGTGGACGGCCGGATGCGCCCCAGCACAAGCCGCCATGGCTATTCAAGACGTGGTCGAGTCCCGAGGGGCTGAAGGCCTTCAACGAGGTCTTGCCCGACGGGACGACGACGGAGTACCGGTACGAGGCACCTCCGCACAAGGGATCCGGCGACGCGGTGGGCCGACTGGTTGATACGTTCGATAGCTACGGCGCTCATCGAGTGGACGCCGACCTCGCGCTCAGTGGCCGGAAGCAGAAGGTGCCCGAGGTGGCGACCGGCGGCCTGTGGTCGCGGCTGCTCACCGAGAAAGTCCACACCAGCGAGTTCGGCAACTACCGGCTGCTGAGCGCGCAGAGCGCCAAGAACTCCCCTGAGTTGTACCGCTATGCCAGCCAGTTGCCGCTGATGGTCAGGTCGCGTTCTCGGGGATACCAACTGGCCGTGCGGATCCTGCTGTCGTTGATCAGCGTTATGCCCGGCAGTGCTGGGCGGGTGCTGGGCAACCTGCTGGGGCTGTACAACAGGGACCTCGGAAAGACCCTGCTGAAGGCTCCGGGCCCGTTGCAGGCGCTCCCGTACTCCGGTCCCACGGCGGTCTTCGTCGTCGACCGGAAGACGACCTACGAGACGTCCAGCCGCGCGGTCAACTGGTTGATCAACAGCCGGCTGCCGGGGGGTCCGGCGATCTCGGTGGTGCCCAACGCCGCGGTGATCGTGATGCCGCTGGAGGACGCCATCAGCTTGTACGAGGCGGACGGCGAGGAGGTGCCGCCCGAGCTGCTCAAGGAGCTGGAGAAGCACCGGAAGGAGCAGGCGGATGCCCAGGAGACGGCGGGGGCGGAGCTCGAGCCTCATCGGGCTCGGATCAAGGAGTGGACCGACGCCGGTGTGACGGTCGCGACGATCGTGCAGCGGCTGCGTGATGATCACGACCTGTCGGAGTCGGTGTCGGAGTCGTCGGTTCGTCGTTGGATCGAGGCGTCCCCGGTACAGACCCTGCTGCCGGAGAACCCGGAAGACTACCGTTCGCACAACGGGACGATGGTGGAGTCGTCCGAAGTACACGGGCGGCAGCCCCTTGCCGAGGTCGAGCGGGCCCTCGATTTCCTGCAGGTGACCGATGCCGAGTTCCGTGACAAGATCCTGCAGCCGATCGAGGAAGTGCTGGCTGAACCGGACGGGCATGTCACGTTGAGCGACGCCCTGGCGGGCAGGACGACGGAGCAGGGCGCGGTGCTGTCGATCGTCAACCCGGCGAGCAAGGGCTGGCGGCGGCTGTTCGGGTTCCACGAAGTGGTCAACGTGCGGATCTCCGCGGAAAGGTCGGACCACGAGGACGAGACGCCGGTGCGGCGTTCCCCGGTGATGCCGACGTCGATGGCCTCCCTCGCCTTCTCGATCGTGCTCACGTCGCTGACCAAGGCGAGGACCATGGTGTTCGGCGGCGGTCTCCAGGTCGGCGGCGCGCACGCCGAACCGCGTCCCGGCGGGGGGGCGGACACGTTCGGCGGGGCCAGCACCGGACTCGTGGCGGTCCGCGAGAAGACGAAGGTGTCCATCCTGGACGGCAGCGCCAAGGAGGAGCGCGGCGTCAGCACCACGCAAAAGCTCGTCGCCCGCACCGACTTGAAGGTGAAGTACACGCTGGAGTTCTCGCGGCACGAAAAGCCCAGCTTCTTGTTCAAGTTGGTCACGCTGGGTCTTGTGGTTGACAAGGACGTGCTGCCGCTGCGGGACGGTCGGCCGCAGGGTCCGGCGAAGAAGAAGTCGCCGCCGCCGGAGGGAGGGGGAAGCGCCGCGGTGTCGGTGCCGGCGACTGTGCTCGGGAAGGTGGGGCTGATTTCGCCGCAAGCCGGGTTCGCTCCGGCGCTGCAGCGCCCGGCACAGGGGCCCTCGGTGACCGTCCACGCCACGCTGCCGGACGGGGCGAGCCCCGTCTTGGCGGCCGGCGACGGCCTCCAAAGCCTGGCCATCGGTGAGTACACCTCCAAGGCGTTCGAGTCGGTGTTGAAGGCTCAGCTGGGAAATGCTCCGCTGCCGCCGGGCGCGTTCGTAGCGGACCTGGTCAACGATGCTCCGCTGCGGCCGGGCGCGGTCACGGCAACGGACCTGGAGAACGCGGCGGCCAAGGAGTCGCGCTACACCGAGGAAGGCAGTGCCGGCCGGTTCGTGCTGGACATGCTCTCGCGCGGCAGCACGGTACGCGGCGGTATGCACGCCATGGCTCACAGCACGGACCGCTACGGGGCCGAGAAGGTTGTGGTGCGACGGGGTTTCCGCAAGAGCCGGATGAACGTCGGTGTCCACGCCAAGCCCATTCCTGCCGAGTTCACGCTGCTGAAGAAGGTGCCGCCGGAGGCGGGCGCGACGCTGGGCACGATCGACCAGCTCAGCAAACGGTTCGGCGAGGCCGAGGCCACGGCGGTGGGCGCGGCGGCGGGGTTGCGCGGCGAGGGAATGGGCGTCCGTGCGGAGGGTGAGGGTGCCGTCAACCCGAATGCCCGGGTAATCCCGGAGGGCAACGTGATCGCCGAGCACGACACGCATTTCGTGTCTGATCGGGGGGCCACGAACTGGGGCAAGCGGAACGTCTACAACGACGAGAAGTACATATTCCGCGGTAGCTGGCAGTACTTCCTGTCGGTGAAGACCCGCCACCAGCGCAGTGTGACGCAGGTGGACGCGCACGACGACAGCATCGTCATGGTGACCGGTGATCTCGCACTGCGCCTGGGCATGGCCGACCTGGGCCAGCTGTGGCAGCAGGAATCCGTCGCGGTGCCCGCGGGGGTCGTAGTCGGCAGTGCTCCCGGGCGAACCGGAGCGTTCATGCATGGCCTCGGCCAGCCGTACGAGCCGGCGCGGCCCGCGTCTCAGGACGACCTGACCAGGGGCCGCAACCTGGACATCGGGCCCGGTGTGACCATGAACCAGGTGGTCGGCTACCTCGTCGGGCTGCCGGCGGCCCTGCGGCCTGCCACGTACACCTTCGCCCAGGGCGTCGTCTTCACCGAGCAGCAACTGCGCGATGCGCTGACCAACGCCATCCAGCTCAACTGGCGCGGGCAGCAGGTGCGCAAGCTACTCGACGCGATCTACCCCGGCGACAAGGTCGGCCAACACACGCAGCGGGAACGCGCCCACGCGATCGCCCAGGGCGTGATCAACCTTTACTCGAAGCAAGCGCGGGACCTCGGCCCCCGCCTGCACAACGATCTGCACGACGCCATCGTCTTCGACCTGGTGACCCGGGGCGAGGGCGCGGCGCTCGATCGCGCCAGGAACATCCGCCAGGATCTGGACTTGCCAGCGGCACCCAAACCGGGCATCAGCCGCCCGGCGGCGGACCCGGACGCCATTGAACCGGCACCACCGGCGCCCACCCCGGAGGGAACGGAGGTCGCCGGTGAACGGGAGCTGGAACGCGGCCGGGAGGGTTCGGCGCTGCATGCCTTGCGTGTGCTTCGTTCGCTGGTTGCGGATCGGGTGGGCGTGGAGGAAGACGCTGTTACTGATGAGCAGGTCGGTGAGTTCGTCAGGTCCCAGCCGGGCCCGGATGATGTCGGCCCCCTGCTGGACCGGATCCAGACCGCCCGCGGCCTGCTCAGCGAGGTCAGCGACGTCGACCAGGAGAGCCGACGTAGGCATTACGTCGCCGCTATCGGCGAGATCAGCACGCTGCTGGGCAACCCCGAGCTGAACCGCGATGCCGTCGTCGGGATCGCCAGGGAGATCGCGCGTGGGCTGGGGGCACTCCGGGCTGAGTCGAGGACCGCGTCTGATCAGCCGTTTGCCGTTGACCGCGGAGCCGGTCAGGAGCCGTTGACGAGTGAAGCCGATATCTACGCTGCGGCGGGGGATCTGAGGCGTCTGAGGCCGGATTACAACGACCTGAGGGCCGCGCAGCGAATTGTCAGCGAAACCAACCTGTTTGACACCCCGGTTGACCCTGGTTATGTCGATCTCGACGGTGAAGTCGGCTGGGGCCCGTTCAACACGGTGTCTCGCCTCGTTGCCGAGCAGCGCGCGAACCTCCCCCGGGGGTGGAATGAGCCTCGTCTGAAGCGGTTCGCCGCTGAACTCGGACGCGTTCTGCGCACCGAGAATCCGCGGTGGGTGGTGCGCAGGGAGCTGGAGAAGCTGAGGGGCGGCGCCGGCCCCGGCGACGCAGCTCATCAGCCCCCCGTCGCGCCAGCACAACTGGACCCGGCGGCACAACGCCCCGGAGACGAGCAACCGGCTCGACGGACGGAGTCCCAGGCGGATGTGCGGCCGTTGGCGTTGACGCCCGACCGGGTGGATTCCCTTATTGTTGAGCTTAAGAAGATCGAGGCGAGGCTGAAGTCGTCGTCGGAGCCGGACGACCTCGAGCACGCCAAGAAGCTGCGCAGCGAACAGGAGAAGGGCGGCCCGTCTTGGTGGTCAGCCCAGAAGAGGGGGCTGCTGTCGGCCTCGGTGTTCGCGAGTGATGTTCAGACGATTGCCTCGCATATCGCGGCGGGTACGCCGTTGGCCAAGGCGGTGGTCGAGGGGACACCGGAGCTGGCGGGCTTGGTTCACAACGGTGCGAGGAAGGTTCCGCCGGCGGGGTGGCTTGCGGTGCTGGCGCACGCGGCTGGGGGGTCAGGGAGTGTTGCCGGTGGTGCCGGGACGCCGGTTGAGCCGTTGACGTTCGAGCGGTTGGAGGGGGTGGCGCGGGAGCTTGGTGATGCGGCTGAGGTGGCGTATCTGGGCAATGCCAAACGTGCGGTGCTTGAGGCGTTCAAGAACGACTCAGAGTTGGGGAAGCGCTTGGGTCTGCCGGAGTCGCGCGAGCGGGAGGTTGTGGAGACGTTCGTCGCGCATGCGCTGGCGTTGAATCCGGTGGTGTTGCGGGTGATGGCGAAGACGCCGGAGTTTCGTGCTGCCGAGTCGTGGGGCAACATCGACGACTGGCTCGGCATGAGCCGAAAAGCCAACCGCGCCAGGGCTATTGCCGCAACTTTGCTGGACCTGGTCGCCAAGGCTCTTTCGCATGAGGCGGTTCCGGGCGGGGCGTCGCAGATCTCGCAGCCGGAATCCGGCGAAGGGCAGGAGCCGGAAAGCGGTGGGCGGTCGGGAGCGAGCGGGGTTTCTGGGAATCGGCGTAAGCCGCCGGGGCCTGCTGCTGTGGAGCAGGTCGGTCCTCGGGTGGGTTCTCCGGCGAAGCTGCAGCGGGGTGATGAGGAGGCGGGGGATTCGTGGGTGGGGGGTGTGT
>NZ_JBFAIN010000072.1:0-19379 GCF_040654735.1 Saccharopolyspora sp. NPDC050642 | reverse complement strand
CGCGTCCGCTGCTGCCCCCACCAAGTCGGCACCCTCGCCAAAGCCATCCTCACCCTCGAACACGAAACAAGATGAAAAACGCTCAATGGAAATCGAAGGTCCGATTTCCATTGAAATTGCGGACCCCGAGGGGCACGGCCACTCAGGGGCGGTCCTGGAACTGCCCGAGAGGTCGTTTCAGGAGGGCGTGCGGGCACGCGTGAGACGTGGGCGCCCGGATCGCTGGGCGCCCGGTTTCGCGCGAAAACGGCACTCCGAGTGAGGGACGAGCGCCGGTTTCGCGCGAAAGCGGCGCGAAAACGGCGGCTAGAGCTCTCGGTGGAGGGCTCTGGTGATGCCCGCCGCGACCGTGGTCGCGAGGATCCAGCCCGAGGCGATCAGCACCACCGTGATCCACTGCGAATTGCCGTGCGCCTGCCACATCACGTCGTGACCGAGGTTGATGATCGGCACCAATTGGTCCACTGTGTACAGGAACGGGTTCCACACCGGGTGGTCTTCCTCGTTGATCGGGACCAGCGGGTGGTGGTCGAACCAGGTGGTGCCGGCCGCGGTCAGCAGCACCAGCCAGATCAGGGCGCGCAGCGGGCGGTAGCCGTAGCTGACCGTGATCAGCTGCAGCATGCTCCACAACCGCACCGGCCACCGGAACGCGGGCCGGGTCGCTGCCGCGATCGCCTGGTAGCGGCGTCGCTGCTTCTCGATCAGCACCAGCACCGCGTGCTCTTCGTTGCCGTTGCCGCGGAACACCCGCGCCAGCTGGTCGTACGGCCCGGGCTGGTAGCGGCCGCCCGAGTTGTCGCGCAGCCAGCCGAGCCGCTCCCGCACCGCGGCCTGATCCGTCGGCTCGATGGTGGTGGTGAAGTTGTCGTACCCGAAGTCCTCGACGTCGACGCCGCCGGACGCCGCCCACAGCGACGCGCTGTCCGCGAGCAGCTCGCACTGCGCCTGCCGGAGCATGATCCGGCCCTGCGGCGCGGTCTCCGGAACCAGCGTGAGCTCCTGCGCCACCAGGCCGAAGGCGTTGATCGCGTTGCGGCTGGTGCCGTCGCCGAGCCGGCAGCCCCAGAAGTTCGCCTGCCGCCCGATCTCGGCGCGCCGCAGCTGCACCTCGCCCTCGGCGAGGAACGGCCGGCTGCCCGCCGCGCACACCAGGTCGCGCGCGATGCGCGCCGCGCGCAGGTCCAGGGAGGACTTGTAGGACATCCGGTGGCGGTGCCACGCGGGCTTGGTCAGGTGCGCCGAGCGCAGGTCGACGTTGGCGCCGATCTGGGCGCCCTGCAGCTGGATCGAGCCGACGACGTCGGTCTCCCGGCAGTCCAGGTTGCTGCCGACCACGAGCCGGCTGGCCTGCAGCACGTCGGTGCGCGGGCCGTGCAGGCAGGCCTTGTTCAGCTGGAAGCTGCCATGCACCCGGACGTCGATCATCCGCACCTGGCCGTGCAGCTCGACCCGCGACGCCTCCAGGTTGCCGAGGATCTCGGTGCCGTCGATGTGCACCGAGCGCAGCGGCTGCTCGACCGACGCCTTCTTGGAGCGCGACCAGCTCAGGTCGATGTGCGCGCCGGACATCCGCAGGTCGCCGCCGACCTTCGCGCTCACCATCCGGATGGTGCCGCCGCTGCGGAAGCCCTGGTCGATCTGCACGTCGCCGCGGATGTCGCCGCGGTCGATGACGAGCGTGCTGGTCGGGTCGTCGTACTGGGATTCGCCGCGCTGCGAGGGCGCGACGCCCGGTTCCAGCACCGCGTCGCGCAGCCGCAGGTCGCCGAAGATGTGCGCGCTGGGCAGGAACATCAGCCCGGCGACGGTGAACGGCCGGCGGGTGAGCGGGTCGACGTCGCAGCGCAGACTGCCGCCGATCTGGATCCCGTTGGCGTTCAACGCGTACCGGCCCCGGTTGCGCAGCGCCCCGCCGGAGAGCGTGAGGTTGCCGCCGACCTTCGCGCCGGGGATGCGGATCTCGCCCGCCACCTGCAGCCGCAACCCGAGCAGCGCACCGGAGACGGACAGCCGGTCGCCGTAGATCGCGCGGCCGCCGGGATTGCGCAGCTCGCTGTCGTTGAGCAGCAGCGAACCGCCGAGCTGGGCGTCGGCGAGGTCGACGATGCCGCCGATGCTCGTGCAGTTGCGGAGCACGGTGTCGTTGCTGGTGTTGAGGTTTCGGGCGTCGATGCCGGGGAACCGGCAGTGCCAGAGCACCAGGCCGGCGATGTTCGCCTGCCGCAGGTCGGGCGCGTGCTCGAACCGGCAGCGGACGAATTCCAGCAGGTACGGCAGGTCGGTGGCGCGCAGGTCCAGGTGTCCGGTGATCACCGCGTCCTCGACGGCGATGACCTGCTGCTGGCCGCCGCTGCGCCGGGAGAACGGCCGCCAGCCGGGTTCCTCCAGCGACTCGACCAGGCGGCGGGCGAGGTATTCGCCGCGGATCTCGCGGTCCTGGGAGTACCGCACGGCGTGCACGTCCAGCGGCGGGACGGCGCCCGGGATCGCGCGGTCGGCTCTGCCCTGCCGGAGCAGTTCCTCGAACCGCTGCTCCGCAGCGGTGAGCGGACCGTTGCTGTCCCACGGCTTGACGACCGGCACCCTCGCCCCCGACCTAGTCCCCGACCAGCTGATCAACTTGATCACCCGAAAAGGTAGTCGATCAACTACCTATAGAACTCCGACGTGTGATCACAACCCTTGGTTGCGATGCGCTGCTGAGTGCAGCCGGATGGCCTATTCGGTTCCACGTGAAACCTCGACCGGGAACGAGCGAACGGCCCGTTCTCCTCGCGGTACGAGGTGAACGGGCCGTTCGCGCGGTCCTGCCTTCAGATCACTCCGGGGCGGGGTGGGTGTGGGTCGGGTCGAGGACGCGGGCGAGGAAGGTGCGGGTGCGCTCCTCCTTCGGCGCACCGATCACCTCGGCCGGCGGCCCCTGCTCGATGATCCCGCCGCCGTCCATGAACAGCACCCGGTCGGCCACCTCGCGGGCGAACTGCATCTCGTGGGTGACCACGAGCATCGTCATGCCCTCGTCGGCGAGCTGCCGCATCACGCCGAGCACGTCGCCGACCAGCTCCGGGTCCAGCGCCGATGTCGGCTCGTCGAACAGCATGACCTTCGGGTTCATCGACAGCGCCCGCGCGATCGCGACCCGCTGCTGCTGGCCGCCGGAGAGCTGCGCGGGCATGGCGTCGGCCTTGTCCGACAGCCCGACCCGCTCCAGGTTCTCGCGCGCGATCTTCTCCGCCGTCGCCTTGTCCCGGCCCAGCACCTTGCGCTGCGCCACGGTCAGGTTGTCCAGCACGTGCAGGTGCGCGAACAGGTTGAACTGCTGGAACACCATGCCGATGTGCCGGCGGGCGCCGTCCAGGTCGGTGTCCGGGTCGGTGAGGTCGGTGCCGTCCACCACGACCTTGCCCGCGGTCGGCTCCTCCAGGAGGTTCACGCAGCGCAGCAGGGTGGACTTGCCGGAGCCGGACGGGCCGATGACGCAGACGACCTCGCCGCGCGCCACCTCCAGGTCGATGCCGCGCAGCACTTCCAGGGAGCCGAACGACTTGCTCAGCCCGTTGATCTCGATCATCACGTCGCTCATGCCTTGGCCCCCTTGGTCCGCGCCCCGCCGCCGTACTTGCGCTCCAGCAGGTCCGAAACCCGGGACAGCGGAATGGTGATGATCAGGTAGCACAGCCCGGCCACCAGCAGCGGCGTGAGCGATGCGTACTCGTTCAGCGCGGCACGGCCGAACTTCGCCAGCTCGTACTCGTTGGCGGCCAGACCGAGCAGGTAGACCAGCGACGAGTCCTTGGTCAGCAGGATCAGCTCGTTGGTCAGCGGCGGCAGGATGATCCGGAGCGCCTGCGGCATCACCACGGTGATCATGGTCCGGGTCGGCGACATGCCCAGCGAGCGGGCCGCCTCGATCTGCCCCTTCGGCACCGCCTGGACGCCGGCGCGGATGGTCTCGGCCATGTAGGCCGCGCCGACCAAGCCGAGCGCCAGCATCACTGTGGAGTAGATGTCGAACCGCAGCTGGAAGGCGATCGGCACGCCGAAGCCCAGCGCGATGAACACCAGCAGCGCGGGCAGGCCGCGGAACAGCTCGATGTAGCCGGTGGCGATCCACCGGTACGGGCCGACCGGCGACATCTTCATCAACGCCAGCACGATGCCCAGCCCGAGGCCGAACCCGAAGCCGAGCGCGGTGTAGATGATGGTGTTGACCAGCGCCGTGGTGATCACGGCGGGGAACTGCGCCTTCGCCACGTCGACGTTGAAGAACGCCCGCGCGATGGAGTCCCAGTCCGCGACCACGGCCACCACGATGATGACCACGATCAGCACGGCGTACTGGATGCCGCGGTTGAGCCGGGCCTTCTGCCGCCGGCCCAGCCCCGACTTGGGCCGCTCGGTGTCGGTTGTCATGAAGTCTCCTGATCAGTGTTCGGGGCCGGCGGTGGAGCACCCGCCGACCCCGTACGTTGGCATTGGAGCGCTATGCCCCGCAGGCGATCACTGCGGCTTCTTGCCGAACCACTTCTCGTAGATCTTGTCGTACTCGCCGTTTTCCTTGAGCTTCTTCAGCGCGGCGTTGACCCGCTCCTTCAGCGCCGTGTTGCCGGTGGCCATGCCGATGCCGTACTGGTCGCCGGTGCTGAACTCGTTGGTGATCTCGACGTTCGGGTTGTTCTTGACGAAGTCGCCGAAGACGCTGTTGTCGTTGATCGCCGCGTCGACCTGGCCGGTCTCCACCGCGGTCACCGACAGCGGCAGGTCCTCGAACTGGACGACCTCGTAGCCGTTGGCGTCCTTGTTCTCGTTCGCGTACTTCTCACCGGTGGTGGCCAGCTGGACACCCAGCTTCTTGCCGCGCAGGTCAGCCAGGCTGCGGATGCCCGAGCCCTTCTTCGTCATCAGCGCCTGGGTGGAGTCGAAGTACGGGTCGGAGAAGTCGAAGTTCTGCTCGCGGGCCGGCGTGATGCTCATGGCCGCGGCGGCCACGTCGCAGCGCCGCGTGTTGAGGTCCTCACCGGACTGGATGCCCTCGAACGGGGTGTCCAGGATTTCCTGCGTCAGGCCCATGTCCTTGGCGATCGCGTCGACCAGGTCGACGTCGAAGCCGACGATCTTCCCCTGGTCGTGGAACTGGAAGGGCTTGTAGTCCATGTGCGTGCAGGTCGTGAGGATGCCCGGCTTGATCACCTCCACGCCGCCGTCCGCCGTGCCGCCACCGCCGGTGGTGGACTCGGCACAGCCCGCCGCGACGGCGGTGGCCAGGGCCAGAGCGGGCAGCAGAGCCATCGCTCGTAGTGTTCTGCGACGCGCCACGATGTCACTCCTAGTAGGTGAGAACGCGAGTGTTCGAATGGTGCCACTCGTTCGGGCGTAATCCCAATGCTGAGTGTTGCGAAGCCATCAAGTTTTCGGTCCGCGCCCGGTCGCGGGTCGGCCGGCGATCGGAAACCTGCCAGCCGACCGGGGCGAAGACGAAAGATCTTCCGCCGAACCTCCCCTGTTCGTGCGGGTTGTCGCCCGCTACTGCCGAATGGCACTCAGTCTCATGTGGTGTGTGCCACTGGTCAACAGGGAGTGCTCGACGGGCTCCGGAACGCGCTCGCGAGGCCCCTGCGGACGATCACTGCTCGTACACGCAACGTGTCCGGACGGGTGCACTTGACGAGAAGTCGCCACTACCCCATCCGGCGGTCGAGCCGATATTCGCTGGTGAGCAGACTTTCGACGGGTGCCGAGCCCGCGGCGCCGAGAGCCTTGAGGAGGTCCCGATGAAGCGTGCCGGCCTGCGCCGATCGGCCGCGCTGTGGATCGCAGCGGCACTGGCCGCGCTCGCCGCCGTCGTCGTCCCGGTCGCCCAGGCGCAGACCGCGGCGGCCCAGCCCTTCACCGTGCTCCAGCTCAACCTCTGCAACAGCGGTTTCGCCGACTGCTACGCGGAGGGCAAGTCGGTCGACTCGGCGATCGCCGCGATCCAGCAGCGCCGGCCGGACGTGGTGACGATCAACGAGGTCTGCGCCCCGGACATCACCCGCATGACGCACGAAACGGGCTACCGCTGGGCGTTCGCCCCGGTCGGCGACAAGGCGACCGGCAGCCCGTTCGCCTGCAAGGACGGGCGCGGCGACTACGGCGTCGCCATCCTGACCAACCCCGATCTCGGGGCCGCGGGCGAGGCGGTCGAGCGGCAGTACGCCGCGCAGGACGGCGGCAACGAGCAGCGGGTGCTGCTGTGCGTGCCGTACTCCAAGGTCGCCGCGTGCACCACGCACCTGTCCGCGAGCGACGGCCAAGTCGCGGCCGAGCAGTGCCGGGAGCTCTCCGGCGTCGCGATCGCGCTCGGCGCCGAGTCGGTGATCGGCGGAGACCTGAACCTGGTCGCCGGCGGCAACCCCGACGTGCAGGGCTGCGTGCCCGACGGCTGGTACCGCACGGACGACGGCAGCGTGCAGCACGTGCTGGCGATGGACGTGTTCCGGTTGGAGCACGCCGAAACGATCCCGATCGACGGCACCGACCACCCCGGCCTGCTCGTCGCGACCACCCGCTGAAACGCGAGAGCGGTCGCCCCGGGGAACCGGGACGACCGCTCGTCGGCGACTCGCCGTCAGCGCGGCGGGGCGGGCGCTCCGCCCGGGGGCGCGCCGCAGTGGATGATCGGCTGCGGGTTGTAGACGGTGTGCTGGGTCTCGGTGCGCACCTGGCCGGTGGTCACGTCCTTGATGGTCCGGGTGTCGTTCACCGAGAAGCCCGGCGTGCCCTTGCTCGGGCTGCACGGCTCGCCCGGCGGCACGACCTTCTCCTGCGGCTGCGTGGGGCTGGTCCGCTCGCCGGTCTGCGAGGACACGTCGAACTGCTTGGTGCCCCAGAGCTGCACCGTGATCGACGACGGCGTCCAGCGGGTGGTGATCATGATCCCGCTCTTGGCGACGTTCTTGAACTTGACGTCGATGATGCTCGCGCCGCTCGGGCTCTGGAACACGGTGGCCTCGCGGCCCGCCGGGTACCGGCTGATGTAGTAGCTGTGCGCCTTGTGCTCGACGTTCTGCATGCCGGCGAAGTACGAGGCGTTGTACAGCGTCGTGGCGAACTGCGAGATGCCGCCGCCGACGGCCCGGCCCGGGCGGCCGTTCTCGATGATCCCGGACTCGACGTAGCCCTGCGGGATCCCGCGCGGCCCGGTGTGCCCGTTGAGGCTGAAGACCTCGCCCGGCTTGATGATCGCGCCGTTGACCTGCTCGGCGGTCCGCCGGATGTTCACCCCGGACGCGGCCTCGAACCCGCCGGTGGTGAACTCGCCGACCACCTCGCGGATGCCCATCTGGTTGGCCTGCTCGGTGGTGAACTTGGCCGGTTCGTGCACGTAGATGGCCTGCACCGCGCGGTCCTGCGGCCTGCGGAGCACCTCGTCGATCCGCTCGAAGCTCTTGTTCCAGTCGACGCCGATGCCGTCGGTGGACGGCCGGACCACCGGCGCGCCGCCCTCCAGGACGATCTCGGCGTCCTTGCCGGGCTTGATCGTGTCGGCCAGCTGCGGTTCGACGCTGCCGATCGCGGCCGGCAGGTCCACGTGGGACTTCAGCCCGCCGGCGCCGTCCGGCTCGAACCGCAGCGCCGCGGCGATCGCCGCGGGCGCCAGGGTCGCGTCCTTGCCCTGGCCGCGCACCGTCACCGGCGCGGACACCGCGGGCTGCGCCACCTCGCGCAGCGCCCGCTGCACGCCCTCGCTGGTCGTGCTGACCGGCTGCTCGGTGAAGGGCACCTGCACGGCGACGTCGTCCGCCCAGTGGGTGAGCACCTCGTCGGTGGCCCGCTGCACGTCGATGGCCTGCCCGGTGATCGGGTCGACGGCGACCGGTTTGGTGCCCTCGAACCGGATGGCGCCCTCGGCCGGGGCCCGGTCCAGCTGCGGCCGGACCTGCTCCAGCGCCTGGACCAGCTGCTCGCGGTCGCCGTGGCTGACCGGGGCGACCTCGGTCGTGGTGAACAGCGAGGCGATCCGGGTGAACGGGTTCAGCGGCTGGCTGCCCGCCTGCTGGACGGTCGCCGTCCAGTCCATCTGCAGCCCGGCCTGCTCCGGGTTGATCGTGGCGGTGCGGTCGCCGACCCGCAGCTCGACGGGCTCGTTGAGGCCCGGGCCGAGCTTCTCGCGGAGCTCCGTCTCGGCGGCGGTCTCGTCCAGGCCGCCGATGTCGACGCCGGCCACCACCGTGCCGCGCGGCACCTGGCCGCTGGTGAAGACCAGGTCACCGACGTAGAGCAGCACCAGCGCGCCGACCACGGCGCCGGCGGCGATGCCGGCGCGGATCAGGCCGCGGCGCTTCTTGTCGGCGTCGGAAGGCGGCGGGGTCGCGGCGGCCCAGCCGTCGGGCTGGGCGCCGACCGGCGGGATCGCCTGGGTCTCGATGCGGAACGTGGAGAAGTCGGCGGGCACCGCGGCGATCTGGGCGGTCCGCTCGGCGTCGGACTCCGGTGCCGGCTGCTGGGCCTCCGGCTTCGCGGCGCCCGACAGGTTGGGGCGGGTGCGTTCGTCGAAGTCGGCCTGCACCGGTGGGATCCGGGTGGTCTGCTCGACGATGGTCTCCGGCTGGGCCTCGCCGGAACGTTCCGGGTCGGTGCGCATCCGTTCGGTCGACGGCTCGGCACCGCTTCGATGATCGTGGTTTTCCGGCACCGCTTCCCCTTCTCGTGTCGGTCGTGCGGTGGGGCGCGTGACGATATCGGCGGCCGGCTCCGCGAGGGAAGGCCGCGTCGACTACAGGTACAGCCCGGTGCCCTGTTCGGTGCGTTCGCTGGCCACGGCGTGCAGGTCCCGCTCCCGCATCACGAGATAGGCCTGGCCCTGGACCTCGACCTCGAACTGCTCGTCGGGGTTGAACAGCACCTGGTCTCCGACCTTCACCGTGCGCACGTGACTGCCCACGCCGAAGACCTCGCCCCACAGCAGCCGCTTGGCCACCTGGGCGGTCGCCGGAATCACGATGCCGCCGCTGCTGCGGCGCTCACCGGATTCCGGGGAGATGCGCACCATGACCCGGTCGTGCAGCATCTGGATTTCGAGCTTGGCATCGGTCACCCGAAAAGTTTACTTGCCGCCGCCGGGCGACCAACCGGCCAGGGCAGGGCTTTCCGGCCCCGTCACGGCGGATCCACCGGTGCCACCAACGGTTTCCGCTGGTCAAGTACTCGTGAGCGGTTTGGAGTGCCATAGCGCCCCAAACCGCGCACGAGCATCTACCTGCGGAAACGCGAGCACCCGGCGTGCCCGGCGGCCCCTGTCAACACCCGGTGCGGTGATCCGCTGGGGCCGCGAGATCACGCCTCGGCGTCAAGGCCGCCCATCACCAGCGGCAACCGCTTCGGCCCGGCGGCCGCGATCTTGATCGGCACGCCCCAGTCCTGCCTGGTCAGGCGGCAGGCCGGGTGCTCGACCGACGGGTCGTCGTCGCAGCTGGCGGCCTGCGCCACCACGTGCAGCACGCCCTGCTCGATGCCCTCGGCCAGCACCAGGCGCCGCGTCAGGTCGGTGCCCACGCCGGCGCCTTCGACCAGCAGTTCCGCCGGCGACGAGGTGATCTCCAGCCGGGTCGACGGCCCGTAGCGCTCGTCCAGCTTGGTGCCCGGCGGCGGCGTGAACACCACGGCGAGCTCGACCGCGCCGCTGCCGATCTCCGTGGCCGGCCGCTTGACCTGCTGCGACGCCCCCTCGACGAGGCGCGCCGCGACGCCCGGCGGGACCGGCCGCTCGAGCCGGTGCGCGGCGGAGGCGACCACGACGAGCTCCCCGCCCACCACGGCCGCGCCGGAGGGCTCCGCGACGTCGGTGGCCAGCGTCGACACCTCGCCGGTCGCCGGCTCGTAGCGCCGGACGGCGCCGTTGTAGGTGTCGCAGACCGCGACCGATCCGTCGGGCAGGACCGCGACGCCGAGCGGGTGCTGGAACAGCGCCTTCTCGGCGGGGCCGTCGGCGTGGCCGAAGTCGAACAGCCCGGTGCCGACGGCCGTGCGGACCTCGAAACCATCGCCCGCGGCCTCGACCCAGCGCAGCGCGGAGGTCTCGGAGTCGGCCAGCCAGAGCCGGTCGCCGCCGTCGGCCAGCCCGGACGGCTGCGCGAAGAACGCCTCGTCGGCGGCGCCGTCGCGCAGGCCCTCGACCGTCGTCCCGGCGAACCGCCGGACCTCGCCCGCGACCGGGTCGAACAGGCCGAGCGTGTGGTTGCCCGCCATCGCGATCACCACGCCGCCGGCCGGTTCCCACCAGGCGACGTCCCAGGGGCTGGTCAGCGGCGTCTCCAGCGCGGGTCCGCCGTCGGCGCCGTCGCGCCACTGCTCGCCGGTCCCGGCCAGGGTGGTGACCTCGCCGTCCGCGAGCCGGACGCCGCGCAGCAGGTGGTTGACGGTGTCAGCGACCACGACGTCGTAGCCGACCTGCTCGGCGACGTGCTGCGGCAGCAGCGCGAGACCGGCGGGCTCGGAGAACTCGGCGGCAGCGCCGTCCGCGCGACCGCGCCGACCGGCGCCGATGCGGCGCACCACGGTCTCGCCGTCGGTGGCGAACTCGACCAGCGAGTGGTTCGCGGAGTCCGACACCAGCAGGTTCCCGCTCGGCAGGGCGATGACCTTGCCGGGGAAGCGGAGCGTGGTCTCGGGCGCCTCCGGCGGCACGTAAGGGCCGTTCCCCCGGTGCAGCGTGCCCTTGGCCTCGTGCTCGGCGATGATCTCGGTGATCACGCTGCGCAGGGCCTCGACGTGCCCCTCACCAGCGGCGACGTGCACGACGTAGCCCTCGGGGTCGACGACGACCAGCGTCGGCCAGGCCTTGACCGCGTAGTTCTGCCAGGTGGTCAGCTCCGGGTCGTCGAGCACCGGGTGGTGCACGGCGTAGCGCTCGACGGCGGCGACCAGCGCATCCGGATCGGCCTCGTGCTCGAACTTCGGCGAGTGCACGCCGACGGTGACGACCTCCTCGGCGAACTCGGCCTCCAAGGGCCGCAGCTCGTCGAGCACGTGCAAGCAGTTGATGCAGCAGAACGTCCAGAAGTCCAGGACGAGGACCTTGCCGCGGAAGTCGGCAAGCTTGAGGTCCTCGCCGCCGGTGTTCAGCCACTGGCGGCCGATCAGCTCGGGGGCGCGGACACGGGCACGGCGTTTCTGCTGCTCAGCACTCACGCCCGCAGTCAACAACACACCGCCGCGCGGTGTTCCGACGGGTGCGGCGTCCCGAGTCGCGTCTCACTCCTCGGACCGGTCAGCCCCGGGTCCAGGAAGGCCACCACGGCGGGACGTGGTCGACGCACGCGCCGAGCTGGGCCGGCTCCGCCCAGTAGGAGTACACCGCCCCGACCTCCGCGTAGAACGCCACCGCGACGACCAGTGCGATGCCGGCGACGGCCGCCGTCCGCGGGTGCCGGAGCCGGCGCGCGGCGGAGCAGACCAGCGGGAAGGTCACCCCGAACACGACGACGTTGAGCACGAACAGCACCGGCACCGACAGCATCAGCGCGAACCCGTAGCGCTCGGCGTCGGTGAGGCAGGCGGCCCACGCCGCGCCGACGACGAAGTACTCGGCCGCCGTCAGGAGCGGCACGAGCACCGCAGCTGCGAGCAGGCCGACACCCACGCCTTTCCCGGACCTGCGCTCGGGGGCGGCGCGCTGCTGCTCAGCACTCACGCCCGCAGTCAACAGCACCCGGTTGCGCGGAGTCGGCGGATTGGACCAACCCGCCCGGCCGCGGGTCAGAGGCGGTTGCGATCGCGGACGTAGAAGGCGGTGGCCGCCAAGGTGGGGACCAGGGCGCCGACCAGGACGATGACGGCTTCCATTCGCGACTCCCTTCGCGCGCGACGGTTCACCGGGGGACCCGGGAATAACGCCGGGTTCGGCTGGTTTCAGGTGATAGGTGGGCGAGATGCCCGATACCGGCGGTGTGCCGGAATTGGAAAGCCCCGCGATGCTGCCAGGTCGGGGGTCCGACAGCACCGCGGGGTCATCCTGCATATCGACGCCCGACGGCTTCCCGTTACACACATGTCGACATGTGTCTCAGGTCACCACGATCCGACCCGGACCAGCGACGCCATCAGCCTTTATACAGCTCTCTAGCAACTGATCTAGATATGCCTAGAAAGACGTAGTGGCGGGCCGGCCCACTAGGGGACATCTCCGGGAGAAAGCCCGATGAGCTGCGGCGATCCGCGCAGGTCACTCCGAGGTGATCATCTCTCGGGAGGGGCCGACCGTGCGCGAACAACCCGCCGCCGTGCGGAACTCGATCCTGCTCTGGCTGATCGCCGTGGGCGCCGGGGTCGTCGAAACGCTGATCCACGTCGTCCAGGCACCGACCGGCCCGTTGCTGCTGCAGGCCGCGGTCCGGATGCTCCTCTACGCCGCCCTCGCCGCCCTGGTGCTCCGGCTCCGCAGCGGCCAGAACTGGGTGCGCGTTGTGCTGGCCGTGCTGCTCGGCGGCATCGGGATGCTGAGCATGGTCGGGCCGACGCTCGCCTCGGCGCTGACCGGCGGCGGGGTCGCCCCACCCGCGGACGCCTGGCAGCTCGCCTTCCTCCTGGTCCGCGCGCTGCACGTGCTCGCCGTGGCCGGCGCGCTGGTGGCGATGTTCCGGCCGAGCGCCAACCGGTTCTTCCGGGCTATTCCTGCGTGAGCAGGTAGCGGCCGAAGTGCGGGACGGTGAACGCGATCAGGCCGCGTTCGCCCGAGTACACCAAGCCCTTCTTGATCAGGCTGTCGCGCGCCGGGGACAGCGAGGACGGGCGGCGCTCCAGGTACTCCGCGATGGACGCCGTCGGCGCCGGTTCGTCGCGGCCCTCGACGAGCTCCGCCATCGCCCGCAGGTACTCGCGCTCGGCGGGCGTGGCCCGCTCGTAGCGGGAGCCGAAGAAGCCGACCGCGAGCTCGGTCTCCGCCTCCGGCGCCGCCAGCCGGACGTCCTCGTCGCTGATCTCCGCGCGCACCGCCGCGTCCCAGGTCGCCTTGCCGTAGGACTGCACGAAGTACGGGTAGCCACCGGAGATCGTGAACAGGGCGTCCAGGGCGGCCGGGGTGATCTCGGCGTCCTCCCGCTCGATGGGGGCGACGACGGCGCGGTCGGCGTCCGAGCGGTCCAGTCGGTCGATCCGCACGTAGCGGAACAGCCGCTCGGAGTAGGACTTGCTCGCCGACAGCACGGCGGGCAGGTGCGGCAACCCCGCGCCGACGACCACCAGCGGCGCGCCGGACTGGGACAGCTCGTGGCAGGCGGCGCACAACGCCGAGACGTCGGCGGGCTGCACGTCCTGCAGCTCGTCGATCAGCAGCGCGATGCCGGTGCCGACGTCCGCGGCCAGCTCGGCGACCTCGGTGAACAGCTCGACGAGGTCGATCTCGATGTCCCCGGAGTCGGCCCGGCCCTGGGCGGCGGGCACGTCGATGCCCGGCTGCCAGCGGTCCCGCAGCTTCGCGCCGTCCGGATTCGCCTTCAGCGCGAACGCCTTCAGGACGGCGAGCACCTCCTCGACGCGGTCCGGGGCGCGGTGCCGGACGGCGAGATCGCGGATCGCGCGGTGCAGCGCGGCGGACAGCGGGCGCCGCAGCCCGGCCTCCGGGCGGGCCTCCACCTTGCCCGCGCCCCAACCGCGCTTGACCGCCATCGAACGCAGCTCGCCGAGCAGCACCGTCTTGCCGACGCCGCGCAGGCCGGTGAGCACGAGGCTGCGCTCCGGGCGACCGCGCGCGACTCGTTCGAGCACCACGTCGAAGGCGTCGACCTCGCGATCCCGGCCGGCCAGTTCGGGCGGCCGCTGTCCGGCGCCGGGGGCGAAGGGGTTGCGGACCGGGTCCATTCCTCGGACTTTATCCAGTCGTCTAGCGCTGATTCGATATTCGGCGAGAAACCCCGATGGGTGTGTTGGCGCCGGCTCGGCGGATATTCGCCCGTCTAGGGAAATCGCTAGACCGCGCGATACTCGGCAATCCGGGACCTGTGATCTTCGGCTGGACCTGCTGCGGTGGCCGCTTCGAACACCGAGGATCTGGCCATGGAGCCCTGGCTGAACCCGTTGTCGGAAGCGCTGGGAGCGCTCGGGGTCGATCGCGATCCCGCCGAGCTGGCCGTGGCGGGCGACCTCGGGCACCTCACGTCGCGGCTGCCGGTGGAGGACACCGCGATCGCCTGCATCGGCGCGGCGCTGCTCGCGTCGACCCGGTGGCCCGTCGAGCTCGCGACCGGGCACGTCGCCGCCGCGATGCGCAGCGAGGCCCACCTCCGGCTCGACGGCGAGCCGGCGCTGGACGGCTTCGCGCCGATGTCGCGGTTCTGGCGGGCAGCGGACGGCTGGGTCCGCACGCACGGCAACTACCCCTGGCACCGCGAAGCGCTGGTGCGCGCGCTCGGCACGCCCGATGACGTCGCGGCCGTGGCGTCGGCGATCGGAGAACTCACGGCGCGCGAGGTGGAAACACGCGTGGTCGAGGCCGGCGGGATCGCCGCCGCCGTGCGCACTCCGCAGGAATGGCTGGCCGAGCCGCCGGGACGGGCCGTCGCGGCGCGGCCGCTCGTCGGGACGGACCGGATCGGCGACGCCGCGCCGCGGAGGCGGGGAGACCGGCTCCGAGTGCTCGACCTGACGCGGGTGATCGCCGGGCCGGTGTGCACCCGCTTCCTCGCGGCACTCGGCGCGGACGTGCTGCGCATCGACCGCCGCACCGCCCGGAACGCCCCGGCAGCTACGACACGCTGCTCGGCAAGCGCAGCGCCGTGCTCGACGCGGATGAGCCGGAAGGCCTTGCGCTGCTTCACGAACTGCTGGCCGGGGCCGATGTGCTCGTGCACGGCTACCGGCCGGGCGCGCTCCGCCGCTTCGGGCTCGGCGCCGAGGAGCTCGCCGAACGGCATCCGGGCCTGGTGGTGGTCTCGCTGTCGGCTTGGGGAACGGCCGGGCCGTGGGGCGAGCGGCGCGGTTTCGACAGCATCGTGCAGGCCGCCTCCGGAATCGCCGCCGTCGAGTCCACATCGGACGGACCGGGCGCGCTGCCCTGCCAGTTGCTCGACCACGGCACCGGCTACCTCTGCGCGGCGGCGGTGCTCGACGGCCTGCGGCGGCAGTCCGAGGCCGGCGGCACCTGGCTCCGCGAACTCTCCCTGGCCCGGACCGCGCACTGGCTCCTCGGCCGGCCCCGCGCGGAACGCCCGCCGGTCCCGGCGGACACCGAACGCTGGCTGACCGGACTCGACTCCCCGGACGGCCGGATCACCGCGGTCGCCCCGCCCGGCCGGATCGACGGAAAACCCCTGAACTGGCCCTTCATCCACGCCTACGGCACGGACGAACCCCGCTGGGATCCGCGGTGAGGAGCGCGAACCCGGCTGGAGCCCGCCGAGCAATCGCAACCCAAGACGGAGCTCCTCCGGGTACCGGGTCAGCGTTCGAGGATTGCCGTCATGCCCTGGCCGCCCGCCGCGCAGATGGAGATCAGCCCCCGGCCCGAGCCCTTCTCCGCGAGCAGCTTCGCCAGGGTCGCCACGATCCGGCCGCCCGTTGCCGCGAACGGGTGGCCCGCCGCCAGGGACGAGCCGTTGACGTTGAGCTTCGCCGGGTCGATCTCGCCCAGCGGCTCGGCCCGGCCGAGCCGGTCCTTGCAGAACTCCGGGTCCTGCCAGGCCTTCAGGGTCGCCAGCACCTGCGAGGCGAACGCCTCGTGCACCTCGTAGAAGTCGAAGTCGCCCAGCTCCAGGCCCGTCCGGTCGAGCAGCTTCGGCACCGCGTAGGCCGGGGCCATCAGCAGGCCGTCGTCGCCGCTGACGTGGTCGACCGCGCCGGACACCACCTCGCCGAGGTACGCCAGCACCGGCAGCCGCCGCTGCTCGGCCCACTCCTCGCTGGCCAGCAGCACGGTGGACGCGCCGTCGGTCAGCGGCGTCGAGTTGCCCGCGGTCATGGTCGCGCCCTCGCCGCGGCCGAACACCGGCTTGAGCTTGGCGAGCTTCTCCGCCGAGCTGTCCGGCCGCAGGTTCTGGTCGCGGGCCTGGCCCTGGAACGACGTGATCAGGTCGTCGAAGAAGCCGCGGTCGTAGGCGGCGGCGAGCCGCTGGTGGCTGCGCGCGGCCAGCTCGTCCTGCTCCTCGCGGCCGATGCCCCAGGCCAGCGCGGTCTTCGCGGCGTGCTCGCCCATCGAAAGCCCGGTGCGGGGTTCGGCGTTGCGCGGGATCTCCGGCACGACGTGCTGCGGCCGGACGCCGGCCAGCGCCTTCAACCGGCTGGCCGCGGACTTGGCGTGGTTGGCCCGCAGCAGGACGCGGCGCAGGTCCTCGTTGACCGCGATCGGCGCGTCGCTGGCCGAGTCGACGCCGCCGGCGATGCCGACGTCGAGCTGGCCGAGGGCGATCTTGTTCGCCACCGACACCACGCTCTCCAGCCCGGTCGCGCAGGCCATCTGCACGTCGTGGGCGGGGGTGCGCGGGTCGAGCCGGGAGCCCAGCACGGTCTCGCGCGCCAGGTTGAAGTCGCGGCTGTGCTTCAGCACCGCCCCGGCGACGAACTCGCCGAGCCGCTCGCCCTGCAGCCCGAACCGCGCGATCAGCCCGTCCAGGGCCGCGGTGAGCATGTCCTGGTTGGAGGCGCGGGCGTAGGGGCCGCCGGACCGGGCGAACGGAATCCGGTTGCCGCCGATGATCGCTACTCGCCGAACGGTGGCCATGGCCTGACTCCCTAGTTGATGCGATGCTCTCTGGCAACCTAACCTACCCGTGGGTAGGTTTGACGTCGAGCGAACTTCGCGCCCCCAACCCGCGGGAGTGTCCACATGGCCGACCGGTACCAGCAGTTCACCCTGTCCCCGATCGGGCGGCAGGTCGTCAAGCGGCTCGGCCTGCCCGCGCCGACGCCGCTGCGCCGCTACCGACCCGGCGATCCCGTGGTCAGCGGCCCGGTGCTGGTCGGCGCCGCGCCCGGCGGCCGGCTCGGCGACGCGATCGCGGCGACCCTCGACGACGTTCACATCAAGGTCCACCAGACCCCGGCCGAAGGCGAGCGCTACTCGGCGCTGATCTTCGACGCGACCGGCATCGAGAGCAGTGAACAACTGCGCGAGCTGCGCGAGTTCTTCGGCCCGACGATCCGCCAGACCGACCGCTGCGGCCGGGTGATCGTGCTCGGCGCACCGCCCGAAGAGCAGCAGGACCCACGCGCGCACACCGCGCAGCGCGCTCTCGAAGGCTTCGTCCGCACGGCGGGCAAGGAGCTCAAGCGCGGCGCGACCGCACAGCTGGTCTACGTCGCCAGGGGAGCAGAGGACGCGCTCGACTCGACGCTGCGGTTCCTGCTCTCGTCGAAGTCCGCGTACGTCTCCGGGCAGGTGGTCCGGGTCGGCCCGGCCGAGGTGCCGGAGGTCGACCGGGAAAGCCCGCTGCGCGACAAGATCGCCCTGGTCACCGGGGCATCGCGGGGCATCGGCGAGGCGATCGCGGAGACCCTCGCGCGCGACGGCGCGCACGTGGTGTGCCTGGACGTGCCCGCGCAGGGCGGCGACCTCGCCAAGGTCGCCAACCGCATCGGCGGCTCGACGCTGCAGCTGGACATCACCGCTGACGACGCGCCCAACCGGATCGCGGAGCACTTCGCGCAGCGCCACGGCGGGCTGGACGTCGTGGTGCACAACGCGGGCATCACGCGGGACAAGACGATCGGCCGGATGACGTCGCAGCAGTGGGACGCGGTGCTCGCGGTGAACCTGACCGCGCAGGAGCGGATCAACGAACTGCTGCTCGCCGACGGCTCCCCGCTGCGACCCGGCGGGCGGATCATCGGCGTCGCCTCGATCAGCGGCATCGCGGGCAACGTCGGACAGGGCAACTACGCGGCGTCCAAGGCCGGCGTGATCGGGCACGTGCGATCCACCGCCGGGATCGCGGCGAGCCGCGGGGCCACCATCAATGCGGTCGCGCCGGGCTTCATCGAGACCAAGATGACCGCGGCCGTCCCGCTGTTCGTGCGCGAGGCGGGCCGCCGGATGAACAGCATGTCCCAGGGCGGGCTGCCGGTGGACGTCGCGGAGACCATCGCCTGGTTCGCCGACCCGGCGTCGGCCGGGGTGAACGGCAACGTGGTCCGGGTCTGCGGCCAGAGCCTGCTCGGCGCCTGATCCCCGAACCAGTCGTGAGCGCGAATGCCGGCGAGAACCGGCTCTCGCGCTCACGCCCCCTCGACGGAACGGAAACCCGCGATGCCGGAACTGAGCACTGCACCGAAGCTTTCCGCGCTGTACCTCAAGGCGGTCGCGACCGGGCCGACCCGGCGCGGCGACGGCCTGCCGGACACCGAGTACCTGCGGCGCGACATCGAGATCGACCGCGATCAGCTCGCCGAGTACAACCGGGCGTGCGGGTTCGGGCTGCGCGACGAGCTCCCGATCACCTACCCGCACGTGCTGTCGTTCCCGCTGTCGGTGCGGCTGATGACCGATCCGGGGTTCCCGTTCCCGCTGGTCGGACTGGTGCACGTGGCCAACACGATCCGCCAGGAGCGCCCGCTGCTGGTCACCGACGTGCTGACGCAGCGGGTCCGGGTGGCCGACCTGCGCCCGCACCCGAAGGGGCGGCAGTTCGACGTCGTCACCGAGACCAGCGCGGGCGGCGAGGTGGTGTGGCGGGAGGTCAGCACCTACCTCCGGCGCGGCAGCGCACCCGAGCAGGCGGAGCGCGACGAGGCGCAGCCGCGGGACGCAGCCGGGGCGCCGGCGAGGCAGCCAGGCGAAGCGACACCCGAGCACGACGAGGCGAGGCAGCCAGGCGAAGCGACACCCGAGCGCGGCGAGGCGTCAGGGCAGCCGGCAGCGGCGTCAGAGCTGGGCACGACTGGGGAGCCGACGGCGACCTGGCGGGTGCCGGGCGACACCGGGCGGCGGTACGCGGCGGTTTCCGGAGACCGCAACCCGATCCACCTGCATCCCTTGACGGCCAAGGCTTTCGGGTTCCCACGGGCGATCGCGCACGGCATGTGGTCGAAGGCCCGCTGCCTGGCGGCGTTCGCGGAACGACTGCCGGACGCGTACTCGGTCGACGTCGAGTTCCGCAAGCCGCTGCTGCTGCCATCCACAGTGGACTTCACGATGAGCAGGCAGGACACCGGCTGGAACTTCGCCCTCCACGCCCGTTCCGGCAAACCCCACCTGCTCGGCGAGGTCCGCTGAGACGAGGTGACCGCAGTTTCAATTGAAACTGCACCCCTTCGGCGTGTCGGGACCACGACACACCGAAACCTGTGGAGAACTCCCGGTGACTGTGGAGAACTTCCGCAATTTCAATGAGGTGATCTCAGTGGATTCGGTTGTGTTCGTGGTGGGTGAGGGTGAGTGCGGCGCGGACGATCGCGGTGATTTTGCGTGG
>NZ_JBFAIN010000071.1:0-19941 GCF_040654735.1 Saccharopolyspora sp. NPDC050642 | reverse complement strand
CATCACCGCCAGCCCACGCAAAATCACCGCGATCGTCCGCGCCGCACTCACCCTCACCCACCACGAACACAACCGAATCCACTGAGATCACCTCAATGGAAATCAGAGATTCGATTTCCATTGAAATTGCGTCAAACCGAGTCGGCGGCGTGGGCGGCGATGCCTCGGATGAGGATGTCCAGGCCGAACTCGAAGCGCTCGTCGCCTTCGCCGGACATCAGCGCCGGGAGGAGGGCGACGATCGTCGGGAACCGATCCGCCGGGAGCTCCGCGAAGTACCGCCCGATCATCTCCATCCGCTCGCCCCGTTCCTCGTCGCTGAGCCCGAAGTCCGCGCTGCGCTCCATGGCGACCGCCGTGGCAAACAGGGCGAGGGTGTCGACGGAGAACGCCACCACGCGGTCGGAGAATCCGGCCGAGCGGAGGACGGCCATCATCGCCTCGGAGACGATCAGCGCGTTCGGCCCGGCCGGCGCCGGGGTGCGCATCACGACCTGCGCGATGCCTGGGTGCGCCGTGAGCACCTCGACCTGCTGGCGGATCAGGTCCTTGAGCGTCTCCTGCCACTTCTCCGGGTCGAGCTCCGGCACCCGGATCTCGCCGATCACGAGGTCGAGCATCAGCTCGTGCAGCTCGTCCTTGTTGCGGACGTAGGCGTAGAGCGAGGCCGCGCCGGTGCCGAGCCGCTGCGCGACCTTCCGCATGCTCACGGCGTCCAGGCCTTCGCTGTCGAGCAGTTCGAGCGCGGTGCGCACGATCAGCTCCAGGCTCAGCGGCCGTTTCGCCGCCCGGTCACGCACGGCGCGCTGCTGCCAGGGCGGAACCGGCAGGGACATCGTTCACCACTTTCTCGATCGGTGCTTCGAACACCGTACTTGACGCGAACACCGTTCGCGAGTAGAACATCGTTCGTAAGTCACGAACACCGTTCGCAAGAGGGGTCACCGATGTCCGAACGAACTCCAGTCCTGATCGTCGGCGCCGGGCTGTCCGGCCTGTCGACCGCCGTTTTCCTGGGCCTGCACGGCACGCCGTCGCTGGTGGCGGAGCGCCACCCGGGCACCTCCACCCACCCGAAGGCGCGAGGTCAGCAGAACCACGTGATGGAGGCGCTCCGCCTCGTCGGCCTCGAGTCCGCCATGCTCGACGCGTCGCCCAAGAGCCAGGGATTCCTGCTGCGCATAGCGCAAAGCGCGAGCGGCCCGGTGTTCCGCGAGATCCTGCACGACACCTTCCTGTCGCTCGACCACCTGACGCCGGCGGGGTCGGCCGACGCCAGCCAGGCGAGCGCGGAGCGCATCCTGGCCGAGCGCGCCCGCGAACTGGGCGCCGAGGTCCGCTTCTCCACCCGGCTGGATTCCTTCGAGCAGGACGAGAACGGCGTCCGCGCGGTGCTCTCCGACGCCACCGGAACCCGCGAGGTGCACGCCGACTACCTGGTCGCCGCCGACGGCCACCGCAGCCCGATCCGCGAGCGGCTCGGCATCGGCACCCACGGCCGGGGCGCCCTCGGGCACTCGATCCACTGGTTGGTCCGCGCCGACCTGTCGGCCGTCGTCGGCGATCGCCTGGTCATGTACTACCTGCAGAACCCGGAGCTCTCCGGCGGCAACGGCGTGGTGGTCAGCACCGACCACCCGGACCAGTTCGTGGTCGGCGTCGGCTACGACCCGGCGCACGAGGAGCCGGCGGACTTCACCGAGGAGCGCAGCCTGGCGCAGATCCGGCTGGCCACCGGCGTGCCCGAGCTCGACGCCGAGATCCTCGCGACGGACAGCACGGTGACGACCATGCAGGTGGCCGACCGGTTCAGCGCCGGCCGGGTGCACCTGGTCGGCGACGCCGCGCACACCATGCCGCCGCACGGCGGGATGGGCGGCAACACCGCCGTGATGGACGGCTTCTACCTGGCGTGGAAGCTCGCAGCGGTGCTCCGCGGCGAGGCCGGGCCGGGACTGCTCGACAGCCACGACGCGGAGCGGCGGCCGGTGGGCGAGCTGATCGCGGAGAACCAGTTCCGGAACGCCATCGTGCGCAACCGGCCCGACCTGGCCCGGGAAGACGACGCGCCGCCGATCGAGGACCCGGCCGTGCTGCTGTTCGGGTACCGGCACAACGGCGCGGTCGTCCGGGAACCCGGCGACGAGGGCGAGCTCCTGGAGAACGCGACCAGCCCGACGGGCCGCCCGGGTTCGCGCGCCCCGCACGTGCGACTGTCCACTCCGGACGGAGAGGTGTCCACGATCGACCTGTTCGGTCGGGGTTTCGTGCTGCTGACCGGATCGGAAGCGTGGGCCGGGGCCGCCGAGGAGGTCGCCACCGCGCTGGGGGTCCGGCTGGAACCGCAGCTGATCGGCGGCGAGGTGACCGGCGACTGGACCGGGCCGTACGGGGTCGGCGCGGACGGGGCGGTGCTGGTCCGCCCGGACCGCTTCATCGCCTGGCGCAGCCGGGGTCCCGGCACCGCCGCCGACCTGGAGAAGGCGCTCCGCACCATCCTCGACCGCTGAACTCCGCGCGCGGGTGTGCAGTTTCAATTGAAACTGCACACCCGTCGTCAGCTCGGAGCGTGGTTCGCGGCCAGCTCGCCGAGGAGTTTCCAGGTCCGGCGCTCGTCGGCCGCGGAACCGATCGCGGTCTGGGTGTAGATGAGCTCGGTCGCGCCCGCCTCGAAGTACTCGGCCACCTGCTTCGCGATCGACTCCTCGTCCCCGATCGCGACCAGGTCGGCGGGGTTGTCGATCCCCTCGCGGTCCAGCGCCGCGCGGTAGGACGGAATGGTCCCGTAGTAGGCCATGTTCGCCTCGGCGCGAGCCCGCGCGCCCGCCACGTCGGAGGTCACCACGCCGGAGACGATCACGGCGATCCTGGGCTCCGGCCGCCCGGCGGCTTCGGCGTAGCGGCGGATGGTGGGGACGGTGTACTCGGCCAGCGTCCGCGGCCCGGACAGGATCGGCAGCGCGCCATCGGCGAGTTCGGCCGCGGCGCGCAGGGTCAGATCACCGGCCGCCGCCACCAGCACCGGCACGCGCGGCCGGGCCCCGGGCACGCTCGCGGGGAGCGTCGTCCTGGCGACCAGCGTTTCCCCGCTCAGGTCCACCGAGCCCGATTCGAGCAGCTCGCGCAACGCCGTGAGGTATTCGCGCAGGTGGCGAACCCTGGGATGCGGGGCGATCCCGTAGGTCTGCTCGACGAACGACTTGATCGACAACCCGACTCCGAGCGTGAAGCGTCCGCGGCCGGCGGCCTGCGCCGTCTGGGCCTGCATCGAGAGGGCGATCGGGTGCCGCGGGTAGATCGGCACGACCGCGGTGCCGACGTCGATGCCCGGGACTTCGCGCGCGGCGATCGCGGCCACCGTGATCGCGTCGTGGTCGAACCGCTGGGTGAACCAGGCCGACGTCAGCCCGGCGGCGGCGAGCTCTTTCGCCTGGTCGATGAGGGCGTCCACGGAGTTCGCTTCGCCGGAGAGCGAGGTGTGGTCGGTGGGCAGGGCTACGCCGATGCGCATTCGCGTGCTCCAATCGGTTCCGGAGCAGAAAGCTTAACTCAGTTAGAAAATTAACCGAGTTAGAGACCGTGCTAGCCTCGATGACGTGGCAGAACGAGTCGGACTCCGGGAGCGGAAGAAGCAGCGGACCCGCACGGCGATCGCGGACGCGGCGATCGCGATGTTCCTCGAATCCGGTTTCGACGCGGTGTCCTGCGCCGACGTCGCCGCGCGGGCCGAGGTGTCGAAACCGACCCTGTTCAAGTACTTCCCGGCCAAGGAAGACCTGGTGCTGCACCGCATCGCCGACCACGAGGGCGAAGCGGCAGCCGTGGTCCGGGACCGGGCGGCGGGCGAAGACCCGCTCGCCGCGCTGCGGCGGCACTACCTGGCGGCGCTCGCCGCGCGCGATCCGATCACCGGACTGAACGACAGCCCGGAAGCCCAGGGCCTCCAACGGTTGATCGACGACACGCCCAGCCTGTCGGCCCGCATGCTCGGTTTCGCCGAGAGGAGAGCCGAAGCGCTGGCGGACGCGCTCGCCGAAGCAGGCGCGCCCGCGGGCATCGCGACCCGCATCGCGGCGCACCAAGTTGTCACGGCGCTCCGAGTGCTCGCCGAGGAGAACGTCCGCCAGGTCGCCGGCGGCCGCTCCCCCGACGAACTCCACCCGGAGGCCGTCGCAGCCGCAGAGTGCGCCTTCGACATGCTGCGCACCGGCATCTGCGGCTCCGTGTAGTGAGCGGCTGTGGTCGTCACGGCGACCACAGCCGCTCACGACGCCTGCGGCTCACGGGTGCAGGACGACCTTGGTGTAGCCCTCGATCCGCTGGTCGAACTTGCGGTAGGCGTCCGGGGCCTCCGTGAGGGACAGCTCGTGCGAGACGACGAAGCTGGGCTTGGCCCGGCCCGCGATGATCATGTCGCGCAGCTGCCGGTTGTAGCGCTTCACGTTGCACTGCCCGGTCCCGATGACCTGGCCCTTCTCGAACATCCGGCCGACCGAGACGAGCAGCATCCCCTTCTTCGCCTCCTCGTTGGGCCCACCGGGATCGGCCGGCACGTACAGGCCGGGCACGCCGAGCCGTCCGGTCGGGCGCACCGTCTCGATCAGCGAGTTCAGCACGATGGCCGGCTCCTCCTTCGAGCCGTCGCCCACCTGCGCCTGGTAGCCGACCGCGTCGACGCCCTTGTCGGTGCCCTCGCCGTCGGTCTGCTCCTTGATCATCGCGACCGGGTCGCCCATGGAGAAGTCGATCGGGATGGCCCCGATCTCCTCCGCCTTGGCCAGCCGCTCCGGCACCCGGTCGACGCAGAACACCCGCGCCGCACCGCGCAGCAGCGCCGAGTAGGCGGCCATCAACCCGACCGGTCCCGCCCCGTACACGACGACGCTCTCGCCCGGCGAGACCTGCGCGAGCTCGCAGCCGTGGTAGCCGGTCGGGAAGATGTCGGCCAGCAGCACGAAGTCGGCCTCGTGGCTGCCGTCGGCCGGCAGCTTCAGGCAGTTGAAGTCGGCGAACGGCACCCTCAGGTACTCGGCCTGCCCGCCGGTGTACGGCCCCATCGCGACGTAGCCGTAGGCGCCGCCGGCGAAGCCGGGGTTGACGGTCAGGCAGAAGCCGGTGTTGCCCGCCATGCAGTTCTTGCAGAAACCGCAGGCGACGTTGAACGGCATCACGACCCGGTCGCCGCGGTTCAGGCTGGCCACGCCGGAGCCGGTCTCCTCGATGATGCCCATGTTCTCGTGACCGAACACGATGCCCGGTTCGGCGGCTGTGCGGCCCTCGTACATGTGCAGGTCGGAGCCGCAGATCGCGGTCGAGGTGATCCGCACGATCACGTCGTTGGGGTGCTGGATCGTCGGCCGGTCCACCTCGTTGATCGCGACCGAGAAGGGCTCCTGGTACACGACTGCCTTCATCGTTGACCACCTCCGAGTGGAAGACGCGCGAATTCCATCTGGCTGCCGACCAGGGATTACCCCGTTCGGGAAGCCCCAAGACACTGCCGGGCGTCACCCGAACGAGGGCCGTGCGCGGAGTTGCCGGACCAGGTCCGGTGGGACCGAACGGCGGTAGTTGGCGTCCGGCCGGTTCAGACAGGATGGGGATCCGCCGCCGACGGACTGAAGGGAGTCGTTGTGCGGCGTCGTTCTTTTCTCCGTGCTGCCGTGATCGGTGGCGGCGTTGCCGCCTTCTCCGGCGGGTTGTGGACCGGGGCCGCCGTGGGCGGGCCGATCCGCCGGGTGGCCGAGGGCCCTTACGGGCCGCTACTTCCGGCCGATGACAACGGGATCGAACTACCCGAGGGGTTCACCAGCCGCATCATCGCGCGGTCCGGTGAGAGCGTCGAAGCCACGTCCTACACCTGGCACGACGCGCCCGACGGCGGGGCCTGCTTCGTCGACGGCGACGGCTGGATCTACGTGTCCAACTCCGAGATCGAGCCGGGCGGCGGCGTCGGCGCGGTTCGGTTCGACTCCGGCGGCGGCATCGCCGACGCCTACCGCATCCTGGACGACACGCGGCGCAACTGCGCCGGTGGGGCGACACCGTGGAACACCTGGCTCTCCTGCGAGGAAGTCGGCTACGGGTACGTGTTCGAGACCGACCCGTGGGGCGCGAAGGAGGCGGTGCGACGGGACGCGATGGGCAAGTTCAACCACGAGGCCGCGGCCTGCGACCCGGTCCGGAAGGTGATCTACCTGACCGAGGACGAACCCGACGGCTGCTTCTACCGGTTCCGCCCGGACAACTGGGGCGACCTCGGCGCCGGTGGGCTGCTGGAGGTGCTGGTCGCCGGGCCGGAGACCTCGGGCAAGGCCACCTGGGCGGAGGTTCCCACGCCGACGCCCGACGACGGCGACACCCCGACCCGCGAGCAGGTCTCCGACGCGAAGCACTTCGACGGCGGCGAAGGCTGCTACTACGCCTCCGACAAGTGCTGGTTCACCGCCAAGGGCGAGAACCAGGTCTGGCAGTTCAACGCCGCCGACGACACCCTCGAACTCGCCTACGACGGCGGCGGCGAACTCGGCGGCGTCGACAACGTGACCGGCACTTCGTTCGGCGATCTCTACGTGGCCGAGGACGGCGACAACATGGAGATCTGCATCATCACGCCCGACGACGTGGTGGCACCGGTGGTCCGGGTGAACGGCCAGGACGAATCCGAGCTGTGCGGACCCGCGTTCAACCCGGCCGGCGACCGGCTGTACTTCTCCTCGCAGCGCGGCACGTCCGGCTCCTCCTCCGGCGGCATCACCTACGAGATCACCGGCCCGTTCCGCCACTGACCCGGGCCTGCGCCGGTCGTCCCGCGGGGACGACCGGCCGGTGAGCCATGCGGTCGCGGATTCGCCCCCGAACGGCGGTAGTTGGTGCCCGATCGGTTCCGACACGATGGGGGTCCGCCGCCGACGGGTCGTTGAAGGGAGTCGTTGTGCGGCGTCGTTCTTTTCTCCGTGCTGCTGTGATCGGTGGCGGTGTTGCGGCCTTCACCGGCGGGTTGTGGACCGGGGCCGCCGTGGGCGGGCCGATCCGGCGGATCGCCGAAAGCCCTTATGGGCCAGTGCTTCCGGCCGATGACAACGGGCTCGAACTGCCCGAAGGGTTCACCAGCCGCGTCATCGCGCACTCCAGCGACAAGGTGGAGGGCACGTCCTACACCTGGCACGACGCGCCCGATGGCGGCGCTTGTTTCGTCGACGGCGACGGGTGGATCTACGTGTCCAACTCCGAAGTGGAGCCGGGCGGCGGCGTCGGCGCGATCAAGTTCGACTCCGGCGGCGGCATCGTCGACGCCTACCGCATCCTCGAGGACACGCGGCGCAACTGCTCGGGCGGCGCAACCCCTTGGAACACCTGGCTTTCCTGCGAAGAGGTCAGCTACGGGTACGTGTTCGAGACCGACCCCTGGGGCGTCAAGGAGGCGGTGCGGCGGGACGCGATGGGCAGCTTCAACCACGAGGCCGCGGCGTGCGACCCGGTCCGGAAGGTGATCTACCTGACCGAGGACGAGCCCGACGGCTGCTTCTACCGGTTCCGCCCGAACAACTGGGGCGATCTTGGTGCCGGTGGGCTGCTGGAGGTCCTGGTCGCCGGGGATGGGACGTCGGGCAAGGCGTCGTGGGTGGAGGTTCCGGAGCCGACGCCCGCCGAAGGTGACACCCCTACGCGCGAACAGGTCGCCGAGGCGAAGCACTTCGACGGCGGCGAGGGCTGCTACTACGCCTCCGACAGGTGCTGGTTCACCACCACTGGCGACAGCCGGGTGTGGCAGTTCAACGTCGCCGACGACACCTTCGGGCTCGCCTACGACGGCGGCGGCAGCCTGGGCGCCGTCGACAACATGACCGGCAGCTCCTTCGGTGACCTGTACGTCGCCGAGGACGGCGACAACATGGAGATCTGCATCATCACGCCGGACGACGTGGTGGCGCCGATGCTGCGGGTGAACGGCCACGACTCGTCCGGGCTGACCGGCCCGGCGTTCAACCCGGCCGGCGACCGGATGTACTTCTCCTCGCAGTACGGCCCGTCCGGCGAGTTCTCCGACGGCTACACCTACGAGATCAGCGGCCCCTTCCGGCACTAGATGGTTGATTCCTCGGTCTTCAGTGCTCGCAGGCGATCAGGGAGCGTTCGGCCGGGGCGGTTCCGGCCCAGTTGTGCCAGATGGTGGCAGCGAGGGCCAGCAACCGTTGTGCGGTTCGGGCCGTGATTTCTCGAGAGATTGCGGTCACCCACGCGGCGGTGGGAACTGGGAGTGGTGGCTCTCCTGGGGCACGCCCGCCGCCTCGGCCTGGCGCGCTTCTGCGCCCTGCGCCATCTGCCTGTCGACGGCCAGGAGCGGTACGATCTCCACATCACCCGCGTGCTCAAGCTTCTCCGCGCTACGCGGCGTCGGCGCGGAGATCTCTTCGTTGTAGCCGGCGAGCTGGGTGGGCAGTGCGAGCGGCTTGCTCTTGCCCCTGGTCAGGATGCGCAGTTCCAGCGCGTACTGGGCCTTGCCGAGCCGGTCAAGCCACCACCTGCCCAGCCGGGAACGGTCTTCGATCCGCTCCAGTCCCCCGAGCACGGCCACGTAGACCCGGACGACAACCTGCCACAGCGGCGAGTGCGGAACCTTGAGCAAGTTGGCCACGTCCTTGCCGATCAACCTGCGCAGCAGTGCGGGGACGACACCGTCGAAAACCTTCCCCGGCAGCACCCCGGAGTAGAGGTCGATCAGGTGCCCGGTGAGTTCCGCGCCTTCTTCCGACGGTCCCGCACTGCGCGCCAGCGCGGTGGCGAACAACTGGCGCGCCTCGCTCGCGGTCGACGGCATCGCGGCGGCCGGGATGCCGAGGAAGGTGCCCGCGACACGCCAGGTGTGCATGTAATCCTCGGCCTCCTGCGCGGTAACCCTGATCCGGAGCCGCTCCAGGAAGTCCAGCACCTGCACGGACAGTGCCAGCCACACGATCAGCAGGTGCTCCTGGGAAGCGGGAACACCGTGCCGGTCCTCGTCCCAGCTCCCGGTGGCGCGGAGGTGGTGTCGGACGGTCGCGTGGATGAGCCGGACCTTCACCGCGCTGACCACGAACCGGCTGTTCGGGCCGAACGGGTCCGGCTGCATCAGGTCGAAGACGAACTGGGCGGTGTTCGCCATCCGGCGCTCGGGGTAGCGCAGGCGATGGGTGAGGCTCATCATCTTCGCGCCGAGCGGGACCGCGTAGGCCATCGCCATCGAGCCGAGCGCCAGGACGGTGCCGATGTGGATGCCGTCATCCTCGAAGAACTCGTGCACCCGGGTCAGCCGCTCCTGGTCGGCCCACTCCGGAGCCACCCTGGCTTCCTGGAGGAAGTCGTGCAGGCCGCGCGGCAGTCCGACCGGGATGTCCTGGTCGTAGGAGTGCCACTGGCTCAGGACGCGGTTGACCTCCTCCAGTTGCCCCTTCTCGACCAGTTCCGAGACCACCTGCTCCGCTTTGGGATCACCGATCCGCGCCAGCTCATCCAGCGTCTTCCCACTGATTTCCATGACAGTCCTCCGCCCTGCCGTCAACGCGACTTGCCCGCCCGACGGCAACCGCGGGCGGGCGTTCCAGTCAGGAGGATCCGAGAACACGAGGAAGCTCGCAGGTCCGCTCACCGGGCCACGCGTCCAAACCACCCTGCGGGGTGGACATGGGCCGTCACACGCCACTACGCACGGGGTCTGGCCAGGCGAAACCTGATCCCAGCCGGATATCGATGGGCAACTGGGGGTGCTCGTCGACGTCCCACCAGAGCCGGTGGCGGCCGACGTACTCCGCCACCGGCTCTGGTGGCCACCGGATCTCCTCCTCCGGCGGAGGATCGTCCGCGGTTTCAATTGAAACTGCGGCGATGCGGGCGGTGCGTTCGGCTTCCAGTGCCTCGCTGAGCTGCCACACCATCACCGCTCCCGGTCCGGCACCGGCGTGCTGGCCGGTGCCACCGCGTATCGGTATCACCGCGAGAACTCGTGCTACGACTGCGAATGCTCCGAGTGCCGCGAGGTATCCGAGCGGGTTCTGGATCAGGTTCAGGAGAATCACGACGCATCCTCCTCTCGGGCTTGCGCATCGCGGCGGGATCGCGCCTCGTCCCAGCAGGATCCGCAGCCACCCACCGAGGCTGGTGGACCAAGTACTCGGCCCTGTTCAGCGAAGACCTGCTCCGCTTCTTCGGCTTCGAACACGGCGCGGAAAGCCTGCGGACTTACGGAAGCGATCTCATCTTCGGACTGCTGCAGACTGAGGACTATGCCCGCGCCATCATTGAGTCCGGCGCTCCTAACCTCCGCCTCGCCGAGGTCGACCGCCGGGTTCAGTGCAGGGTCGCCCGTCAGCAGAGGATCGTCGGAGACGAGCCGCTCCAGATCATGGCCGTGATGAGCGAGGCTGCGATCCGACAGCAGGTCGGAGGCGAGGAAGTTCATAAAGCGCAGCTCAAGCACCTTGCCGGGCTGATCGATCAGTACCCTGAGTCACTTGAGATCCGAGTCGTGCCGTTCCAAGCCACTGGGCATCCGGCAATGGGCGGATCAGGCTTCTCGTTGATGACCTTCCCCAGCGGGCAACTTCCAACTTTGCTCTGGCAGGAGACCGTCACGTCGACACAGCTCATCATGGATTCGTTGACAACCCGCGAATACGGGCTGGCGCACGCAGAGGCGACGAAGAGCGCGCTGAGCAGAGAAGATTCCTATGCCCTAATCAAGCAAGGGTTCAGCCGCCGGTAGCTTCCGGCTACAGTCAGAAACATGAATTCCGTCTATGTACAGGCTCTGAGCAGAGCGATGTGACGAAAGTCCACGCGAAGCTCGGACAACTCGTACTGCGTCGAGGTCGCGGTGACGCCGGGAGTGGTCGGGGTCCGCGACACCAAGGACCGCACCGGCGGCACCCTCACCTTCAGCCGGGGCCAGTGGGCCGGTTTCCTCGCCGCGCTGCGGCAAAGCGCCTGATCAGGTGTCGTGAGCGTGAAGCCGGTAAGAACCGGCTTTGACACTCACGACCTCACTCGGGCTTGCGCCACAGCAGGGAATGACGCCAGAAAAGGTGGCGGCGCACTTGGGCTCCGGGGAGGATTTCCCGTGCTGCGTCGCTGATTTCGGTCAAGGTCGCGCTCGCGTCCCGGACCGGCATGCCTTCGTCGTGCGGTTTGCCCGCTCGTCCGCGCGTGGCCAGGTAGGCGCCGACGGCGGCGTTCGCGGAGAAACTGGCCGCTGCCATGGCGAAATCGGCCGCGGACTCCTCCCGGTAGAGACCGATGACGGCGAGCACTCCGCCGGGACGGAGCAGCGAGGCGAGCCGGATCAGGCCGGGGCGCAGCGGCATGTGGTGCAGGCTCGACAGGGCCGTCACCGCGTCATAGCCCTCGGGATGCAGGTCCAGGTCGGCATCCAACACGTCTCCGCGCAGCCACCGCACGTTCGTCGCGGACGTCCGGGCCGAGGCCTGATCGATCATCTCCGCCGAAACGTCCACGCCGTCGACGAAATCCACGCGCTCGACGAGCTGCCGGACCAATGCGCCGGTCCCGCATCCGACGTCGAGCACCCGCGAACGCTGCGGCACCTGCCGCAACAACCACGGGTGGTAGTGCGCGTTGTGATCCCACAACAACGCCCGAGGCAACTGAATCAACGAAACCTCCCCATCTGGTTGCCCCGCCAGGAGTGCGACGCCCTCGACCACGCTACTCGGCTGGAGGCTCCCCGAAACTGCGGCCGAAAAGCTCGTGAGCGGTGCTGGTCGCTGGAACGACCACCACCGCTCACGAGTGGAAATGCGTCAGATCAGGCCGCGTGGACCGGACGGATGGCAGGACCGGCCGAGGCCGTTGCCGCCGCCGGCGGTTCCGTCGGGTAGACGGCCTCGCAATGCGTGCCCGGAGCCGGAGTTTCCAGCGTCGTCAGGTACTTCTCGACGTGGCCCACGATGCAGGCGTTGCGGTAGTACTGGCCATGGCCGATGCCGTCGTGCTCCAGCAGGACCGAGTTGTCGATCTGGTCCGCCACCGCGAGGTTCCAGGCCGTCGGCGTCGCCACGTCGTACTTGCCCTTCACGATCAGGATCGGCGGCGCGCCGTTGATGGACAGCTCGTGCTGCGGGTTGCTGACCTCACCCGGCCAGCCCAGGCAGGTCGTCACGTCGCTCCAGAACGGCGAGATCTTCGTGTGCGGCGCGACCTTCTCCGCCTGCTCCCGGTAGCTCTGCAGTTCCGCGAAGTCGCGGACCTTCCAGCTCCAGTCATCGCACCAAATGGCCTGGTACGAGTTCTCCACCAGCTCCGCCGGGGCCGCCATCGCGCTGACCGACGGGTTGCCTTCGGACAGCGCCTTCAGGCGGTCCGCCAGCCCGTACCACCGCTCCTCCGGCCGGTACATCGCGCGCATCAGCTCGCTGCGCAGCGAGCCCGCGCTGAGCGCCGTGCCGGTCGCCGGGTCCGTGAGGGTGCCGGCTTCGGCCTTGGCGTGCACGCCGTCCCACACCTCGCGGACGTCCTGGCCGTACAGCGAGCAGTTCGCGGTCCGCTCGCACCAGTCGGCGAAGGTGTTGAACGAGCCTTCCAGGTCCTCGCTGGCCGTTTCGATGTAGCGGCCACCGGAGGTGTTGCTGTGGTCCATGTTCGAGTCGATCGTCATCGCCCGGACCCGGTTCGGGAACAGCTCCGCGTACTGCTGCCCCACCTGGGTGCCGTACGACGCGCCGTAGAAGCTCAGCTGCTCCTCGCCGAGCGCCGCGCGGATGGCGTCGAGGTCCCGGACCGCGCTGATCGTGTCGACGAAGTCGAACACGGGGCCGGTGTTCTTGCGGCAGTCCTCGCCCAGCTTCGCGTTGTAGGCCAGCAGGTCCTGGAACTCCTGCTCGTTCGCCGGGAAGTTGCCGGGTGCCTGCTCCAGCAGCTCGGCGCTGCACCGGACCTCGCTGCTGCGCTTCACGCCGCGCTGGTCCCAGCTGACGATGTCGAACCGCTTGCGCAGCTCACCGTCCTGCAGCTTGTCCGCGCCTTCGATGTAGGTGTCGATGCCGGAGACGCCCGGGCCGCCGGGCGCCACGAACAGCACGCCGATCCGGTTCTGCGGATCGGTCGCCGCCAGCCGGCCGATCGTGATGTTCGTCTTCGCGCCGTCTGGGTTGTTCCAGTCGATCGGCACCTCGACGGTGGTGCACTCCCCCTGCCGGTCGCCACATGGTTCCCAGGTGGGACCGCTCGGCCCCGCGAACGCGGTTTGCGCGCCTGCGAGGGACGAGAGCATGAGCGCGGCCGATGCCGCGACGAGTAACGGGCGTTTGAGCACAGGTTCTCCTCGTGATGAACCGTTGAACGATCACGAGCCTAGGCGCACTTGATCACTCGAACGGACGCATTCGGAGCAAAAAGAGGTTTCCTGTGCCATTTTTCGGCTAGTCCGCGACGTAGAGGTCGGGGTTGTCGGAGAGCGCGGCTACCATCGCGGCGCGCGAGCCGACGTCGAGCTTGGTGAAGATCCGTCGCATGTGGGCGGAAACCGTGTACAGGCTGATCTCCAGCACCGCCGCGATCGACCGGTTGGTGTAGCCGAGCCCCACCATCCGCGCGATCTCGCGCTCGCGCGGGCTGAGCACCTCGTCGACCTTCGGCGCGACCGGCACGAGCAGGCACCGCATGCCGAGTTCCGTCATGTCGAGCAGGGGTTTCCGGGCCACCCGGTGCGGTCCGGCGAGCTCGCCGACCCGGCGCACCAGGGCCTGCACCAGGTGCTGCACCAGCTCGTCCGAGCCGAGGTCGACGACGCGGTCCCGCCACGGCGGTTCCGGCTCGGAAAGTCCTCTGCGGGCGTGCGGAACGGATGTGGCGATCGAGTCATTCGGCATGTACCGGCCTCCCCAGTCCCGGGTGCGGATCGGCGGTTCGCGCCACCCCCGCCAACGGCCCGCTTCCCCCTTCGCGGGCCGGTCACGGCCTTCGCCGCGGCGCATACCAGCAAAACCAACATCGTCCGTTCGCACATCGTCGATTCGTGTGACACCCGGATCATCTAGGTCGGACAGCTGGCACATGAACGTGCGACTACCACCCGAATGCCGGTTGCCCTGGACTGTTCGCACGCGCTCACCGACGGCCGGCTTGACGAAAGAGCCGCCGGACGCGGTGCAGGACAGGAGGATCCGCCATGAGTCGCTACCGGGCCGTCGACGGCGAGCTGGAGGACGAGCTGGCCGGCGAGCTGGAGGACGAGTTCGAGTTCGAGGACGAGCTCGAAGGCCTCGTCCGGGAGCTGGAGGACGAGGACGAGTTCGAGGACGAGGACTTCTACGAGTTCGAGGATGAGGACGAAGACGAGGACGAACTCGAGGACGAGCTGGAGGACGAGTTCGACACCGAGTTCGAGGACGAGCTCGAAGCCCTGGTCCAAGAGCTCGAGTACGAGCTCGAAGACGAGGACGAGTACGAGGACGAAGACGAGTACGAGGAGGAGTTCGAGGCGCTCGTCCGCGAACTGGAGGACGAGTTCGAGTTCGAGGCGGAATACGAGGACGAGGGCTTCTCCAACCCGGCGCGCCGGGTCTACCCCGACGCCGAGCTGATGGCCAACCTCGCGTTCCAGGCCGAGCAGGCGGAGACCGAGGACGAGGTGGAGGGTTTCCTCGCCCCGCTGATCGGGCTGGCCGCGCGCGGACTGCCCAAGCTGGCGCCGGTGATCCGCAAGGCGGCGCCGATTCTGCGGCGTGGCATCGGCAAGATCGGCCGGAGGCTCTGGAAGGGCAAGGGCCGGCGCAAGATCCGCAAGATGCCGTTGCTGGTCAAGAAGGCCGCGCAGCGGCTCAAGCGCAAGTCCAGGCCCCAGGCCGGCCCCAAGAAGAAGTACACCGGGACGCACCGGCGCACGAAGAACACCGCCGTCAACCGCCGCCGGAAGAACACCACCCGCCGCAGCGGCGTCCAGCGCAAGCGCCGTCGAGCCCAGAGCCACCGCATCAAGCCCCGGCGGACTCCCGGACGTCCCAAGCGGTACACCGGGAAGCGGCGGAAGCAGGGCCCGCTCTCGATCGTGCCCGGCGCGGTGTCCAGCGCGCTCCTCGGCAGCATCGGCAGCTTGGCGGCCAGGGGAATCGGCGACTTCGCGAGCAGCCTCTTCGAATACCCCGAAGACGAGCCCAGAACGGCTCCGCCCCGGCGGAACGGCTACCGGTCCGCGAGCGATCGGCGCAGGGCGCAGCTGATCGCAGCCGCACGCCGCGATGCGCAGGGCGGCAGAACCAATGGGTACCGCGGCTGAGCTGCGGCCGGTCGCGTCTCGCTCGCGGCCGGCGCCGCAGCAGACATCCGCGTCGAACCGGGAACTCCGCAACTGGGTGCGCACCCAGGCGACGAACGTGGAGCGGCATCTCGACGCGCTGCGCCCGTTCGGCTGGGCGGAGTTCGGCGATCCGGCGACCGGGCCGAGCCGCGCTCACCTGGTCGCGGTCAACGACACCATGAACACGCTGCGCAGATCGCTCAACTCGGCGACCCGGGACGCCCGCCGCGCTGCTGAGGCCGCGTTCGCGCACCCGAGCCCGCAACGGCTGCAGGAGGTGCTGCGCACGAAGACGCGGGCGCAGCGCTGGGTGAAGGAGACCGAACGGATCTGGGACTTCTACCTGGAGCTGTTCAACCAGCGGCAGAGCCGGTTCGCGCCGTGGCTGGTCGCGGCCGACCGCATCGCCCTGGACTGCTACCAGTACGCCTACCTGGGGATCGGGCGCTGGCGCTCGATCCCGACGCCGCCGCCGTTCTGCTACCTGGAACCCAGCCACGGCCCGGCGACGTCGCGGCGCGGCATCCCGCTGCGGCGGATCAGCAACCGGGTCAACCCGTTCCCGCTGATCCAGCTGCCGTTCCACCGGCTGGTCAACCCGTGGACGCTCGGCGCGGTGCTGCACGAGGTCAGCCACAACCTGCAGAACGACCTCGGGCTGGCGCGGGCGATCCCGCTGCAGGTCGCGGCGCGGCTCACCGAGGCCGGGGTGCCGAAGGCGGTGGTGTCGATCTGGGTGCGGTGGAACCGGGAGACCTTCGCCGACATGTCCGCGCTGCTGCTGGGCGGCCCGGAGATCGTGGGGTCGCTGTTCGACGTGATCGGCCGGACGCCGGCGAAGTCGATGCGGTTCGCCCGCCGGGCCGTGCACCCGGTGCCCTACCTGCGCGGAAAGCTGTCCATCGAGTTGCTGCGGCGGATGGGTTTCCCGCGCCGCGCCGAGGAGTACGAGCGTGCCTGGCACGCCCTGTACCCGCGGCCGAAGCTCATCGACGCGCCGCCGGCGCTGCTGGCGACCGCGGACCGGGCGATCCCGGCGGTGGTGGACGCGATGTGCTTCGCGTCGTTCCCATCGCTGGGCAACCGGAGCCTGGCGAAGGTGGAGCGGTTCGAGCCCAAGGAACAGCGGATGATCGAGGAAGCCGCCGGGCGGCTGGCCGACGGTGTGTCGCCCGGCGTGGTGCCGGAGCGGTTCCTGATCGGCGCCGTCCGGTACGCGCTCCAACAGCGGATGGCACCGCCGCAGCGGCTGGTGCGGTTCTTCATGGAAGAACTGGGGAGGCGAGCGCGGTGACCTTGCGCGACGAATTCCCGGTGCTGGCGCGGGAACTCCGGCAACTCGCTGCGGCGTGGCGGGCGCTGGAGTTCAGCGTGATCGAGGACCGCCCCAGCGGCGAGAGCCCAGCCCTGTCGGACCGGCTCGCCGAGGTCGTCACCGACGGCAGCGCCGAGCTGCAACCGGCGCTGGTCGCGGTCCGCGGCCGGTCGGACGGCGAAGCCCTGCACGCCACGGCGTTGGCGCTGCGGCAGACGCAGCGGCGGCTCGACGACGAGTTCCGGTGCCACCACGCGGCCGCCGAGCTCATGCGCGCCGTGCGCGGGCGGGGCCCGCAGTGGCTCGGTTGGGCGCACAGCATCCGGTCCGGTGTGGACGGATGCCTGGATTCGTTGCGCAGCACGGAGGACACCATGTTGCGGTGCTGGCGCGAGGCAGCCGAACTCGCGGTGCGGTTCGGCATCGAGGGGAACTGCGAGGGCAGGCGATGACCATCTACGACGACCGCGTCAGCGGGGGCGGTGTCAACGGGGATCGGGGTGCCCAGCTGCCGCCCGCCCACGATATCGACAGCGCGTATCCGCTGGTCACCCGGCACGAATCGCTGTGCTGCGAGCGTCCCGGCGACATCGCGAGCAAGGCGATCAGCGACGTGCTCGGGTGGAAGTGGCGCAACGGCGACACCAAGGGCTTCGCCGCCGCGCTGACCGGGAGCTTCGAGCTCAAGCGCGTCGAGGGGCACACCGAGGCGAACTGGACGCCGCGCGGCTACGCCATCCAGGCCGACCTGGGCGCGGTCACCGGCGGGCAGGCATCGCTGGCCGCGCGGGCGCGCAGCGCGATCAAGGACGCGACCGCGCTGCTCGACTCGCTGAAGCCGCTGCGACCGGGCGTCGATCCGGAGAACGGCGAGGGCTTCCGCAGCCTGGTGCGCCACGAGCTGGAGGAGATCCGCAAGGAGCTGGAGAGCCCGCTGCTGCGGGTGCCGCGCGTGGACCAGCTCTTCTTGCTGCTGCTGGGGAATCCGGCGTCCGCGGTGGACCCGGACCTGGTGCGCGGGCACCTCGGCGAGCTGCGCAACGAGTTCGGGCTGATCGGCGGGCTGGTCAACACCATCGAAGAGGAGCGGATCCAGACCTCGTTCATCACGCTGGTCGACTGGGTGCTGTCGCTGTACCGCGGCTGGCTGGACGCCCGCGGCCGGATCGACCCGTTCGCCCAGCCGGAAACCGGGCAGGCGCCGTTCTTCGGCCCGGCCGTCGTGGCGCTGTCGCAGCTGATGTCGGCCGCCGCGGTGCAGACCGAGGAACTGGTCGCGGCGCTGAGCTCGGTGAGCATCCACCGCGGCGACCGCGAGGTGCTGCGCATCCCCGATCCGGACGGCGGCTCGATGTCGCTCGGCGGGTTGTTGCGCTGGACGTACGAGTTCACCTGCTTCGAGGGCCGCAAGCTGATCGAGGTCGCGGGCAAGGACGGCGTGGACAGCGCGTTCCTGCAGGTCGCGGAGCGGCTGGAGCGGCTCGTCGGCAACCTGCCGCGGCGCGGCGATGGCGACGAGCAGGACGTGCCGGGCAACTACCGGGCGACGCTGCCGCCGGGATTCTTCAGCTCCCGGGTGCAGCGCGCGGTCGACGAGCTGCACGACCACCTGCAGGAGATCGTGCGCGTCGCGCGGCCGATCCGGCACGGCGCGAAACCGGCCGACCCGCCGGGACCGCCGACCCCGCCGCCCGACTCCGGGCCCAAGCCGCCGGATCCGCCCGAGCCGCCGCCACCCGGGCCGTTCCCGCCGGGCACGGCACCCGCGACGGGAGCCCCGGAACCCGCTGCCCCGGTCGAGGCGTCGCCCGACCTCGCAGCCAAGCGGCGCAGCCCGCGCAAGCGTCCCGAGCCCAAGCCCGCCCCGCGGCCGGAATAGCGGCCCGCCCGCGCCCCGCACGGAGGAATGATGGCCACCGAAAAGCAATACCGGGAACTGTTCGACCGGGTCGCCGCGCTGCGCAGACAGGTCGCCGGCAACCTGTCGAACGAGCTGGGCAGCGACCCGCAGGTCGGTGAGGCGATCCTGAAGCAGATCGACGACATGCTCTTCGCCGTGGAGGTCGAGGCGAAGAACGAGCCGAAGCCGCCCGACGGCGGCCTCGCGCAGCTGGTCGGCATCGGCGGCGAGTCGGCCGACGACCTCGGCGCGACCCGCATGCCGCACGGCGTCGAGGCCTACGACGAGACCATCGCGTCCGAACGCATCCTCGCCGTCGCCGACCTGTACTACCTGTACCAGCACGAACGGATCGGCGTGCCGCGCGTCGTGCAGAAGCTGCGGGAGCTGTTCGAGCGCGGCGCGATCCGGCTCTCCGACGGGCCGGGCGCGTTCGGGCTGTACCGGTTCGACCGGCGCGACGTGCTCCGCTACACCAAGCGCGACCGGATCAACGCCTACCGGCGGGTGCTCGGCTACGGGCGCGGGCTGGGCTCGGCGAACTCCCGGCCGAACACCGATTTCCACCGGCTGTTCACGCAGTTCAGCAACCAGGTCGCGCTGTTCTGGCGGGACAAGCGGATTTCCGACGTCATCCGGGAACGGGCCCACGACATGGCCTTCGGCAGCATGGCCGTGGTGCGGCGCAGCGGGCTGGACCTGCGCAACAACCTGAAGTTCACCTCCTACGGCCACCTGAACGTGCTGCGGGTCGAGGTCATGCAGCTGATGGACGAGTGCTTCCGCATCCTCAACTCCGAGGACGTCAAGGACCTCTTCGGCGCGGCCAACGGCTGGGACGTGGTGGACGAGGTGCTGATCCGCTACTTCGACGAGAAGCTGGTCACCTCGCCGCGGCAACGGATGGCGGTGACCGGGCGGAACGTGCTGCGCTGGCTGGCGGCGCCGCACATCCTGGAGACGACCCGCTCCGAGTTCGAGGCGCTGCTGCTGGAGGTCGCGGAGCCGGCGGAGGAGTGGATCACCTCGGCGGAGTCGCTGCGGCTGGCCGACCGCACGGGATCCAAGCAACTGCTCCCGTGGGACCGCCAACAACCGGCGGGAGTGGCGGCACCGTCCCGTGGGGAGCGCCCGGTGTCCCCTGCGCGGGACCGCCAACCGGCCCTGGCCCGGCGAGCCCGCCTCAACGGCCACCGCAGGTGAACCCGCCTCGGACCGGGCCCTGCGACAACGCCTCCCCGCACCGCCTCACCTCGGTGCCGGGGAGGCAGTTTCAATTGAAACTTGCGGATCGTCGGCGTGTCAGACAACGACACGCCGTCACCTGTGGACAACTCCCGCAATTTCAATGAGCGTTTTTCATCTTGTTTCGTGTTCGAGGGTGAGGATGGCTTTGGCGAGGGTGCCGACTTGGTGGGGGCAGCAGCGGACGCGGTC
>NZ_JBFAIN010000070.1:0-21165 GCF_040654735.1 Saccharopolyspora sp. NPDC050642 | reverse complement strand
CAAACCAAAACCTACTCCGCCGCTGGGCCGGTGCGGAGACCTCCCCAACCCCCACCCGCACCGGCCCACCCCGGTGACCGGGCGCGATGCCCCCGACCCCACGCGCCCGGTCACCCCCTACTCGCCGAACGCGGGCGGCGCGACCTTGGGCAACCCGAGGCCGTCCCACGCCTCATCGGAGTCCGCCAGGTAACCGAGAGGCCAGCACGCTCGCCGTCGCACCCACGAGCTGGACGGGCTTCATCGCGAAGGTCAAGCGAGGCCAACTCGACCGGTAGAACACAGGAAGCGAGTGCCCCTATCTACGGCTGGGGCACTCGCTCGCCCTGAGATCAACGGCTGAACAACACGCCATGTGCCCCTGGGGCCGACGGGGTCACGGCTGCGAGGACGACTGACGGTCAGCCAGGGTTTCCGATGAACACTTGGGCTACACGAATGCTAGTCAACTGCGGCCATCATCAGCCTGACAAGTACTCCAGGACCGCCGCTGTCGCCGCATTCATCATGTGCCGGGACCGCACCGGTCCAATTCCTTTAGCCCTCATGAAATCTTCTTCAGATGCAGCGAGAGCCTTTTCTACCGTATCGAAATTCAATTCCTTCAATTTGTTACGCAAAAAGAATGTCAAATCAAGCGCATCAACAGACTTGCGCAGCTGTTGGTTTAGCAACTCATTGAATCCATCCTCAAGCTGATCAATATTCAGTTTCTCGATTTCGGCATAAGAACGATTATTGGCTCCGTACTCCACCATTAGTTTAATTGACACAGATCTTCTTAATTCAGTGCAGAAAGCAACAGGATTCCTCTGTCGACCAGTACGGGTGCCGATATTCAACATATACCTGGTGCCAATGTGCCCCCGAGTCGCCACCAAACCACTGCCTTCTTCGTGAAGAATACCGCTATAGCAAAGAAGCCGGAGCGCTTCTTTAACCGCCGCCGGCGCATCACGATGAATCCAGAGAAATATCCGAGTATCTAGAGACTCCTTATCTTTGCTCTTTTCGTCAAGATACGGAAGCACCACCCCCGTGATAAATTCTCTCCCCCAGTCGATCACTTTTCTATGTCCCGCGTACCGATTCCCTAGCTCGCTATGCTCGGACCAAATCTTGTCTCGGTAGTACTCCCGCATCACTTTCTGTACATTATTATTATTAAACGGCGAAGCGGAAGATACCGTTTTCAAAAGAATTCGAGGATTTCCGCTTGCAGAGAAAGCCAGCGCATCGAATGCCTCACCATACTTGGTGATCACCGACTCAAGAGAGGGATCTTGCCGGACCACCATCTCTCGCATAGATGACAAGTACCCTGGTTCCAGTATGTCCCTATTGACATCAATCAACTCAGCGTCATGCCGCATCTGAAATGAGTCACCAAAGTACGTTACCCCGGGATACACGGCGGCCTTGACCGATAGGTACGGAGTACGGAGATCGCGCATGAGCGTGAAGAACTGGCGTTGCTGGTTTGGGATAAAGACATGCGCAGCCTCGTCCACCAGCAAGACCACTCGTCGCAGTCCTGTGTCCTGACACAAATCCTCAATCGCGTCAGTAATGCTTTCTGGATCAAGGCTGGAATCGAAATCTTTAACTGGCTCTACCGAACGCCAGGATTCCTCTAGCCTCTCCTCTAGCTGCTCAAGGCGAGGTTCCAAAGCGTCGTCGTCTTTATCTGGAGCGAGGGATGAAAAAACCGTGCTACGCGCACGGATAAGCCCCTTTTTCCTCGCAGCCCGCATGACCCGATTGCAAATTTTTGCCAGCATCCAATGTTTAAACTTATCGGAATCAGAAGTCTTGAGAAGACTGGCCTTGTTTAGGGTCACGTATACAGCCAGTACCTTTTCGCTCTCAAAACTTTCATCTAGTTCCTTTTTTGCTACGTGAAGCAGGAAGGATTTTCCAACTCCTCGTGCCCCTTGAATGACGACCGTCTTCTTAGTCTTGATCGCGTCGATAGTCGCTCTATCTGCAGGCGTTTCAATAAAGTATCTATCAATCTCTTCCGGCGTAAGATCTTCAGTTCTAAAGTTCAGTTCGTTGCTCAAGAATCGCTCCTTTCTACGGGAAGGTCAAGGATTCTCCGTACCGATACCAGGTGCGCAAGATTGTCTTCCAGTGTTGCCTCAACTTTTCGTTGTTGACCGAAGTCAAGTTCGGTAAAATATCTGATCATGAAGCAATGCAGCGTAACTAGTAAGGTAGTCCGACTCAGCGAGATCCATTCCCTCATGATCTCTTTGTCGTAAGCTATAGACGTCGGCAGTAGCTGTGAAGTTGCCACGTTCCCGTGGATGTACTCAGAACACCGGCGATACGTTGCCTTCGCTAGCGATACAAATTCGTCTCGATCAGATTGCGCCGCTGGGCAAAATTCGCCGATAAAAGCTTGCGAATAGATTCCGTTTTCGGCGGATGTGATGTAAGACCAACTGATATCCAGTTTGCCGCTTACCCATTGTCTACGCTTGAATTCTGAAGCGCTGAGGTAAGTCGTTGCGATAAACACCTCAAGAGAGGATCTTGAGCTTGAAAATGCTTGCCTGTAAAGTCCGCTCGCGGCCGCATATAAAGACAATCCGAAATCTCGATGCGCCGAATTGAGCTGAGGAGACTCAACTCGACCTTTAAGAACATCAAGCCACTGACCGAGGTCAGACTCAAGATGCAAAGTATGTTCGAACTCTTCCTTAAGAGAAGATGTAACCTCATTTATATGAGTGAGACATGAGTTGTGTAGCTTGACTATAAGTTCGCGCGCCTCACTAGCAGCCCGCAGCGAATACTCTGCCATATTCATGCTCCGATGTGTTATGAGCCAATTGGTTCGATCAGCCTCGCTTCGAGTCGTTCGAACTTGGCCTTGCTTGCTTCGTAAATACAGCTCACTCCGTGGGCGGCCAACAGGCTCACCAGGTCATCCGCCGGACGTGACGGGACCAGGACAGCGAGACTGCGATGCTTTACGTAGCGCGCGTAATCCAGGATCTGGCCGAGGGCTAGACGCACGTGGTTTCGGGACGCTGAACTCTTCGCTTCGATCAGTTCGCCGAGTTCTTCGTCGAAGAGGTCCGTGTAGATCGATGGTGTGTCACCAGGCATGCGGATCTCACGACTCGTCACTTCCCCGCCGCGTTCGCGTAGCACGGCCTCGTAACGTTTCACGAGATCAGCTTCACTGCGTTCGGCAACCGTGAAGCCTTTCTTTGGCTTGGAGACGTACTTTTCCGTTTGGTGCGATTCGACGGGTATGGAGTACTCTTCCGGCTCTGTGTTCCGGCTAGTCTTCGACGCTGCGACTTTGGCAGCTACCGGCCAGAGTCGGAACATGATTACACTGCGCCACTCCTCGTTGATGTCCAACGCGTCAGCCCGATACCACTGTTTATCCGGGTCCGGGTCGAGCGTGAATATCCCCAGGTACTCGTAGAAGCCGCCGCGTACCTCCTTGAACAACCGCAAGGGGCGTTCAGTGGTGAGGATCGTTTTGTTCCGGCGCACCAGTTGCTGGTCGCCGACTTGACCTTCACCGGTGTAGTGGTACGAGCCTTCGTCACGCCAACCGTCATGTCCGTAGCCGTACTTGGCACCGGCTGTGCTGGTAAACAGCAGCAAACTGCTTGACTTCGGCGCCGGTGCGATCCCCCCTTGTGTGGAGCCACCAAAACGCACGTGGATCTCGGAGCGGCGCAGCTCGTCACCGACACTCAGGTCCCACTCGACCTCAGCGGCGTCGGCGAAGACCTCAACCTCAGCAGCAACACGGAAATCAACCACATGATCACTCTACGGAGTGACATCCGTTTGCGTGACAGAAAAAGTTCAAACCAACTGATTGGACGCACCATGGTGAAGCCCGCCGGACCTGGGCCGGCACCGTGCCCCGCACTGCGCGGGATGTGTCATTGGTCGATCGCGTCCGCCACGGCTTCGTCGAGCAGGGAGTCTGCCAAGGCACCGCAGCAAGCGCCGACAAGGTCCGGAGTCAGGCGCACTGGCGAGGTGGCAAGCACATGCAACAGTTCGGGGTCTTCGAGCAGGGGGCCGTACTCGTCGGGCATCGAGTCCAAGCGCACCTCAGTCGAACCGGTGCTTGCAACGGCATTGAGGTTCGCTTCTAAATACTCAGTCAGCAGTGGCCACCGGATGTGCAGGACGGTCCAGAACGCCAGCACATCACTGTCAACCGTGATCCCTTCCAAAGTTCTCGCTGCGCGCAACACGCTGTAGGTGTTGACGAACCTCTTCATGCTTCGCGGATTGCCATCCATCAAGGATGTGAACTTTTGGAGAGCATGCTCGGTGACCTCAGCTATTCTTGGTTCGCTCATCCGCTCGACAGCCCGCGCGGCTGCGGCCTCCCGCTGCTCTGGACTGACAGACTTCAGCACGTCGAGCAGCTCGGTCTCGCTCGTGCTGCGTTCGATCTGCTCACGGAGCTCGTCGCTTTCGTCGGCACCAACCTGATCCGATGACTGGATGCCGAGCACGTGATCGAAGTACTGCCGTTTGGTGTCAGGTCCGAGCGTGGGCATCGGCACGGTCAGCTGGAACAACTTGTCCAAAAAAAGATGGCCAAGCCCACGGCCGGGCTCGTCGACAGCGCCCTGGAATGGTTGGTGCACAGCCTCGTACGCCCGTCGCAACCAGTTTCCATGTGCCGCAACGACGAAGTATGCCGACCGACCGGCGGTGCGCTTTTTGTCCGGCGCGTCGCGAACCAAAGTTTGGACTGCATCGAGGAGCTCGACTACATAGCGATCGCCGCAGCGGTCCAAGTCGTCGATAAAGAACACTACACGGCGTGGTGCGCGGGCCAATAACCAGCTGAAATGCTGAGTGACCTCTTGCATCGGGTTGGTGTGAACCTGCTCGAGCCGTTTAGCACCTCGCGCGGAGTCCCACAAGACAAAGCGGCTGACAAGCAAGATCACCAGTGCCACTGATCCCAAAGCGCTCAGTGGCTTGGTGATGCTCGTGACTGCCTGCCCCAGCCCGTTGCCGGACAACCAAGCTGGACTGAGGAGAACGAGTCCGCCAAGTAGCAGCAGGAGTACCAATCCGGTCAACAAATATGGCGTGCTGCCGCGGCGGGCACGTGTCCAAGCCTCCGCGATCCGAAAAAAGGGGCGACGCCATCGCGGAAGGTCCCACGATACATGCTGCCGCAGTGTGACAAGCAGCGCCCACCATGGCGGGTCCACTTTGGAATTCTGCCATGAGTCAAAGGGCACAACGAGGTAGTGCTTGTCGAGGTGCGGCTTGAGTAGCTTGAGCAGAGTGCTCTTGCCCGAGCCCCACGGGCCGTCCACATGGAGCAAAAAGGAGTGACAGGGCTCGTGGTGCGAGAATCGGCGCAGTCTGGCAGCGAGCACGGATGCAAGTGCGTCGCGCTTAAGCATGTCCTTGGTGGCCGGTGCATCGGCTGCCCACTGCTCATGGTCGGACCGCACTTCACCTGACGATGTGTCGGCAGACTCGACAGGGCTCGACTGCACCTCCGGTCCGGTTGGCTCGCTTGCGGCCGGCGCTGGAGGCACAGATCCAGCGGGCCAAAGGCGAAAGACAATGACACTGCGGAGTTTGCCTGTCTTGTCAGGTGCATCAGCTCGGTAGTACGGCTCGTCCGGGTCCAATGTGAACTCGCCGATATACCGGACATGGCTCCGCTGTGCTTCTTCGAACAGTCGCAAGGCACGGCCCGACTCTAGAACCGCCTTGTTTCCGCGCACCAATAGCTGATCACCGTCTTGACCTTCACCGGTGTAGCGATAGGAGCCGTCTTCGTGCCAGCCGTCGTAGTCGTAGCCGTACTGCGCCCCCTGCGCAGAGCTGAACAAGAGCACGCTGCCCGATCTGGGTGCCGACGCGATGCCGCCCTGCCCAGAACCACCAAACCTCTTGTGAACCTCGGTGCGCCGCAACACATCGCCGACCTGGAGATCCCACTCGACCAGACCATTACTACTTTCAGTCACCTGATCACCCCAAGTGACTATAACCCGATCAAGTGAAGGACATGCTCATCGTTGACCAACAGGAAGTTGATGAACGCGAAGGTGCGCTGACAAGCACCTTCGCGTGTACCACCACCGGATGATGTGGCCCGATTCAGACCTTCTCTGCCGTGCCCGTCTTCCCCGGCAACACGAAGGACGCCACCAGCGCTACCGCCGAGATCGCCGTCGCCACCACCAGTGCCGTGGTGAACCCTGCCGGGTCCGTTGCGCCTTCCGGGGTGCTTTGCGCCACCAGACCCGACAACACTCCGATGCCTACCGAGGCTCCGAGGTTGAACATTGTTGCGTTTAGGCCTGGGAGGATTCCTGGGGACTTCGCTGGCGCGTAGATCACTCCCATTCCGTTCAGGGCCGTTGCCGCGCACGCCGCGTAGGACACTCCCATCAGCGCCACCAGCGCGAACAGGAGCCATGGGGACTTCACCGCGAAGACCGTTGCCGCGATCAGCGCGAGGTTTCCCAGCAGGCCGATTCTCAGCATCTTTCGGTAGCCGATCTTCGGGGCCAGGGTTCCCGCTAGGGGCGCCAGGATCCAGCCCGCCAGGGCGTAGGGCATCAGGAACATCAGGGCCGTCGTCGTGCCGTCGTAGCCGAAGCCCGCCGCCGCGTTCTGGGCCAGCGTCGGGTACACGAACGTCAGGACCGCGAAGATCGAGGCCATCGTGCAGAACGTCGTCACCAGGAGGCCCCACACACCCCTGCTGCGCAGGGCCGGCAGCGGCAGGAGCGGGTCGGATTGGCCGCGTTCCACCAGCCAGAACACCACCAGGAGCACCAGGCCCGCCGCCAGGCACGCCAGCGGCCACGGGGCGAACCAGCCCACCGTCGGGCCGAGCGAGAGCCAGGCGTTCAGGCCCAGCAGGGCCAGGCAGATCACCGCCGCGCCCTTCCAGTCCATGCGGGTGCCCGTGCGCTCCGAGTCCGGGACCCAGGCGCCGATCATCACCACCGCGATCACCTCCAGGACGAAGGTGAAGCCGAAGATGCCCCGGAAGCCGATCGTGTCCGTGATGACACCGCCCAGCAGCGTGTCCACGCCCGCGACGCCGCTGTTCACTGCCGTCAGGATGCCCAGGTAGCGGCCGAACTGCTTGGTCGGCAGGATGTCGCGCAGCGTCAGGATGCCGAGGGAAATCGTTGCGCCGCAGGCACCTTGCAGGGCTCGGCCGACCATCAGCACCTCGACGTTCGGCGCGATCGTCGCGATCAGGCTGCCCGCCGCCATCACCGCGATCGAACCGAACAGCGCGCGGCGGCGGCCGATGATGTCGCTGTAGCGGGGCAGCACCACGCCCGCCAGGCCCGCCACGAACAGGAACACCGTCGCGGTCAGGCCGATCGTGCCGACGTCCGTGTTCAACGACGTCGCCATGTTGTCGATGGCCGGCGACAGCATGGTCGCGTTCATCTGGAAGCTGGCCACCGCCACCAGCAGGGCCGTGAGCACCAGTGGCGGGCGGGCCGCGACGCGCGGCGGGGCAGTTGCAGTCATCTCAGCGCTCTCGCTCGTGAAGTCCGGGCGGTCAGGCGATTTCGCGGGCCGGGGTGGTCTTCGTGGCCAGCAGGCCCTTGATGTAGTCGAAGAACGCTTCGGCGTCGATCTCCTCGACGACCGTCGCGTTCGCCTCCAAGCCGTGCACTCCCCAGGACATCGCCGCGTAGCCGCGGGTCAGCTCGCCCGCCGTCTCCACGTCGACGTGGTAGCGGGCGCTGCTGCGGATCAGCTCGGGGTGCAGGAGGACCGCCGCCGTCAGCGAGTCGGGGTGGGTGGTGCCGTCGATGCCGACGCTGCGGTCGAAATCCAGCGTCGCCGCGCAGACCCGGGTGAAGAAGTCCGACAGCGGGGTGCCCAGCGCCGCGATCTCGTCCAGCGCCGGCTGCGCGAACACCGCCTGGTCCAGGGTGAGCGGCGCCCACGGGACCACGACGATCTCGAAGCCCGCCGCGAACACCGTCTTCGCCGCCTCGGGATCGACGTAGAAGTTGAACTCCGCCGCTGCGGTGATGTTGCCGCGGGCGTTGTTGGAACCGCCCATCACGTAGAGGGTTTTGACGTTCCGGACGAAGTCCGGGTCCTTCACGACGGCCGTCGCGATGTTGGTCAGCGGGCCGATCGCGACGATCGACAGCTCGCCGGGGTTCTCCGCGGCCAGCCGGAGCAGCGCGTCCACCGCGTGCTCGGGCTCCGGGTCGCAGTCCGTCATGTCCATCGCCAGGCCGCCCGCGCCGTCGCCGTGCACGTTCTCCGCGCTCTCCCATGCCCGGACCATCGGGCGGCGGCAGCCGAGGTGGATCGGGACCTCGCCGAGCCGTCCGGCGACGTTGCAGGTCAGGTAGGCGTTGCGGACCTGGTGGCCGAAGTCGACGTTGCCGGCGACCATCGTCACGGCGCGCAGGTCGGCTCGGGGGTCGAGCAGGCCCGCGAGCAGGGCGATGCAGTCGTCCTGCGCCGTGTCGGTGTCGATCACCAGTGGGATGCGCTCAGGCATGACGTCTCCAGTGCGGCCATTGTTCACGTCTTTGTTCACTTGGCAAAGCCGGATGTACTGTAAGTCTGCCCTGTTGACGCGTCAATCGGGGTCTACCGGACTCACATATGTACACTTTTGTACATACCAGGGAGGTGTCATGCGGATCGCGGTTGTCGGCAGCTACGGCACGGGAATGACCATGCGCACCAGCCGGATGCCGGGGCGCGGGGAGACGCTCGGCGGGGCCGCCTTCTCGCTCGGCCCCGGCGGCAAGGGGTCGAACCAGGCCATCGGCGCCGCGCGGCTGGGCGCGGAAGTCTCGCTGCTGACCGCGATCGGCGACGACGTGCTCGGCGCGCAGGGCCGCGAGCTGTGGCGGCACGAGGGCGTGGACGCGAGCGCCGTCGTCACCGTCGACGCGTCGACCATGACCGGCGTGATCCTCGTCGAGGACGACGGCGAGAACCGGATCATCGTCGCGCCCGGCGCCCTCGACCTGCTCCGCCCGACGCACGTCGACGGCTTCGCCGACGTCATCGCCGCCGCCGACCTGCTGATGGTCTGCAACGAGATCCCCGCCGACGTGGTCGTTTCCGCGGTGCGGACCGCCGCCGACCGCGGCACCCGGGTCCTGTTCAACCCGGCCCCGGCCCGCGACCTGCCGCAGGACGCCGCGGACCTGGTCGACCTCCTCACCCCGAACCTCACCGAGGCCCAGGTGCTGACCGGCCTGGACACCACCGACCCGGACGCCCTGCTGGACGCGCTGCGCGAGCGGTTCTCCTCGACCATCGCGCTGACCTGCGGAACCGACGGCGCCTACGTGGACGACGGCACCGATCGCACGCACATCCCGCCGGTTCGGGCGGCTCGCGTCGTGGACACCACCGGCGCGGGCGACGCGTTCAACGCCGCCTTCGCCGTCGCGTGGTGCCGCGGCTGGGACCTGCGCCGCGCCGCCCGCTACGCCGCCGCGGCCGGGGCGTTCGCCGTCGCCCACCACGAGGTGATCCCCGGCCTGCCCCACTCCGAAGATCTAGGCCTTGCTTTATAAGCGGCGGCAGCCGCTTGCGGTGTGGGACTCAGCTCGCACCGCCGCGGGTTCTCAGCGGTCTTCTCGCGAGGACAGCCCCAGCGCCGCGTATTGGACATACATAAGTCGGGGATCCCGGAGTCGAGAAGGCCGCTGAGGTTCCGCCACCCGCACCGCTACGCAAACCACCGTTGAAACACTCGCTCGACGAAAGGTGATCGACGTGCCCAGTTACTCGGCCGACCAACCGGCTTCCCTCGCACCGTTCATCCAGCACACCGCCATCGACATCGGCATCACGCGCGACGACATGATCCGGCACTGCGAGGAGGCCGTGCGCTTCGGCTTCAACGCCGCGATGGTCCCGGCGTCGTGGGTTCCGCTGGTCGCCGAGCGGCTGCGCGGCACCGGCGTGCAGGTCGCCAGCGCCCTGGACTTCCCCACCGTCGGCTCGATGACCTCCGCAGGCAAGGCCGCCGAGGCTCGTGCCATCGCCGAGGCCGGCGCCGACCAGCTGGACATGGGCGTGCAGGTCGGCTGGCTGCGCAGCGGCATGGAGCAGGAGTTCCGGGACGACATCGCCGCCGTGGTGGAAGCCGCCGGGATTCCCGTGAAGGTCATGCTGGAGCTGCCGAAGTTCACCGCCGCCGAGCGGGAGCGCGCGGTCGAGCTGGCGATGGACGCCGGGGCGGCCTACCTGAAGAACGCCAGCAGCGGGGCGGTCGAGATCGCCAACCCGGACAGCATCGCCTACCTGGTCGAACGCGCCCGGCCGGGCGTCGCGGTCAAGGCCTCGGGCGGGATCAAGACCGTCGAGCAGGCGGTTTCGCTGCTCGACGCGGGCGCGTCGCTGCTGGGCACGAGCGCCGGCATCGCGATCGTCACGGGCGGCGCGGCCGCTTCGTCATACTGAGTCGTGATCGTCGAAGGCGCGCAACACCGGGGGGTCAGGTGACGGAGACCGACGCGTCGCGCATCTCGCGCGACGCACCCGAGCCGCTGCACGTGCAGATCGCGGCGGTGTTCCGCGATGACATCCTCAGTGGACAGTGGCCGGCGCACTACAAGCTGCCGCCGGAGCCCGCGCTCGCGGAGCAGCTGGGGGTCAGCCGCGGAACGTTGCGGAAGGCGCTGGCCGTCCTCATCGAGGAGGGGCTGCTCACGCAGACCCGCGGCCGCGGCACGTTCGTCACCGCGGGCGTGCTGGAGCCGCGGATCGCGCAGCGGCTGCACTCGCTGTCGGAGGACTTCCGCGCGCAGGGGTACGCGCTGGACGTCCAGGTGATCGGCGCCCGGTTGGAGGGCCTGCAGATGACCGTGCAGGCCCTCCTCGGCGCGCCGCCCGGCACGCCCGGGCTCAAGCTGGTCCGGATCTTCCGGGGCGCGCAGGGGTCGCTCGCGTACCTGGTCAACTGGGTGCGCGCGGACCTCTGCCCCGGCATCGAGAACGTCGACTTCGAGCGGCATTCGCTGTTCGACGTGCTGGAGGAGTCCTACGGATTGCCGGTCGCCGAGGGCCGGCGGACCTTCAGCGCCGAACCCGCCCGCGAGGACGTCGCGGAGGCCTTGGAGGTCCCGGCGGGCACGCCGGTGCTGTACCTGGAGCAGGTGACCTACACCCGCGACGGCCAGGCCGTGGAGTACTCGGACGTGTGGATCAACAGCACCGCGGTGAAGGTCACCTCGCTGCTGACCCGCTGAGCCCCGGCCACGCGAAGGGTTCGAGCCACTCGTCGAGCGGCGCGTCGACCAGCCGGTTGGCCAGCGTGGACATCGTGTAAGCGCCGATGCCGAGGACCACTTCGAGCGCGTTGCGGGTCGTGTAGCCATGCGCCAGGAATGCTTGCAGCGCTTCGGGTTCCACTGCCCCGGCCCGCTCCACCACCTGGATCGCGAACTCCCGGATCGCCTCCAGGCGCGGATCGTCCAGCGGTTCTCCGTCGCGCAGCGCGGCGATGGTCCCGGGACTCGCGCCCATGGTGGTCAGCTTGGCCGTGTGCATCGCGACGCAGAGGTGGCACTCGTTGCGGGTGGCGATCGTGAGGACCACGGTCTCGCGGGCGAGCGGGTCCAGCGTGGTCGCCTCGAACATGGCGCTGAGCTTGAGGAATCCGTCGAGCAGGTGCGGCGACTCGGCGAGCCGCCCGATCGCCGCCGGCAGGTGGCCGAGGCGCTTGGCGGTGGCTGCCATGGCCCGCCGCGACTCCGCGGGCGCGGACTCCACCGTGTGGTCGGTGAACATGTTCCCCCGTTCCAGGTGGCGCCCTTCGGCGCCTAGAATCGACAACATGGTTGTCGAAAAGGTAAACCAGGTTGTCGAATATGGCAACGACTGAGGCACACGGATTCGAGCTGCCCCTGCTGCTGTTCGCGGGGTTCCGCTCGCTGATCGACCAGCTGCACGCCGAACTGGCCGCGCAGGGACATCCCGAGGTGCGCCCGGCGCACGGATTCGCCCTGCAGGCGATCGGGCGCGACGGCGCGACGGCCAGCGAGCTGGGCCGCAGGCTCGGCATCTCCAAGCAGGCCGCGGGCAAGACGGTGGACCGCCTGGCGAGCCTCGGCTACGTCGAGCGGGCCGATGACGCGGCGGATGCGCGGCGGAAGCTGATCCGGCTCACCGACCGAGGGGTCGACGTGCTCGCCCGCTCGGCGGCGATCTTCGAAGCGCTCCGGTCGCAGTGGGCGAAAACCCTTGGCGCGCAGCGACTTCGGGAGCTGGAGGCGGACCTGCGCAGCATGACGCCGGCGGAGACGTTCCGCCTCGACGTTCCGGGGTGGTTCGGCACGTCGTCGTGAGCGAACGGCCCGTTCGCGCCGCCTATCGAGGCGAACAGGCCGTTCACTCACCCCCAAAGAAGGTTTCCATGCGGACAGGAACTGTCCTAAACGGCTCCTAGGGTTGTTGTCACGACGACCTCGAAGGAGACGTGACATGGCGATCTACGTGCTGGTTCCCGGTGCCTGCCACGGCGGCTGGTGGTACGAGCCGCTGGCCGCGGAGCTGCGCGACGAGGGGCACCGGGCGTACCCCGTGACGCTGACCGGTCTCGGCCCGCAGGCCGCGCCGACCGGCTCGGTCAACCTGGACACGCACATCGACGACGTGGTGCGCCTGCTGGAGCAGGAGGACCTGCGCGATGTCGTCCTGTGCGGACACAGCTATGGCGGGATGGTGATCACCGGGGCCGCCGACCGGGTGCCGGAGCGGATCGCGTCGCTGGTCTACGTCGACGCCTTCGTGCCGCAGGACGGCGATTCGGTGATGTCGCTGACCGACGACCACTGGCACCAGTGGTACATCGGCGGCTCGGCGGGCGACGGCTTCTCGGTCGCGCCGCTGCCAGTGCTGAGCCCGCGAGCGACGCCGCATCCGCTGGCCACGCTGGTGCAGGGCATTCGGCTCACCGGCGCGCTGGACCGGATTCCGCGCCGCGAGTACGTGTTCTGCTCCGAGTTCGAGCACACCCCGTTCGCCTCGACCTACGAGCGCCTGCGGAACGATCCGGCGTGGCACGTCCGGTCGCTGCCGATCGGGCACAACATCGTCGCCGACGCCCCGGACGACTTCCGCAAGATCCTCCTCGCAGCCGCCTAGGCGCGGAATATCAGCTGGTCAGGACCCGTGCGTGCGGTGCGCTGTCATGGCAGCACAAAACACGCACGGGCCGGCCTGCGAAGTATTCCTTGACACGAACATTCTCCATGGCGAATACTTCTGCCCATGGACGCAGCATTCCTCGCCGCACTGGCCGATCCGGCCCGCTGGCGACTCGTGAGCCTGTTGGCCGAGCGGCCCCGCTCGGTCGGCGTCCTGGCCCAGCTCGCCGAGGCCCGCCAGCCGCAGACGACCAAGCACCTGCAGACCCTGGAGCGCGCCGGCGTCGTCACCTCCCAGCGCACCGGCCAGCGCCGCATCTACGCGCTCCGGCCCGGCCCGTTGCGAGAGCTGGCGGCCGCGCTGAACCGGCTCGCCGACGCCGCGGACCAGGTCGGTGGATCGCGCGAGACCTACGACCGCTACGGGGCCAGCCTCGACGCGGAACGGCGCGCCGCCGAGGATTCAGGGTGGGCCGACGGCCGCTCGTTCGGGTTTCACCGGTCGCTGGCGGGGCGTCCCGAGCTGGTCTGGCGCCACCTGACCGATCCCGCACTGCTCGCCCGCTGGTGGGTACCCGACGACCTGCGCGTCTCCGAGCTCGTCTTCGAGGCGCGACCGGGCGGGCGGATCGTCCAGGAGTACCGCGACGTCGAGGACACCGGCGACTCGGACCCGGTCGCCGGACGCGCGGAGGGAGTCGTCGAAGAAGTGCGCCCCGATGAGCGCCTCACCTACCGGCTCTCCCCGCTGCTCCCCGACGGCGGCCTCGCCTTCACCGCGCACGTCGACCTGCGCCTCCGGTCCACCGACACCGGCACGGAGCTCGACGCCCACTGGCGGATCGCCAACAGCACCGTCTACTCCGCCGACTTCATCGCAGGCATCGAGATCGGCTTCGGCCAGTGCCTCGACAAGCTCGCGGCGACCCTCACCGAGCACGACACCGACACAAGGAGCTCCTCGTGGGACGACTGATCATCAACGTCGCCATGACCGTCAACGGCGCCTTCGAAGCACCGGCACCCCAGCCGCAGGGGTGGCTGGTCACCGATCCCGACAGCATGCAGGCCGGGCTGGAGATGTGGCAGGCGGCCGACGCCATGGTGCTCGGGCGCAAGACCTTCGAGGGATTGTCCACCGCCTGGCCCCAGCTCGCCGACGTCCCCGGCTTCGAGGCGTACGCGGCCCGGATGAACGGCATGCCCAAGTACGTCGCGTCCCGGTCGCTGACCGGCCCGCTGGAGTGGAACGCCACCCTGATCGACGGCGACCTCGCCGAGAGCGTGCGCCGCCTCAAGGACGAACACGACGGCAACCTGATCGCCCCCTCCGCCGGTGAGCTGACCCGAGACCTCATCGCCCACGACCTCGTCGACGAGCTCTGGTTCAACGTCAGCCCCTACCTGTGGGCGACCGGGCCGCGGATCTTCGACGACCTCGGCCCGGTCCGGCTGGAACTCGTCAACACGACGACCTTCCCCTCGGGCGTGGTCCGTCTGTGCTACCGCCCCACTCCCGCCGCCGGGTAAACCCCACGACAGCGGACTCAGGTCCCGTGCGTGTTTTGTGCTGCTGTAGCAACACAAAACACGCACGGGCCCGTCGCTCACCGGAGGCCGAGGATCACTCCTCGGGGGCGATCTTGAAGCCCGCCTTGCGGGCCGCCTTGGCGATCTTCTTGTCCGGGTGCTGGGCGCCGATCAGGGCCAGGACCTCGCGGACGTCCGGGTGGTCCAGGCGCCACATCTCCTCGAAGATCGCCGGCTCCTGCCCGGCGGGCACGGTCTCCGCGAGCACGTCGGGAAGCTCCTCCGGGTCGACCGAGTCGAGCGCGGCCGCGAGCATGTCGGTGAGCAACCGCGCCGCGTCGGCCACCGTCGATTCGAGCTCCTCGGACGGATTCAGCTGGTGCAGCGTCACCTTCGCGTAAGGCCGGAGCATCGGCTCGTCCAGCGCCTCCCGCCACCGCTGTGTCGCGGTCGCGGCGTGCGGCGCCGCGATGGAGACCGCGATCATCCGGTCTTCCGCCTCGCCTTCCGCGGCGGCGGTCAGCAGGTCGTCGGTGGCGGCGACGGCTCCGCGCGCCTCGAACCAGGCGTCGGTTTCCGCGTCCAGCTCCTCGTCGGTCGCGCCCTTGGCGAAGTCCACCAGGTCGAAGGCGGCCATCTCCTCGACCGGCGGCAGCAGCGGAACCTCGACGCCGCCGTCGGTCAACGCGCCGCCGAAGGTGTACTGGCCGAGCGGGGTGAGGCGGGCGACGCCCCCTTCCACCGTCACCGCACCCAGGTCGGCGAGGACCGCCAGCAGCCGTTCCGCCGGATCGCCGCAGGTCGCGACCCAGTTGTCCCACGCGCCGTCGGAAGTGGTCTCGTCCACGGCGATCTCGCGGATCATGTCGCGCAGCTCGGCGACGGGCGCGCCTTCGCCGCGGGCCAGGAACAGCGACACCATCGCGTAGTAGGCGACGTCCTCGAGGTCGAGGTCCGCGCACTCGTCCTGGAAGATCTCCTCCAGCAGCAGCCCCAAGGCGTCCGCCCAGACGTCCAGCACCGCTTGGTCGTCGCCGTCCGGCCAGTCGTCGACGCTGGGGCCGACCTCGACGATTTCCGTTGAGGGGCCGATGAATTCCAGCTCGGCCGCCCACTCCCACAGCCGCTCCAGCTCCGGGATGTCCGCCATGCCCTCCACCGCGTCCGGAACCGCGAAGCCGAGCGCCTCGGCGGCTGCGATGGCGTCGGCGGTGCTCAGCGCACCGGCCTTGATCGGGCAGGCGACCGTGCGGACCGCCAACCGCCGGGCCCGGTCCAGCAGCGGGCTCTGCCGCGCCGCGGCGGCGAGCTCCTCGTCCGACGGCAACCGCAGCGGCGGCAGCCGGTCCGGCAGCCCGAGCTCCGTCCGGAGGTCGTAGGGCTGCTCGCCGGGCGGGGCCATCGCGACCTCGGCGAACCGCGGCTCGATCTCGTCGACCTTCCGCCGCAGGTCGTCCACCAGCGCCGGCTCGATCCGGCCGGTGTCGCCGGCGAAGGTCAGCAGTTCGCGGAGCGTCGCGAGCACCTCGGTCAGGTCCTCGTCCTCCTCGACTGCGACCTTGGCGGGGAACTGCTCCAGCAGCAGCTCGTCGAGATCGTCCGGACGCAGCTCGCCGAGTTCGGGCAGGCCGACGTGCTCGTACAGCAGCCGGAGCAGGATCTCGGCGTCGTTGCTGTTCCCCTGCACCGGTTGTGCCTGCTTATCGGCCCACTCCGCCAGTTCTGGCAGCAGGCTGTCGACCGGATCGCGCTCCATGTTCAAAGCGTATCGACCCGGGCGCCAGCGCGAAGGCAGTGGGCGGCTCAGACCGGAACAGCTCCCCGATTCCGACGGTGCAGCGGCGCCGGATGCGCTCGCCCTACTGAGGGCGGTAGGCGCGCAGGAACACCTCGACGCCAGCCGCGACGATGGCCTCGACCTCGTCCTCGTCGATCGAGCGCGCGCCCCAGAAGGTCAGGCTCTGCACCTCCCCGGCGACCAGGAGCACGAAGTGCACCGCCGCCCGCTGCGGGTCGTCGATCTCCAGCAGCCCCCTGTCGCTCAGCTCCGCCAGCCGCCGGGCCAGATCGGCCTGCACCTGCCTCGGGCCGGCCGCCTGCCACTCCTCCACCACCTCCGCCGGGATGTGCCCGACGTCGGCGTTGATCTGCCGCACCAGGAAGAAATGTGCCTCGAACTCGGGCATCACGGCGGTGAAGTCGCGCCCGAGGCCGATCAGGTCCGACCGCAGGTCGACGATCTTGCCTAGGTGCCGGTCGAGGTCGGCCAGCTGCGCGTCCCGGACCGCCGCCGCGCTTTCCAGGATGACCTCGCGGAACAGCTCGCCCTTGTCCGCGAAGTGGTTGTAGATGGTGCGGGTCGACACCTCGGCCGCCTTGGCGATCGTGTCGATGCTGGCGCGCGCGTAGCCGTCCCGGCCGAACACCTCGCGGGCCCCGTCGATGATCGCCCGGCGCTTCTCCGAGCCGCGACGCGAGACGTTTTCCCTGCTCATCAATACCCTTTCCGTCAAAGTACAACGATCATTGCATTAAGTGCATTACATGTTGTACTTTACCACTGCGCCGCTTCCGGAGCCCACCGGAACGCCGATCCACGAGGAGCGAAAGATGTCCGCACTGCGCCTGGCCGTGATCATCGGGACCAACCGCGAGGGCCGCTTCGGCCCGACCGTCGGCAACTGGTTCACCCGGCAGGCCCGGGAGTTCGGCGGCCTGGACGTCGACGTCATCGACCTGGCCGAGACCGACCTGCCCGCCACCCTCGACTTCGGCGCCCAGCCCGTCGTCGAGCTGGCCGGGCGGCTGGCCGCCGCCGACGCCTACGTCGTCGTGACCCCCGAGTACAACCACAGCTTCCCGGCCGTGCTGAAGCACGCGATCGACCTCTACCGCGAGGAGTGGCAGGCGAAGCCGGTCGGTTTCGTCTCCTACGGCGGGATGGGCGGCGGCCTGCGCGCCGTCGAGCAGCTGCGGCTGGTCTTCGCCGAACTGCACGCCACGACCGTCCGCGAAACGGTCAGCTTCCACAACGCCTGGGAGCGCTTCGACGAGACCGGCGCCCCGATCGACGAGGGCTGCAACGAGGCCGCCAAGGGCATGCTCGGCCAGCTCACCTGGTGGGCGCGCGCCCTGCGCGCCGCCCGCGCCGCCGAACCGTACGCCGCATGATCCCCCGGAGCTCTCCCGTGCAGGACAAGCTCACCCTGGTGGTCGTGCTGCTGGGCTACCTGGTCCTGCCGATGTCGATGTCCGGCACGACCGTGGCGCTGCCCCAGATCGGCGCCTCGCTCGACGCCTCCGGCGGCGCCCTGCAGTGGGTGGTGACCGGCTACTTCCTCACGGCCTCGTCGTTCATGCTCGTCGCCGGCTCGACCGGGGACCTGTTCGGCAGGCGCCGGATCTACCGGGTCGGCGCCGCGGTCTACGCGCTCGGCAGCCTGGCCGCCGCGCTCACTCCGGGAATCCTGGTGCTGGACGTGGCCCGCACGCTCACCGGCGTCGGGGCGGCGGGCGTGATGGCGGGCGGCGGCGCGATCCTCGCGTCCACGTTCACCGGGACCGAGCGGACCAGGGCGTTCGCCGCGATGGGCACGACCGCGGGCCTGGGCATGGCGATCGGCCCGACGCTGGCGGGCTGGCTGGTCGGCGCGCTCGGCTGGCGCGCGACCTTCGGCACCTTCGCGGCCGCCGGATTTCTCTTGCTGGCAGGCACTTTCGCGATGGCCGAGTCGCGGGCCGACCGGCGCCCGCGGGTGGACTGGGGCGGCGCGGTGACCTTCATCGCCGGGCTCGCCTCGGTGATGTTCGCGATCACCCAGAGCTCGCGGGCCGGCTGGACGAGCCCGCTGGTGCTGGGCCTGCTCGCCGCGGGCGCCGCGCTGCTGGCGCTGTTCGCGGCCGTCCAACGGCGCAGCGCGCATCCGGTGCTGGACCTGACCCTGCTGCGCAACCGGCGGTTCGTCGGCTGGCTCACCTCGGGCGTCGTGATGGTGCTGGGCTTCGGCGGGATGATGTCGTACCTGCCCACGTTCCTGCAGGGCGCGAACGGGATGTCGGCGCGGGACGCCGGGCTGATCATGCTGATGTCGACGGCGCCGACGCTGTTCATGCCGTTGCTCGGCGGGCGGCTGGTCAACCGGGGCGTCTCTCCGCGCGCGCTGATCACCGCCGGGCTGTTGCTGATCGCGGCGGGCAACGCCTGGCTGACCGTGCTGCACCCCGGGATCGGCGCGGGCGCGCTGCTCGGCCCGCTGCTGACGGTCGGCGTCGGGATCGGCCTGGCCACCGGCCTCATCGACGCGCAGGCGATGAACCAGGTCGCCCAGTCCCGGACCGGCATGGCGGCGGGCCTGCTGAACACGATCCGCGGCGGCTCCCAGACGCTGGTGCTCGCGCTGTTCGGTTCGGTGCTGATCAGCCTGCTGACCAGCCGCGTCGGCGACCAGGCCGGGAAGGTTGCGACGGGCGAGCTGGCCGCCGCGCAGCACGACTTCCTGGCCGTCCAGCTGAGCGACGCCTGGCAGGTCCTGCTCTGGGCGATCGCCGCGGTGACCGCGCTCGGCGCCCTGGCGGTCGCGGCCCTGCTCGCCCCGGCCCGCGAGACGGCCCGGCACGCGGTCCCGCAAGCCGGCTGACCGTTCCTCGCGGCGTGCGGGTGACCGGAGCGGACGTTAGATTGCGGCGCGAAACCGGCATTCGAGGGAGCAGCCACGATGACCAGCCCGGATTCCCCGCGGATCTCGACGTTCCTGATGTTCGAGGGCAAGGCGGAGGAGGCGATGAACTTCTACACCTCGCTGTTCGAGGACGGCGAGATCCTCGACATCACCCGCTACGGCGCCGACGGTCCGGGCGACGAGGGAACCGTGCAGCTCGCCACGTTCACGATCCTCGGCCAGCAGTTCATGTGCATCGACAGCCACGTGTCGCACGCCTTCACCTTCACACCGTCGATGTCGCTGTTCGTCAACTGCCGCACGGAAGCCGAGCTCGACGGCGCCTACGCGGCGCTCGTCGAGGGCGGCGCGGCGCTGATGCCGCTGGGCTCCTACGGCTTCAGCCCCAAGTTCGGCTGGGTGAACGACCGCTTCGGCGTCTCCTGGCAGCTGAACCTCCCCGGCTGACAACCCGGGATCACCGCTGGAGCGCGCAATGGAAAACTATTGCGGGAGAAGCCGTTCTAGCGGATGGGATGCTTATGACGATCGTCGGCAGCGAGCGCGTCAGCCGGACCGAAGAGGCGTTGGCCGTGCTGCGGCCGGACGTGCGCGAGTTGACCGCGAGCGTTGATGCCGCTGTGCTGCGCCCGGCCGACGAATCCGTGCTCAGCCACGCCGATCGGGCCCGGATCGCGTTGCGCGTCGCGCTGGTCAACGAACACCAGGAGTACGCGGACGAGCTGGCCGCGCAGCTCGATTCGCTGGCCGGGGACGGCGCCGCCGAGGTGGTCCTCGACGTCGAGCGCTGGTCCGAACTTCCGGAGGCGCTGCAAGCGTTGCTCGCGCACTGCGAGCAGGTCGCGCTGGACCCGGCCGATGCGGGATTCGACGAGATCACCGCGCTGCGGGAGCACGGGTTCAGCTCCGCGCAGGTGGTGGCCGCGGCGCAGATCGTCGCGTACGTCAGCTACCGGGTCCGGTTGCTGCTCGGGTTGTCGCTCGTCGAGGAGGCCGGGGACGGGCCGGTTCCCGACGGCCCGGTGAACTCCATCGAGGCCGGGGCCACCGCCGACGGCTGCGAACTCCCCGCCCCCGCCGACGCGTTCCGGGCGCTGCGCTGGGTTCCGTGGGTCGATCAGGCGGATGCGCCGGAGGAGTCCGCCGGGGCGCAGTGGTCGCCGTTCTACTTGACGCTGCGGCACGATCCGGAGTTGCTGGCGGAGCGCACCGCGCTGCACAACGCGATCATGAGCGGCTCCGGCGCGCTCGACCCGGCCGACCGCGAGCTGGCCGCGCTGGCTACGTCGCTGATCACCGGCTGCGAGTACTGCGCCGGGGTGCACGGCCGCCGCCAGGTGCAGTTGTCGGGCGACCAGATCACCGCCGTGGCACTGGCGGAGGCGGGCCCGGCGGCGGTGGCGGATCCGCGCCGGCGCGCCATCGTCGACACCGCAGGTGCCCTCGCCCCCACCCCGGCGGCGCTGTCCGCCGCCGACATCCGCCGCTTGCACGCCGTCGGCCTCAGCGCCGACGACGTCCGCGACCTCGTCGCGGTCTCGGCGATGTTCACCTGGGACAACCGACTGCTGATGACCCTGGGCAACGCCGCCGCCTGACATCCGCAGGCTTACGTCCGCAGGCTGATGTCCCGGATTCCGATGTCCCGCAGTTTCAATTGAAACTGCACACCTCCGGCGTGTCGGGCGCACGACACGCCGGAGGCTGTGGATGACTGCCGCAATTTCCATTGAGCCTTTTTCATCCTGATCTTTGCGGGTCAGGGCTGGTGGGGTGTGTCGTTGCGGGTGAAATGGTGAAGCTCCTGGTAGATGGAT
>NZ_JBFAIN010000069.1:0-26082 GCF_040654735.1 Saccharopolyspora sp. NPDC050642 | reverse complement strand
CTTCCCCCCTTTTTTTCCTTCTACCTTTTTTACCTCCTACATCCGTTCTCTGATTTCCATTGAAATTGCGGACCCCCGGACCCCCGGACCCCCGGACCCCCGGACCCCCGGACCCCCGGACCCCCGGACCCCCGGACCCGGTGCCCGGTCGGCATCGTCGTCGTCCAGGGGGATCACAGTTTCAATTGAAACTGCGACCCCCTGAGACGGCGCGCATCGTCCGGTCTGGCCGCAGTTTCAATTGAAACTGCGGCCAGACCAATGGTTCAGTACCTCCGGTCGATCGTCGTGCCGGTGGCCGCTCGCCACTCGACGTAGCCGTGCTCGAAGTCGTTGCGGCGACCGCCGGAGATCGCGAACTCCCCGGTCTTCGGGTAGCCCAGGTACGAGCGTTCCCAGCCGAGCGCGGACCAGCGTTCGCGGATCCGGCCGTACACCTCGTGCGCTCCGGTGCCCGGCGTCCAGTAGACCGACGCCGCCTTGGAGAAGTGGTTGTAGCGCCCCACTCCGTCCGGCGTGGTGAGCTCGTCGGTCGTCGGGTAGCCGAGCGGCCCGAGCTCCCAGCCCAGCTGCGACCAGGTCACCCGGATCGCGCCCCAGATCGCATGCGCCCCGGAGCCCGGCTTCCAGTAGATCGAGCCCGCCTTGGAGAAGTGGTTGTACCGCCCCACCCCGTCCGGCGTGGTCACCTCGTCGGTCGTCGGGTAACCGAGCGGGCCCTGCTCCCAGCCGTTCGCCGCCCAGTTCTGCCGGATCGCGCCCCACACCGCGTGCGATCCGGTGTCCGGGCTCCAGTAGATCGAGGCCGGGAAGCCCGCGGTCACCCCGACGAAGTGGTTGTACCGGCCGATGCCGTCCGATGTGGACAGTTCGTCCGTGGTCGGCGGGCCGAACCTGCCGTGCCCGCCGAGTTGCAGGTACTTCGCGAGGTTCCCGCCGTAGACGTAGTGCACGCCGGTCTGCGCGGTCCAGTACAGCCGCCCGCGCTCGTAGCCGCGGTAGCGGATGCCGTCCTCGGCGATCTCCGGCCCGGTGGGCTGCCCGAGCAGGTTCCGCAGATGCGGTTCGGCTTCGTAGCGCCGGTCGATCGGCGTGGCGTACCGCGCCGCGAGCGTCAGGTCGCCGGCGCCCATGGTCAGCACCCGCGACCGGACACCGACGTCGTCGGTCCAGCCGGCGAAGGTCGCCACGCCGTCGGTCGCGGTCGCCGCCGCGATCACGTCGAAGGAGGCGCCTTCGGTGACCATCGCCGAGCTCCGCCCTCCCTCCGCGGGGATCTGCAGCACGGCGGGCACGTTGCTGGTCAGCGTGAGCAGGTGTTCGCGCGGCATGGCCGCGTAGGTCTCGCTGCTGCGCACCCCGGCGCTGTCGGTCGTGGTGGCGGTGATCTCCATCCGCGAGTCCGGGTGATCGGTGAACGCGACCTGGAACGATTCGCCGGTGCCGCCGGCCCCCGGGTGGCGGTGGCAGGTCGCCTCCTCCGGGCAGTGCACCTCGGCGCTGGCCCAGGTGATCGGCGTCGTGCCGTCCTCGGCGTCGGTGGCCCGCGCGGTGAGGGACACGGTCTCGCCGACGGCGAAGGTCCGCCCGCCGGGCGTCGTCAGCGCCAGCTGGGGGGAGTGGTTCGCCGGCGCGACCAGCAGGTCGACGCTGCCGGACGCGCCGAGCGGGTCGGTCGCGGTCAGCCGCGCGGTGAACCGGTCGCCGTCCGGGTAGGTGTGGCTGGTGCGCGCGCCGGAGCCGGTCGTGCCGTCGCCGAAGTCCCAGCGGTAGGTCAGCGGATCGCCGTCGAAGTCCTGCGATCTCGACCCGTCGAAGGTGACGGTGCGGGTCGCCGGATCGGTGCTGATCTCGGCCTCGGCCACCGGCGCGGAGTTGCCCTGCGGGTAGCTGAGCCGCCGCAGCGTGCCGGAGTAGATGTCGGCGAAGACGACGTCGCCGTTGGGTGCGGCCGCGAACTTCACCAGCCCGCCGATGTCGCCGCCGAACGGCGGGTTCTCCGGCGCCCGCACCAGCTTCCCCTGCGCGTCGAAGCGCAGCGTCCACAGCTTCTTCGTGGTGTAGTCGCCGAAGAAGTACGCGCCGCGGTAGGCCTCCGGGTAGCTCTCGCCCCGGTAGATGATGCCGCCGGTGACGCTGTTGCCCTGGTCGGCGCCGCCGCCGTGGTGGTACTCCCACAGCGGCGGGGTGTTCACCACGGACGCGCATTCGGGCAGGTCGTCGTAGCCCGGGGTCCGGTGGTTCCCCTCCCAGCAGGGCCACTTGTAGTTCTGGCCGGGCCGGACGAGGTCGACCTCCTCCCAGGTGTTGTAGCCGACGTCGCCGACGATCGGCGTGCCGGTGCCGGGGTCCAGCGACAGCCGGAACGGGCTGCGGAACCCGCTGGCGTACACCCGGCTGCGCCACGACGAGGGGTTCGACGCCTGGAAGTAGGGGTTGCCGGGCACGCCGTCGCCGGTGGCGGTGACGTGCAGGACCTTGCCGTTGGGTGCGTCGATGTCCATGGCCCGCAACGCGTTCCGGTCGGTGCGGGTGAAGTCGGAGAGGTCACCGACGGACACCCACAGGGTGCCGTCGTCGGCCGCGACGATCCCGGTCATGCCGTGCACCGCATAGGGGCTGCGGAACTCGAAGAGCACCTGTTCGTCGGCGAGGCCGGTCGGTTCCGGCGCGCCGGTGACGGTCCAGCGCGCGAGCCGCAGCAGGTAGCCGCCGGTGCCGCCGGGGACCGAGCGGGCCAGGTAGACGTGCCGCGAGGTGGCGTAGTCGGCGGCCACCGCGAGCCCGGTCAGCCCCAGGTCCTGGGCCGGTTCGACGGGCAGGGCCGCGATGGTCCTGGTGCGGCCGTCGGCGGCCACCCACGCCACGGTGCCCTTCTTCCCGGTGGTCAGGACGCTGCCGTCGGGCAGGTATGCGAAGTCGGTCAGGTCGAAGGCGGCCTGCCCGCTGGGTTGATTGCGGAGGACGAAACCGGATGGCACGGCGGCTTCCGCGCGGCGGGCCGGTAACGCCGCCAGCAACCCGATGGATAACAGCGCCACGCAGCACGCGCTCAACCAGCTGCGGAGTCTTCGAGCGAGCACGGTGATCACACCCCTATTCGGCAAGGATGTGCTGATATCGCCCGAAGTTCCGCCCGGGTTGCCACCACCCGGAATCTTGCCCACCGTCACGGCCGATCACCGATGGTGATCAGCGGCGCCACCAGAATGCCTTGGTGGTGGCGAGGAACTCGCGGCGGGCGCCGCGGGCGGAGACCCGGCGCAGGCCGTCGGCCGCCGCGTCGTGGCCGACGCCGTGGGCGTCGATGCCCGCGCGCCGGCACAGCGCGACCGCGCGGCGCAGGTGGAACCGGGTGGTCACGACGGTGACCTCGCGCAGCCCGAAGCCCTCGGCCGCCCGCCGGCAGGACGACCAGGTGTCCACACCGGACTCGTCCAGCACCACCGCGGAGGCGGGAATCCCGTGCGACACGAGGTGGTGCCGCATCACGACGGGTTCGCTGTGCCCGCGGGATTCCGGGCTGCCGCTGACGATGATGCGCCGGACCCGGCCCGCCTCGAACAGCTCCCGCGCCACGTTCAGCCGCCCCTGCAGGATCCGGCTCGGCAGGCCGTCCCAGCGCACTCCCGCGCCGAGCACCAGCGCGTACTCGGTCGCGGGCGCGTCCTGGACCGTGCTGATGCGGCGGGCGCTGCGCGCCAGCGCCCATGCCGAGGGCAGCGCCGCCGCGACCCCGAGCCCGGCCAGCGCAGCGAGTCCCTTCCGAAGTCCACGCACCGGACAAGTGTGCCATCGAGGACAACGGCCGGGACCGGCCACGCGCCAACCGATCGGCGCAAGTCGCCCCGTGCGTACTTTGTGCGGCTACAGCAGCACGAAGTACGCACGGGGCGATGGGCCACCGGGCGACTCCGCCGGACCGTCCCCAGTGGACGGTCTGGGGTCAGGCCGGGTTGAGAACCGGGTTGCCGTCCTCGACCACGAACGACTTCGCGGTCTCCGCCGGGGCGTCCTTCTTCGACACGTACGGCAGCACCCGGTAGTCGGCGCGCAGCTCCGCCTCGGTGAACTTGGTGCGCACGTAGCCACGCCGGTTGGCGTAGAACTTCACGTGCGGGTTCTCCTTGAGCACGTCGCCGTTGCCGTCGTCGTTGCCATCCCCGCCGCTGGTGACGGAGGTCGTGATGAACTCGGTGCCGACGGCGCGCGACTCGGGGTCGTCGTGGGTCCGCTTGATCTCCGCGGCCCAGTGCCGGTGCACGTCGCCGGTGAGCACGACGCCGTTGCGGACCGCGCTGTCGGCCATCGCGCCCGCGATCCGGTCGCGGTTGGCCACGTAGCCGTCCCAGGCGTCCATGTTGTAGCCCTCTTCGGCGCCGGGCGTCAGGTCGATCTTGGAGAAGAACACCTGCTGGCCCAGCACGTCCCAGCGGGCGGTGGTGTCGCGGAACCCGTCGATGATCCACTTCTCCTGCTCGGCGCCGGTGATCGACCGGTCCGGGTCCTCGCGGTCGGTGCAGCCGGACTGCACGCCGTCGCCGCAGGCCTGGTCGTCGCGGTACTGGCGGGTGTCGAGCAGGTGGAAGTTGACCAGCGATCCCCAGCGGTACCGCCGGTAGAGCTGCATGTCGATGCCGTTGGGCTTCGAGCCCGCGCGCAGCGGCATGTTCTCGTAGTACGCCTGGAGGGCGACCTTGCGCCGGTCCAGGAAGCCGTCGTCGGGCTTCTCCGGGGTCTCGTCGGCCCAGTTGTTCTCGACCTCGTGATCGTCGAACACCACCAGCCACGGCGCGGTCGCGTGCGCGAGCTGCAGGTCCGGGTCGGTCTTGTACTGCGCGTGGCGCTGCCGGTAGTTGGCCAGCGTGCGGGTCTCCGGGCCGAGCACCTTGCGCACGTCGCCGTCCTTGGCGGCGTACTCGTACTGGTAGTCGCCGAGGTGCAGGATCAGCCCCGGCTCGTCCTCGGCCATCCGCCGGTACGCGGTGAAGTACCCCTGCCCGAAGTGCGCGCAGGAGGTGAAGCACATGGTCAGCTCGCCGAGCGCGTCCGGCGCGGGCGCGGTGCGGGTGCGGCCGACCGGCGAGATCGAGCCCTCGGCGCGGAACCGGTAGAAGTACTCCGCGCCGGGCTGCAGGCCCTCCAGCTCGACGTGCACGCTGTGCCCCAGCTCCGGCGCGGCCTGGGCCTCGCCGCTCTGCACGATCTTGCCGAACTGCTCGTCGGTGGCGACCTCCCACTGCACGGGCACGGCCTTGTCGGGCATGCCGCCCAGCCCGTCGTCGGCGGTCGGCTCCGGCGCCAGCCGGGTCCACAGCACGACCCCGTCCGGCAATGGGTCGCCGGAGGCGACGCCGAGGGTGAACGGGTCGGCGAGCCGGCGGGTACCGGCGCCGGGCAGCGACAGCGCGTTGGCCAGCGCGGAGCCGCCGAGGGCGGTCGCACCGAGCGCGGCGGCGCCGCCGAGCAGCACGGCGCGGCGGCTGACCCCGCCGGGTAACGGGATATCGGGCATCGGTGTCCTCCAGGTGTCCTGCGGGAGTCGTCCGGGGCTCGACCGTGGCGCGATCGAGCGCACGAAAGTACCGACACCAGAAGAGGGTTTGGTGAATTCCCGGCGAAATGGGGCGGCCGAAGCAAGCCCCGGAATCCGTTCGGCCCAGCCGCTGCCGGACCGATCGGCCCAGCGCGTCACCCGGCGTCGAGGGCGCGGCGGGTCGCCGCGATCACCTTGCTCAGCGCCTCGTTGAGCTGCTCCAGCTCGGCGACCTCCATGCCGAGGAGCTCGACCACGCGGTACGGGATCTTCTCGGCCTCCGCCCGGAGTTCCCGGCCCTTCCCGGTCAGCTCCACGGCGAGCAGCCGCTCGTCCTCGGTGCTGCGGCGCCGCTCCAGGTAGCCGATCGATTCGAGGCGTTTGAGCAGCGGCGACAACGTCGCGGGGTCGGCGTGCAGGGCGCCGCAGAGATCCTTCACCGATCTCGGCGACTGCTCCCACAGCGCGAGCATCACGAGGTACTGCGGGTGCGTCAGGCCGAGCGGCGCGAGCAGCGGTCGGTAGACGGAGATGACGTTGCGCGAGGCGACGGACAGCGCGAAGCACACCTGGCGATCGAGGGTGAGCGGATCCTCGCCGAGGTCGATCTGGTTCATCGGGGTCTCCTTCCGGCCGGGGTGCCCGCTATCACGCTAATCATTAGCGTGCTAATGATTAGCATATAGGTTGTTCTCGGACGCTCGGCGAAGGAGGGGACGTGGCCGCTGACGGACGAATCCGGCCCAACCCGGTGCAGTGGATCTGGTACGCCTTCGGCGGACGGCTGCCGGCCAGGTGCCGGGAGTGGGTCCTGCGCGACATCACGTGCCGGACCTGGGTGCTGCGGCACATCGGCCGCAGCCTGGTCCAGATCTCCCCGGGACTGCTCTTCCTGCTGCTGCCCGGTCCGTTCTGGATCCGGGCGATGTCCGTGCTCGGCGGGGTCATCCTTGCGCTCTGGTACTCGCTGTCGTACCTGGAGCACACCAGCGAGTACCGGCTCACCAAGCACGGTTACCCGATGGGTACGGGCAGGGCGGTGCGCGAGGAGGCGCAGGCCGCGATCCGCGCCCAGCGGGCGCAGCGGTACGCCGAGCTCTACCGCAACCAGCCGGAGCGGTGAGCTCGCGAGGTCATTTCGGCCGCCACCCGGCTCGGGTCGGCGGGCCGGGCGGGCCGGGCGGGCGCGCGGGTCGGGGGCGGCGCTCCCAGGGGCGGTTCGCGGGCTTGGAGAGGGCGGGCATGCCTGGCAACCTAGGCCACCGAACCGCCTTGGTGTGAACCACCTCGTGGCATTGGTGACATTTCCCGCATGGCGATCTACCAGCGAAGATCACGCACAGCTGATCGTCTGTGACAACTTCCCAGGTGGCGGCCCCGCGGCCCAGGTTCGCTACGGTCCGAACCGAATCGAATCCGCCGGGTAGCCGGAGCGCGCCGCTGATCGACCTCGTTGCCGAGCGCGCGGATGCCGGGATCCCGCGTTGCTGGATGGTCGAGCTCGGGCGCCGCCGACTCTGCTTGACTGTCGTCCGACGGAGACTTCCGGCTATCGGGACGGCGGCTGCATCGCTGGTCGATTCGTTGCGGCCGAGCCCTTCACGGTCTCGCTCCGGCTCGGCGTTCCGGGGCGGTCGACACGCCGGGAGGCCGGAGAAGAGGGTTGTTGTTGAGCGTTGGCACTCTCATGGGTAGAGTGCTAGCAGAACGGCGCCGCAGCGCCCCGGCACCCGCGACGGCGGGGAGCCGCGGAGCCGTCTTAACCCAGACAACGCTTCGAAGGCCCCAGAAGGTGGAGGTCACACCGTGGCGAGCATCAAGCCGCTTGAGGACAAGATCGTGGTCCAGGCGAGCGAGGCCGAGACGACGACTGCGTCCGGCATCGTGATCCCGGACACCGCCAAGGAAAAGCCCCAGGAGGGCAAGGTTCTGGCCGTCGGCCCGGGTCGCGTCGACGACAAGGGCAACCGCATCCCGGTGGATGTCAAGGAAGGCGACGTCGTCATCTACTCGAAGTACGGCGGCACCGAGGTCAAGTACAACGGCGAGGAGTACCTGATCCTCTCCGCCCGCGACGTGCTGGCCGTCGTCAACTGACGCTGCACCACGCGAGCAATGCCGCCCCGGCGGTCCCGACCGGGACCCCGGGGCGGTCGCATATCCGGGGCAAGAGTCTTTCGCTGGGCTCGTTCTGCGTGGCGGCGGTGCCTGTTGCGCAGGTGGGCTGAGCGGCTTCGCCGCTTCAAGGACAAGAGCGAAGACCCCAAAGGCATCCATGAAGGGCTGTTGTAACCATGGCTAAGCAGATCGCCTTCGACGAGCAGGCCCGGCGCGCGCTGGAGCGCGGCGTCAACCAGCTCGCCGACGCGGTGAAGGTCACCCTCGGGCCGCGTGGTCGGCACGTCGTGCTGGACAAGCAGTTCGGCGGGCCGCAGATCACCAACGACGGCGTGACCATCGCCCGCGAGATCGAGCTGAGCGACCCGTTCGAGAACCTGGGCGCCCAGCTCGCCAAGAACGTCGCGACGAAGACCAACGACGTCGCCGGCGACGGCACCACCACCGCCACCGTGCTCGCCCAGTCGCTGGTCCGCGAGGGCCTGCGCAACCTGGCCGCGGGCGCCAACCCGGCGTCGCTGAACAAGGGCGTCCAGGCGGCCACCGACGCCGTCGTCGAGGCGCTCAAGGCCAAGGCCACGCCGGTCAAGGGCCGCGACAACATCGCCCAGATCGCGACCGTGTCCTCCCGGGACGAGTCCATCGGCGCCCTGATCGGCGAGGCGATGGAGAAGGTCGGCGAGGACGGCGTGATCAGCATCGAGGAGTCCTCGACGCTGGCCACCGAGCTGGAGATCACCGAGGGCCTCCAGTTCGACAAGGGCTTCATCTCCCCGCACTTCGTCACCGACGCCGAGCGTCAGGAAGCGGTGCTGGAGGATGCGCAGATCCTGCTGCACCGCGACAAGATCTCCGGCCTGCAGGACCTGCTGCCGCTGCTGGAGAAGATCGCGCAGGGCGGCAAGCCGCTGCTGATCATCGCCGAGGACGTCGAGGGCGAGGCGCTGTCCACCCTGGCCGTCAACGCGATCCGCAAGACCCTGAAGGTCGTCGCGGTCAAGGCCCCGTTCTTCGGCGACCGCCGCAAGGCGTTCCTGGACGACCTGGCGATCGCCACCGGCGCCCAGGTCATCGCGCCGGAGGTCGGGCTGAAGCTGTCCGAGGCCGGTCCGGAGGTGCTCGGCGAGGCCCGCCGGGTCACCGTGACCAAGGACGCCACGACCATTGTGGACGGCCGCGGCAGCGCCGAGGGCGTCAAGGACCGCGTGGACCAGATCCGCAAGGAGATCGAGGCCACCGACTCCGACTGGGACCGCGAGAAGCTGCAGGAGCGGCTGGCCAAGCTGTCCGGCGGCGTCGCTGTGATCAAGGTCGGCGCGGCCACCGAGACGGAGCTCAAGGAGCGCAAGTCCCGCATCGAGGACGCCGTCGCCGCCGCCAAGGCCGCGGCCGAGGAGGGCAGCGTCCCCGGTGGTGGGTCGAGCCTGATCCACGCCGCCAAGGTGCTGGCCGACGACCTCGGCCTCACCGGTGACGAGGCCACCGGCGTGCAGCTGGTGCGCCGCGCGCTGGACGCCCCGCTGTACTGGATCGCCGCCAACGCCGGCCAGGAAGGCGCCGTCGTGGTGTCCAAGGTCCGCGACCTGGACTGGGGCGCCGGTTACAACGCGGCGACCGACGAGTACGGCGACCTGGTGCAGGCCGGCATCGTCGACCCGCTGAAGGTGACCCGCTCCGCGGTCGCCAACGCGGCCTCCATCGCCCGCATGGTGATCACCACCGAGAGCGCGGTCGTGGAGAAGCCGGAGGAGCAGCCGGAGGCCGCCGGGCACGGCCACGGCCACGGGCACGGCCACTGAGCCATTGCGCGTGAGCCCGGGCCCTCGGCCCGGCTGAACGGCACGAAGATCGGGGCGGTACCCACGGCGTGGGTACCGCCCCGATCTTTTCGTCCTACCCGGAGCCGAATGACGCCCCTCGTAGTCATCCGACTCCGGCGGCCGTCCGCGATCCGCGACGCGGCGGCCGACACAAGCGCGTCAGCTGGCCGCGACCGCCAGCTGCTGGCGCTTGCGCGCCTTGATGATCACTTCCCGCTCCGACTCCGACAGCCCGCCCCAGATGCCGTACGGCTCCTGCACGGCTAGCGCGTGCGTCCGGCACTGCGCGATCACAGGGCAGTGCTGGCACACCTCTTTCGCCTTCGCCTCGCGCCGAGCTCGTGCCGGGCCGCGTTCGCCGTCCGGATGAAAGAAGTACGCGCTGTCCATGCCTCGACAGGAGCCCCGTATCTGCCAATCCCAGATATCGGCGTTCGGTCCTGGAAGACGTCGAGTGTCTGCCATTGCGCAAACCACCTCCTAGCGGTGGGTCCCCTCCCCGCTGCAGCCGGCGGCCGCAGCCTCGCATGATCCGACCGTAGAACCGCGCCAAAACTTGTTCAACCCTTATCGAGCCAAAAGCTGTTCATCGTTGGAGTGATCTTTGGCCGACCAAGATCGACGCCCGACGGCTTGCCCTCCACGGGCCGGAACCGGAACATGTCCCGCGTGACGACGCGGCCGGAACCTGTGCAGGGGCAGGACACCCCCATCCCGAGCGACGATCCGGAGCTGGTCGAAGGTCCGGATGGCGCCGCGTCGGACGATCAGCCGCGGCTCAGCGTCGCCGCGGTGGCCCGCCGGCTCGGTGTGGCACCCGCCACGCTGCGCACCTGGGACCGCCGGTACGGACTCGGGCCCAGCGATCACACCAGCGGTCGGCACCGCCGCTACGGCCCGGACGACATCGCTCGCCTGGAGCAGATGCAACGCGCGCTGCTGCGCGGTGCCTCGCCGATGGAGGCAGCCCGCTACGCCCGCACCGTCGCCGCGCCGCTGCCGCAGCGATACCCCGACGCGACCGAGCGGCAAACGCAGCCGGACGGATCCGGCGACGGGCCGATGATGCTGTCCGGCGTGCTCGGCGGCGCCGGCGACATCGAGTTGGCCGGCGGCTCGAACACCGGCGGGCGCGGGCTCAAACTCACCGGGGCCGGGCCGCGCGCCCGCGGCCTGGGGCGAGCAGCACTCGCGCTGGACTCCTGGTCCGTGCAGCGGCTGCTGATCGAGTCGATGGACAGCGACGGCGTCGTGGAGACCTGGCAGGGCATGCTGCAGCCGGTGCTGCGCGCCGTCAGCGAGCGGCGGCAGCGGTCCGGCTCCGGCATCGAGGTCCTGCAGTTACTGGTCGACTGCGCGTCCACCGCGCTGCGCTCGGTGATCGCGACCGCGCCGCCCCCGCTCAATCCGCGCCCGGTGGTGCTCGCCCCGGTGCCCGGCGAAGTGCAGGAGCTCGAACTCGTGGCGCTGGCCGCAGCGCTCGCCGCCAACCGCGTCGGCCACCGGCTGTTCGGCGCCGCGCTGCCGCGCGAAGGGCTCGCCGCCGCGGTGCGCCGTTCCGCCCCGGCCGCCGTGGTGCTCTGGGCCGACCAGTCGCACTACGCCTCGTCGCGGGTGCTGGACGACATCCCGATCACCCGCCAGCGCGCCCGCGCGTTCGTGGCGGGCGCCGGGTGGGCGCAGCAGGCGCTGCCCGCGCACGTGGAGCTGCTCGATTCGCTGGAGACGGCTGTGGCGCGTGTTTCCGAGACCGTACTGGGCTGAGCGAGGCCTTTTGTGGCATAAATCACACACCCACCGTGTGGGTGAGGTTACGGCGTTCGTGCGGACGGGCGAAACTGCAGTCACGACTGGGTGCAATCGGGTGAATACTGCAGGTACGGCGCGTGGTCGGCGGCTTCCCGGCGCAGTGGGTGGACCGGTCCCGGCGGCCTGCTCCGTTCCAGTGAACCGGCACCCGATCGGGCTGCCACAAAATTTCTTGACGGATTAAGCACCGGATCGTGTCAAGGTTTTGGCCCCTGCGTCCGATAGGGGAGTTGGAACGTCACTCGCCTGCAGGAAGGAGTTCCCGTGACGACGGTCCTGATCTGCGATGACCGACGTAGCGTCCGGGAAGGGCTCACTCGTGTGATGTCTGCTGTCCCCGGAGTGAGTCGAATTGATTGCGTTGCGCACGGTGATGAGCTGCTGGCCCGCTTCTCGCGGCAGGCCGTCGACGTCGTCTTGGTGGGTACCCAGCGCGCGGTGCCGAACGGCGTCGAGGCCACCCGAAGGCTCGTCTCGGCACATCCGCAAGCAAACGTGATCGTGTTCGGTGCCCCGGACGACGCGGCCAGCATCGCCGCCGCGATCGCCGGCGGCGCCCGTGGCTACCTCCGCTGGGATGCTTCCCGGCCGGAGTTGGTGGCGGCGCTGGCGCACACGCTGGCGAGCACCTCGGTGCCCGCACCCCGGCAACCGTCCGATCCGGGGGTGCAGCTGACGGAGCGCGAACTCCAGGTGCTGCGCGGCATGAGCCAGGGCAAGAGCAACGGCCAGATCGGCCGGGAGCTCTACCTCTCGGAGGACACGGTCAAGACCCACGCTCGCCGGCTTTTCCGGAAGCTCGGCGTGCGCGACCGCGCGCAGGCAGTCGCGCACGGTTTCCGCCGCGGCCTCGTCGCCTGATCGTCGCGCGCGGTGATCACCGCGCGCCTGTCGATCGGAGCGCACCGGCAGATCCAGTCCGAGCTGCCGGTGCTCGGCGAGGACGTTGGCTTGGAGCGAGCTGACGTTACGAGTGCGCCTGTGGCTCGCGTCACTTCCGGCACGACCCCGACCCGGGGTGCGACGCCGGTGTGGCGCGAGCCATAGTTCTTCAGAGTGGGACGATCCGGGACGAAACCGGCCTTCTCGGCAATCGGTGCAGATGCCCCGAAAGTGTCGCGGTACCCCGGTCGTGCGACCCCTGTGAAGATCGTCTCTGATCTTCTCCGGTGAACCTCCAAGATCCCGTGGCCTGGGTAAACGCCGCCGGGGTCGGCGTCTGGTATCTCTGAATGTGTGACGACGACGGCCCCCTCCATCCACTCCCTGTTCAACGATCGCCCCCCGGCCGGTACGGTGAGCTCGGCGCGGCGTGCGGCGCACGCGATCTCCGCCGGACAAATCCGAATCGCTTGAACGCGTAACACCAGGGCTGCTGTCTGCGATGACCAACGTGGGGGACGGGCTGGACGCTCTTGTAGGCGCCGCCGTCGACGGCGATCGTCAGTCGATCGAGCGCTTGCTGGCCGAAATCCGTCCTTTGGTGGTGCGGTACTGCCGCGCCAGAGTCGGACGAAACGAGAGGTCGTTCGCTTCGGCGGACGACGTGGCCCAGGAAGTGTGCCTCGCGGTGCTGACCGCGCTGCCCACCTACAAGGACCAGGGTCGTCCGTTCCTGGCGTTCGTGTACGGCATCGCCGCGCACAAGGTTGCTGATGCGCACCGCGCGTTGGCCCGCAACCGCTCCGAACCGGTGGCAGATGTTCCGGACACCCCGGAATCCGAGGCCGGACCGGAGCAGCGGGCCATGCAGGGTGAGCTTTCGGGCAGGATGGCGCAGCTTCTTCGCGTCCTCCCGGCCAAGCAGCGGGAAATCCTGCTGCTCCGGGTGGTCGTCGGGTTGTCGGCGGAGGAAACCGCCGAAGCGGTCGGTTCGACGCCGGGCGCGGTACGCGTGGCTCAACACCGCGCGTTGGCCCGGCTGCGAAAGACGCTGTCCGCGGAGGAGGTGGTCTGAATGGCGGAGCGGAAGGGGCCCGAGGGGGAGCAGGCGGGACACGACCCTGTCGAGTCCGGCCGGCACGAGGACCGTTCGCGCGGGGCAGACGAGCGGGACCAGATTCCCGCAGAGGGGTCCGCAGACGAGGGAACGGAACTGAGCGACAACCAGCGGGATTCCGGCTCGGCCGAGTCTGAAACCACCGAACCCGACGCCGTGTCGGGCGACGCCGACGTGCTCCCCTTCCGGCCGCGACCGGCCGAGGAGTCCGACGAGCTGGTCGACTTCGACGACTTCGGCGAAGAACCGATCGACCTGGGCGCGCTGCAGGCCGACGACGCATTGCTCGACGCGCTCGGCGGGACCAATCCCGACGTGGTCGCGTCGGCCGACGACGAGCGCCCCAGCCTGGAGGCGCTGCTGGTCGCGTGGCGGCAGGACATCGACGCCGCGCCGATCGGCGATCTGGTCGACGTGGAGACCGCGACCGCGGCCATCGCGGCGGGCAGCCGCCCGCGCCGCAGGCTCAAGCGCCGGCACCTGGTGCCGGTCGCCACCGCCGCCGCGGTCCTGATGATCACGTTCACCGGGGTGGGCGTGGCCGCCCGCGACGCGCAGCCCGGCGACATGCTGTGGGGCGTCGCACAGGTCCTCTACTCCGATCGCACGCGCGCGATCGTCGCCGCGAGCTCGGCCCGCGAGGACCTGAACACCGCCGAGGGCGCGATCGAGCAGGGCAACCGCACCGCCGCCGAGGCCGCGCTGCGCTCCGCGCAGGAGCAGATGCGGGGCGTCGACGACGAGCACGGGCTGTCCGACCTGAAGGCCGCGCACGCTTCGCTGACCGCGCGGATGGGCCAGGGCGAGAACCCGCAGCCCCCGCAGCCGTCGACGCCGACCACGCCGTCGACGCCGACCACGTCGCCGTCGCAGCCGGTGCCGCCGGTGCCGCCGACGGACAGCTCGTCGGTGCCGCCGACGTCGTCCACGTCGCCATCGGAGTCGTCCACGTCGCCGAGCGAGACGAGCGGCAGCTCCGAGCACCCGTCGAGCGGCTGGGGATCGGATCTGTTCCCGCAGAAGAGCAGCAGCAATCCGTGATGATGAGGCCGGTCTAACACCTGCCAACGCGAAGAGGGGCTCCCGGTCGGGAGCCCCTCTTCGCGTTCTGCTTGGTGCGAGTTGTCAGTGGGTGGTTTCGGTCTCGGTCACGCCGTCCGCGTAGCCGCGGCAGTACTCCCAGGTGACGTAGTCGCTCGGGTTCGGGTCGAACGCCGGCTCGTGCGGGCGCATCCGGCCGTCCTGCAGCAGCTGCTCCAGGCTGGAGCGCAGCAGCTCCCAGTCGTGGTAGTGGCATTCGCCGCAGTCCGCGCAGTCCACCACGATGCCGCGGAGCCCGCGGGGCTCCAGCAGGGCCTGGTAGACGGCGAGATCGGTCAGGTCGGCGAGCAGTTCGGCCCGTTCCTCATCGCCGAGTGGTGGGCCGTCGTCGGCGTCGTGATCGCCGAGTGCCATGCTCGGATCTTCCGGGTCACCCGCGAACGGGTCTGGTGGCATCGGATCGTGCGGCACGGCCCGCACGGTACCGGCTGCGTCCACCTCGTGGGGTTGTCGGGGCGGGTTTGGCCGCCCGCCGTGGCGTGGCCCACCCCTCGGCCCACGGGGCAAACGCGCCTGACCTGTGGTCTCTATCATTGAGGGAATCCCCGATGCCGATGCCACGTTCCACACGTAATCGCCGAGGACATCCAGCCGCACCCGCAGTCTGCGGACCATAGCGTGAAGGAAGGCACATCCCTCGCCATGAGCAGCGAACTCTCCGCACCAGGCCTCCCCTCGAAGTTCGCGACACTGGGTCTGACCTTCGATGACGTGCTCCTCCTGCCGGACGAGTCCGACGTCATCCCCAGCGGCGTCGACACGTCCACCCAGCTGTCCCGCAACATCCGCCTGCGGGTGCCGCTGCTGTCCGCCGCGATGGACACCGTCACCGAGGCGCGGATGGCGATCGCCATGGCCCGCCAGGGCGGCGTCGGCATCCTGCAGCGCAACCTGTCCGTCGAGGAGCAGGCCGCCCAGGTCGAGGTGGTCAAGCGCTCCGAGGCGGGCATGGTCACCGACCCGGTGACCTGCTCGCCGGATGACACCCTCGCCGAGGTGGACGCGCTGTGCGCCCGCTTCCGCATCTCCGGTGTGCCGGTGACCGACCCGGACGGCACCCTCGTCGGCATCATCACCAACCGCGACATGCGGTTCGAGGTGGACTTCACCCGGCGGGTGCGCGAGGTCATGACCGCGACGCCGCTGATCACCGCGCAGGTCGGCGTCACCGCCGAAGCCGCGCTCGGGCTGCTGCGGCGCAACAAGATCGAGAAGCTGCCGATCGTGGACAACGCGGGCAAGCTCCGCGGGCTGATCACCGTCAAGGACTTCGTCAAGACCGAGCAGTACCCGCGCGCCACCAAGGACCCGGACGGCCGGCTGCTGTGCGGCGCGGCGGTCGGCGTCGGCGCGGACTCGCACGAGCGCGCGATGGCGCTGGTGGACGCCGGTGTCGACGTGCTGATCGTGGACACCGCGCACGGGCACTCGCGCGCGGTGCTGGACACCGTGGCGACGCTGAAGAAGGAGCTCGGCAACTCCGTCGACGTCATCGGCGGCAACGTGGCGACCCGGGCCGGCGCGCAGGCGCTGGTCGACGCCGGGGCGGACGCGGTGAAGGTCGGCGTCGGGCCGGGCTCGATCTGCACCACCCGCGTCGTCGCCGGGGTCGGCGTGCCGCAGATCAGCGCGATCTACGAGGCGAGCATGGCCTGCCGCCCGGCGGGCGTGCCGCTGATCGGCGACGGCGGCATCCAGTACTCCGGGGACATCCCGAAGGCCATCGCGGCCGGTGCGAGCAGCGTCATGCTGGGCAGCCTGCTGGCCGGCACCGCCGAGTCGCCGGGCCAGCTGGTGCTGGTCAACGGCAAGCAGTTCAAGGTGTACCGGGGCATGGGCTCGCTGGGCGCCATGCAGTCGCGGGGCCAGGCCAAGTCGTACTCCAAGGACCGCTACTTCCAGGACGACGTGCTGTCCGAGGACAAGCTGGTGCCGGAGGGCATCGAGGGCCGGGTGCCGTTCCGCGGGCCGCTGGCGCAGGTGGTCGACCAGCTGATCGGCGGACTGCGCTCGGGCATGGGCTACACGGGCTCCAACACGATTCCGGAGCTGCAGGACGCGAAGCTGGTGCGGATCACCGCGGCGGGGCTCAAGGAGAGCCACCCGCACGACATCCAGATGACCGTCGAGGCGCCGAACTACACCACGCGCTGATCACCACCGTCCCGGCCGCCGCATCCCCGCGATGCGGCGGCCGCGTCGTTCTCCGGGGGCGCCGGAACCGCCGGTTTCGCGCGGTCGAGGCGGGCTAAGGAGCCCCCGTTGCACGTCACACGGGCAGCGAAGAGAGAATGCTTCGTCGGAAAGCGGTGCCGCGAGGAGGGACTTCAACGGTGCGGGATCAGGTTGAGATCGGCATGGGCCGCACGGCCATGCGCGGCTACGACTTGGACGACGTGGAGATCGTGCCCTCGCGGCGGACCCGGTCGTCGAAGGATGTTTCCCTGGCGTGGCAGATCGACGCCTACCGCTTCGACATCCCGCTGGTCACGCACCCGACGGACGCGGTCGTCTCGCCCGCCACCGCGGTGCGGATCGGCGAGCTCGGCGGCCTGGGCGTGCTGAACGCCGAGGGGCTGTGGGCGCGCCACGAGAACGTCGAGGAGAAGCTGTTCGAGGTGGTTCGCGCCGCCGAGGAGAACAGCGACCCCGAGGCCGCGATCCGGCTGCTGCAGGAGCTGCACGCCGCGCCGATCCGGGCGGACCTGCTGGCCACCGCGCTGAAGCAGGTGAAGGACTCCGGTGTCACGGTGGCGGCGCGGGTCAGCCCGCAGCACGCCGAGGAGCTGACCCCGGACCTGCTCGCGGCCGGCGTCGAGCTGCTGGTCGTGCAGGGCACCATCATCTCCGCCGAGCACGTCGCCAGGGACGGCGAGCCGCTGAACCTGAAGCGGTTCATCGCCGAGCTCGACGTGCCGGTGATCGCCGGCGGGGTCGGCGACTACCGCACGGCGATGCACCTGATGCGCACCGGCGCGGCCGGCGTGATCGTCGGCTTCGGCCAGTCCCGCGCGGCGACCACCACCCAGGTGCTGGGCATCGGGGTGCCGATGGCCACCGCGATCGCCGACGCCGCCGCCGCCCGCCGCGACTACCTGGACGAGACCGGCGGCCGCTACGTGCACGTGCTCGCCGACGGCGGCCTGTCGTACTCCGGCGACATCGCGAAGGCGATCGCCTGCGGCGCCGACGCCGTGATGCTCGGCGAGGCGCTGACCGAGTCGGCGGAGACGCCGGCGCAGGGCTACTACTGGACTTCCGCCGCCGCGCACCCGAGCCTGCCGCGCAGCGAGATCGTCGGCTTCGCCGGTTCGGGCGCGGACTTGGAGCAGTTGCTGTTCGGGCCGAGCAGCGACCCGTACGGCACGCTGAACCTCTTCGGCGGCCTGCGTCGCGCGATGGCGAAGACCGGCTACCGGGACCTCAAGGAGTTCCAGAAGGTCGGCCTGTCGCTCCGCGGCTGACCCACGTCCGCCACCGGGCTCGTGAGTGCTTTGGACCGCTGCAGCGATCCGAAGCGCTCACGAGCCTTGGTTTTTCGGTGCCGTGCGGGATCAGGTCGGCCGCTGTCCTAATCGGACGGCAGACTCGGCGGCATGCTGGACACTTCGGCGCGCCTGCTCAAGCTGCTGTCGCTGCTGCAGACCCCTCGCGACTGGGCCGGGTCCGAGTTCGCCGAGCGGCTCGGCGTCAGCGCGCGGACCGTGCGCCGCGACATCGAGCGACTGCGCGAGCTCGGATATCCGGTGCACGCCACCCAGGGCACGGCCGGTTACCGGCTCGGCGCCGGGGCGGCGGTTCCGCCGCTGCTGCTGGACGACGACGAGGCGATCGCGGTCGCCGTCGGGCTGCGCACGGCCGCCGGGGTCGCCGGGGTGGAGGAAACCTCGGCCCGGGCGCTGGCGAAGCTGGAGCAGGTCCTGCCGTCCCGGCTGCGGCACCGGGTGCAGACCCTGCAGAGCGCCATGATCGCGATGCCGGGAGACGGCCCGACGGTGGACGCGAGCGTGCTGACCGCGATCGCCGCCGCCTGCCGGGGCCGCGAGCGGCTCCGCTTCGACTACTCCGCCCACGACGGCACGACCAGCCGGCGGATCACCGAGCCGCACCGGCTGGTCGGCTGGGGCCGCCGCTGGTACCTGGTGGCGTGGGACGTGGAGCGCGACGACTGGCGGACGTTCCGCGCCGACCGGATCGAGCCCCGGACGCCGACCGGGCCGCGCTTCGCCCCGCGCGAGCTGCCGGGCGGCGATGTCGTCGCCTACCTCGGCGAACGGCTGAACGTCGCGCTGTGGCACTGCCAGGCGACGCTGCGGTTCCGGTTGTCCGCGGCCCGCGTCGCGGAGCTGATCACGCCGACCGGCGCGCTGATCGAGCCGGTGGACGACAACGCCTGCGACGTGACCATGGGCGCCGATTCGATGCACCTCCTGGCGGTCTTCGCGGGGCTGATCGCGGCGGACTTCGAGGTCGTCGATCCGCCCGAGCTCCGCGATCACCTGGCCAGGCTCGGCACCCGGTACCTCCGCGCCGCCGGACCGTGAGCGCGGCTTCGGCTGGAGCGTCCTGGGCGGCGGTTTCGCGCGAAACCGCCGCTCCCGGGGCGATGTCCGCCACCCGGAGCCGCTGCGAAAAGCGGGTGCAGAACCTGTTCCACCTCTAGCTACTGGCGAGTAATTACGTCTAGTCTGTCGCGCATGGCTGGACGTGACGAGAGCGAAACCGATTTCGACGTGGTCGTCATCGGTTCCGGGTTCGGCGGCAGCGTGGCCGCGCTGCGCCTGACGGAGAAGGGCTACCGCGTCGCGGTGCTCGAAGCCGGTCGCCGGTTCGCCGACGACGAACTGCCCAAGACGTCCTGGGACCTGCGGAAGTTCTTGTGGGCACCGCAGCTCGGGTGCTACGGCATCCAGCGCATCCACCTGCTGCGCAACGTGCTGATCCTCGCGGGCGCGGGCGTCGGCGGCGGCTCGCTGAACTACGCCAACACGCTCTACCGGCCGCTCGAGCCGTTCTACAACGACCCGCAGTGGGCGCACATCACCGACTGGGAAGCCGAACTCGCCCCGCACTACGACCAGGCCACCCGGATGCTCGGCGTCGTCCAGAACCCGACCGAAACCCCCTCCGACGTGGTGATCAAGCAGGTCGCCGGGGAGATGGGCGTCGGCGACACCTACCACCACACGCCGGTCGGCGTGTACTTCCGCAAGCCCGGGCAGACCGACTCCGACCCGTTCTTCGGCGGCGCCGGGCCCGCGCGCACCGGCTGCACCGAATGCGGCGCCTGCATGACCGGCTGCCGCGTCGGCGCGAAGAACACGCTGGTCAAGAACTACCTGTACCTGGCGGAAGCGGGCGGCGCCGAGGTCTTCCCGCTGACCACCGTGACCCGGCTCGGGCAGGGCGCCGACGGCCGGTGGCGCATCGCGACCGCGCGCACCGGGGCGAAGATGTCCCGGCGGCCCCGGATCTTCCGCGCCGACCAGGTCGTGGTCGCGGCGGGCACCTGGGGCACCCAGAACCTGCTGCACCGCTGCCGCGAGAACGGCGACCTGCCGCGGCTTTCGACGCGGCTCGGGCGGCTGACCCGGACCAACTCCGAGGCGATCATCGGCGCGCAGATGAAGAAGCGCGACCCCGAGCGCGACTTCTCCACCGGCGTGGCCATCACCTCCTCGTTCCACCCGGACACCGACACGCACATCGAGCCGGTGCGCTACACCAAGGGCGCCAACGCGATGGGGCTGCTGCAGACCCTGGCGACCAAGGGCGGCGAGGGGTCGCGGTGGAAGCAGTGGGCGAAGTACGTGTGGAAGCACCCGAACCTGGCGCTGCGCACGCTGTCGGTCAAGAACTGGAGCGAGCGCACCGTGATCCTGCTGGTCATGCAGAGCCTCGACAACTCGCTGACCACGCGGCTCAAGCGGGTCTTCGGCAAGGAGCTGCTGACCTCGGAGCAGGGCCACGGCGCGCCCAACCCGACCTACATCCCGGCCGGTGAGCAGGCCAACGAACTGGTCGCCGAGCGCATCGGCGGCGTCGCGGGCGGCACCTGGGGCGAGCTGTTCGACATCCCGCTGACCGCGCACTTCCTCGGTGGCTGCGCGATCGGCGAGGACGCCGAGCACGGCGTGATCGACCCGTACCACCGGGCGCACGGCTACCCGACGATGTCCATCGTGGACGGTTCGGCGGTGTCGGCGAACCTGGGCGTGAACCCGTCGCTGACGATCACCGCCCAGGCGGAGCGGGCGTTCTCGATGTGGCCGAACAAGGGCGAGCAGGACGCCCGCCCGGACCAGGGGACCGGCTACCGCCAGGTGGCGCCGGTCGTCCCGAAGTCGCCGGCGGTCCCGGCCACCGCACCCGCTGCGTTGCGCCTGCCCGTCGTCTGACCGCCGCCGAACCGGCGGCGCAGCGCGAGCACGCCGAGGAGCCCGGCCATCGCCAGCCAGCCCGGCCACGCCGTCAGGCCCGCGGTCAGCGGGCTCGGCGGCTGGTCGGCGGAGCCCAACACCCACGGCAGCTGAACCGCGGCCGTGCTGGTGAAGGTGTGCGCGACGACCGCGGGCACCACCGAGGCGGACCGCATCCGCAGCCAGGTGAAGACCGGCACGATCAGCACGCAGGAGACCAGGAACGAGCCGATCGAGACCGGCCACGAAGCGCCGGGTACTGGCCGCCGAGCAGCAGCGTCGGCAGGTGCCAGAGCGCGAACACCACGCCGGTGCCGACCATCGCGAACACGGGGCCGCGCGGCAGCAACCGCGGCAGCAGGAAGCCCTGCCAGCCCAGTTCCTCGCCGAAGAACATCGGCAGGAAGATCAGCATGTCGAGCAGCAGTCCGGCCGCCCAGATCGCCAGCTCGGGCCACGGAACACCGGTCTGCCCAAGGGTTTCCGGGGCGAACTGGCTGCGGAACCCGGAGAAGTTCCCGAGATCCGGGTGGTAGACCCCGGCCACCGCGCCCACCGACAGCGAAACCAGGCTGAGCATCAGCGGCACCGCGAAGGCGAGCGCGCATTCCACCGCCGTGCCCTTGGGCCAGGTCAGGGCCAGCGTGGCGCGAACGTTCCGGCGGCGCTCAACGCGGAGCAGGACGAACACGGCGGCCAGCGCCGGGGTGAGCATCGCGGCCGCGATGCAGAGCTGTTCGAGCAGGCCCATCGAAACGTCGTTGCCGGCCCGGCGGAAACCGGTCAGCCACAGCGGCGCCATCGCGAGCCACATGCCCGCGTAGGCGAGTCCGATGAATGCCAGGACCGAGCGGGCTTTCGGTTGGATCATGGCGGCGAAGCTATGGCGGCGACGGCGTGCCGCGACAGGCCGCGGGCACCCGGCCCGATGGTGTCGTGCACTCCACTGTTCGGCGGGTCCGGCTCCGGCAGACTCTTGCCTGAAATCCCCGACTGCCGGGGATTCGAGGGGAGAGATGGACGATGCGGCTGCGCGAGGTGGTTCGCGATTCCGGGTTCCTGCTGCTCGGCCTGGCAACGGGAATCGCCGCGCTGGTCGCGATTCCGCTGATCCTCACCAGCGGGATCCTGGTCGTGCTCGGCGTCGGCGCGGTCCTGCTGCCCGCCGCCCTGGGGGTGCTGCACCGGTGGGCGGAATGGGAACGGCGGCGGGCCGGGCGGCTGCTCGGCGTCGCGGTCCACCCGACGCGGGCGGTGACCGGATTGGGCGCGGTGCTCCGGTCGCCGGGCACGTGGCGGGATCTGCGCTGGCTGCCGGTGCACGCGCTGGCGGGCACGATCACCTCGCTCATCTGCCTCGTCGCGGTCGCCGGGCCGTTGGGCACCGTGGCGACGATGCTGATCTGGCCGGTGCTGCCGAACATGTCGTTGCTGGGCCTGCGGATCACGAGCTGGCCGCTCGCGCTGACCGCCGGTCCGGTGCAGCTCGCGATACTGCTCGCACTGCTGCTGTGGGGAGTCCCGGCGCTGGCGAAGTGGCAGGCGAAGCTGAGCCTCGCGCTGCTTTCCCCGTCGGCCGCGCGGCTGAAGGCCGACGAACTTGCCGAGCGGGTCGACGAACTGGCCGAAACCCGGGCGGGCGCGCTGGAAGCGCACGGCGCCGAGCTGCGGCGGATCGAGCGAGACCTGCACGACGGCACGCAGGCTCAGCTGGTCTCGCTCGCCATCCGGCTCGGGATCGCGGAGAAGGCGGCGCACCAAGACCCAGATATGGCGGTCCGCATGCTGCAGGAGGCCCGCGAAGGGGCGGAGGAGGCGATGACCGGGTTGCGCAACGTCGTCCGCACCCTCTACCCGCCGATCCTCGCCGACCGCGGGCTCGCCGGGGCGGCTTCCGCGCTCGGCGCCCGGTGCGCCGTGCCGACCACGGTCACCGTCGCGGAGCTCGGCGAGGTTCCGGCCGCGGTCGAGGCCGCCGCGTACTTCGTCGTCGCCGAGGCGCTGAACAACGTGACCAAGCACGCCCGCGCGACGCGCGCCGCCGCGGCGATCGACCGGGTCGGAGACGAGCTCCGGATCGAGATCGGTGACGACGGGATCGGCGGGATCGACGAATCGAAGGGCACCGGCGTGGCCGGGATCCGGCACCGCGTCGCGGCCCTGGACGGGCGGGCCGAGGTGGTCGGCCCGGCGGGCGGGCCGACCACGATCCGGGTGGTGTTGCCGTGCGGGTCGTGATCGTCGAGGACAACGTGATCCTCGCGGAGGGGCTCAAGTTGCTGCTGAGCACCGTCGGCATCGAAGTGACCGCCGTGGTCGCCGAGGCGGAGCCGTTCCTCGACCTGATCGAGGCGGAGGCGCCGGACGCGGCCGTGGTGGACGTCCGGCTGCCACCGTCGTTCCGCGACGAAGGCGTGCGGGCGGCCCTGCGGGCGCGCCGGATCCGGCCGGGCCTGCCGGTGCTGGTGTTCTCCCAGTACGTGGAGGAGACCTACGCGCGCGAGCTGCTCTCCGACGGCCGGGGCGCGGTGGGATACCTGCTCAAGGACCGGGTTTCGCGGGTGGACGAGTTCGTCGACGCGCTGCGCCGGATCGCCGGCGGCGGCACCGTGATGGACCCAGAAGTCGTCGCGCAGCTGCTGACCAGGCGGCACGACCCGCTCGCCGCGCTCACGCCGCGCGAGCGGGAGGTGCTGGCGCTGATGGCGGCTGGCTACGCGAACGCCGAGATCGCCGCGCGGCTGGTCGTCACGGAGCGGGCCGTGCTCAAGCACGTCGGGAACATCTTCGCCAAGCTCGACCTGCCGGCCGGGGACTCGGGCCACCGCCGGGTCCTCGCGGTGCTCGCCTACCTCGGCGGCTGACGAGACGGGCATCACATCCAGACCGGTCACATCGCGCCCGGTCGACTCGTCATAGGTGTGCAGGCACCGAAAACGGCAGAGGAGCCGACCATGGATGCGCGTTTGAACCTCTTCGGAAACCCGGTCGCGGGCAAGTTCGTGAAGCACCTCGTCTCGGCGAATAAGGCGATCTCGGATTCGGAGCTGCCCGCCGCGACGCAGGAGCTCGTGAAGATCCGCGCGAGCCAGATCAACGGCTGCGGGTTCTGCACCGACATGCACACCAAGGACGCGGCCGCCGCCGGCGAATCGTCGCTGCGGCTCAACCTCGTCGCGGCCTGGCGGGAGGCCACGGTCTTCACCGAGGCCGAGCGCGCGGCGCTGGAGCTGGCGGAGCAGGGCACCCGCATCGCGGATGCGGCCGGTGGCGTCACGGACGAGGCCTGGGAGAACGCCGCGAAGCACTACGACGAGGACCAGCTCGCCGCGCTGGCGTCCCTGATCGCGCTCATCAACGCCTTCAACCGGCTGAACGTGATCGTCCGGCAGCCCGCCGGTGACTACCAGCCCGGCCAGTTCTGATCTCCCGGACCGGGGAGCCGGGGCCGGTGCCGTCGCGCACCGGTCCCGGCTCCCCGCCGCCCCGCCGGGCAAGGGCGGGGTCGGTGCCGCTGTGGCCTTGATTACCTGGGAGAATGGGCGCCACCGCTCTCGCCAGGAGGTTTCGACGACGTGTCCGGTACCGCAAGCAGCAAGGGCGCCGATCGCCAGGGGCAGGGGCCTGTCCTCGTTGTCGATTACGGCGCCCAGTACGCGCAGCTGATCGCGCGACGGGTGCGGGAGGCGCAGATCTACTCGGAGGTCGTCCCGCACGACACCTCGGTGGAGGACATCGCGCGCCGCGACCCGGCGGCCATCGTGCTCTCCGGCGGCCCGTCCAGCGTCTACGCCGACGGCGCGCCGCAGGTCGACCCGGAGCTGTTCAGCGCGGGCATCCCGGTGTTCGGCATCTGCTACGGCTTCCAGGCGATGACCTCCGCGCTCGGCGGCACGGTCGAGCACACCGGCACCCGCGAGTACGGCCGCACCGAGCTGGACATCACCGGCGACGGCGGCACGCTGCACGCGGAGCTGCCCGGCCACCACCCGGTGTGGATGAGCCACGGCGACTCGGTGAGCAAGGCCCCCGAGGGCTTCGCCGTGACCGCCGGTACCAAGGACACCCCGGTGGCCGCCTTCGAGAGCGTCGAGCGCCGGCTGGCCGGCGTGCAGTACCACCCCGAGGTGGTGCACTCGCCGCACGGCCAGGAGGTGCTGCGCCGCTTCCTGCACGAGATCGCCGGGGTCCGTCCGCAGTGGACCACCGCGTCCATCGTGGACGACACGGTGGCCGCGATCCGCGAGCAGATCGGCGACCGGCGGGCGATCTGCGCGCTGTCCGGCGGGGTCGACTCGGCGGTGGCCGCCGCGCTGGTGCACCGCGCCATCGGCGACCAGCTGACCTGCGTCTTCGTCGACCACGGCCTGCTGCGCTCCGGCGAGCGCGCCCAGGTGGAGCGCGACTTCGTCGCGGCGACCGGCGTCCGGCTGGTCACCATCGACGCGGTGGACCGGTTCCTCGGCGCGCTTTCCGGCGTCACCGACCCCGAGGAGAAGCGCAAGATCATCGGCCGCGAGTTCATCCGCGTCTTCGAACAGGCCGCCCGCGACCTGCAGGCCGAGGCGGGCGCGGCCGGCGAGCAGATCGACTTCCTGGTGCAGGGCACGCTGTACCCGGACGTGGTGGAGTCCGGCGGCGGCACCGGCGCCGCGAACATCAAGAGCCACCACAACGTCGGCGGGCTGCCCGACGACCTGCAGTTCGATCTGGTCGAGCCGCTGCGCGCGCTGTTCAAGGACGAGGTGCGCCGGGTCGGGCTGGAGCTGGGCCTGCCGGAGACGATCGTGCACCGGCAGCCGTTCCCGGGCCCGGGGCTGGGCATCCGGATCATCGGCGAGGTGACCGCGGAGCGGCTCGCGACGCTGCGCGCGGCCGACTCGATCGCCCGCGAGGAGCTGACCGCGGCGGGTCTGGACCGCGACATCTGGCAGTGCCCGGTGGTGCTGCTGGCCGACGTCCGGTCGGTCGGCGTCCAGGGCGACGGCCGCACCTACGGCCACCCGGTGGTGCTGCGCCCGGTGTCCAGCGAGGACGCGATGACCGCGGACTGGACCCGGCTGCCCTACGACGTGCTGGAGCGGATCTCCACCCGGATCACCAACGAGGTCGCCGACGTCAACCGCGTGACCCTCGACGTCACCTCCAAGCCGCCGGGCACCATCGAGTGGGAGTGATCCCAGCGCTCGGTTATGGTGTCGTGTCGGTCTCCTACCCGCTGATGGCGGCTGCGATATCGCAGCTGGCGCCGGTGCGGCAGCAAGCGAGCACTCTTGGTGT
>NZ_JBFAIN010000068.1:0-26394 GCF_040654735.1 Saccharopolyspora sp. NPDC050642 | reverse complement strand
ACGGGGTCTGAGGGTCTGCCTCCCAGCAGATCTATGGGTTTTCTGTTGCCCCCGAGCCCCCGGGCTCCAGCCCGGTCGCGCACTCACGACCCCCGCACCGTCACTTGAGGATCATGGCCTTCTCGAGCCAGTCCGCGTAGAACAGGCCGACGCCGAACATGCAGCTGATCCCGGCCAGCACCCAGAACCGGATGATCACCGTGGTTTCCGCCCACCCGGCGAGCTCGAAGTGGTGGTGGAACGGCGCCATCCGGAACAGCCGTCGCCGGGTGCTGCGGAACACCACGATCTGCAGCACCACCGACAGCGCCTCGACCACGAACACGCCGCCGATGACGATCATCAGCAGCTCGGTGCGGGTGACCATGGACAGCCCGGCCAGCAGGCCGCCCAGCGCCAGCGAACCGGTGTCGCCCATGAAGATCTTCGCGGGCGCGGCGTTCCACCACAGGAACCCGACGCAGGCCGCCATCGCCGCCGCGGCGACCACCGCGATGTCCAGCGGGTCCCGCACCGTGTAGCAGCCCGGCATCGGGCCCGACGGCGCGAAGCAGTCGTTGCGCAGCTGCCAGAACGAGATCAGCACGTAGGTGGCCAGCACCATCGCCGCGGTGCCGCCGGCCAGGCCGTCCATGCCGTCGGTGAAGTTGACGGCGTTCGACCAGCCGCTGATCGCGACGTAGGCGAAGATCACGAACCCGATCGCGCCGAACGAGATCACCGTGATGTCGCGCAGGAACGACAGTTCCACCGACGCCGGGGTGACGCCGTTCTGGTTCGCGAACCGGATCGCCAGGATCGCGAACAGCACCGAGGCGATCAGCTGGCCGACCAGCTTCGCGGTCTTGTTCAACCCGAGGTTGCGCTGCTTGCGGATCTTGATGAAGTCGTCCAGGAACCCGACGATGCCCAGCGCCGTGGTCAGGCCCAGCACCAGCAGCCCGGACGCGGTCATCGGGTCGCCGCCCATCAGGTGGCTCACCAGGTAGCCGACCCACATGGCCACCAGGATCGCCACGCCACCCATGGTCGGGGTGCCGCGCTTGGCGGCGTGCTGGCTCTGCACCTCTTCCCGGATCTCCTGGCCGAAGCCCTGCTTGGAGAACACCCGGATCAGGTAGGGCGTGAACAGGATCGAAACGACGAGCGACACGGCGGCCGCCACGAGGATCGGCTTCACGGCTGCTGCCTCCCCGCATCCCCTTCGGCCAGCAGGGCCTCGGCGACCCGCCACAGCCCGGCGGAATTCGATGCCTTGGTCAGCACCACATCACCGGAACGCAGCTCGGCGCGCAGCAGCGCGACGGCCGCATCGACGTCCGGCACCAGAACCGACTCCTCTCCCCACGACCCCTCCAGCGATGCCGCCTGGTGCATCACCTGGGCCTGCTCGCCGACCACCACCAGCCGGTCGATGTTCAGCCGGACGGCCAGCCGCCCGATCTCGTCGTGCGCTTCGGCATCCGACTCGCCGAGTTCGGCCATCGGTCCCAGCACCGCCCACGCCCGGCCCGGACGCCCGCGGGTCATCGCGGCCAGCGTCTTCAGCGCCGCCCGGACCGACTCCGGGTTGGCGTTGTAGGCGTCGTTGACGACCGTGATGCCGCCCGGCGCCTCGCTGACCTCCATGCGCCGCGCGGACACCCGGCGCACCGAGCCGAGCCGCTCGGCCACCTGCTCGACGGTCGCGCCGAGCTCCAGCGCCACGGCGGCCGCGGTCAGCGCGTTGCCCACGTGGTGCTCGCCGAACAGCGGCAGCGTCACCCGGGCCTCGCCCTGCGCGGTGACCAGCGTGAACGTCGGTCGCGCCAGCTCGTCGACGTCGACGTCGACTGCGCGCACGTGCGCGTCGGGGCGCTCCCCGACGAACACGACGCGGGCCTTCGTCCGCTCGGCCATCGCCGCGACCAGCGGATCGTCGGCGTTGAGCACCGCCACGCCGTCCGCGGGCAGCGCCTCGACCAGTTCGCCCTTGGCCTGCGCCACCGCCTCCTGCGAGCCGAACTCGCCGAGGTGCGCGTGGCCGACGTTGAGCACCGCGCCGATGCGCGGCGGCGCCACCTCGCAGAGGTGCGCGATGTGCCCGACGCCGCGCGCGGACAGCTCCAGCACCAGGTGCCGGGTGTTCTCGTCGGCGCGCAGCACGGTCCACGGGTGGCCGAGCTCGTTGTTGAACGAGCCGGGCGGCGCGACCGTCGAGCCCATCGGCTCCAGCAGCTGCGCGATCAGGTCCTTGGTGGACGTCTTGCCCGACGAGCCGGTCACGCCCACCACGGTGAGCTGCGGCAGCCGGTCGACCACGTGGCGGGCCAGCTTCGCCAGCCCGGCCAGCACCGCGGCACCGGAACCGTCCACGTCGCCGGCCAGCGCCAGCGCGCCGAGCCTGTCGTCGTCCACCGGCGGCACGATCACCGCCGGGGCGTCGACCTCCCGCGCGGCGAGCACGCCCGCCGCACCGTCCGCGATCGCCTGCGCGGCGAAGTCGTGCCCGTCGACCCGTTCCCCGGGCACGGCCACGAACAGCCCGCCGGGTTCGATCTTGCGGGAGTCGAACTCGACACCCGCGCTGACGATCTCCGGGCCTTCCGCACGATGAAGCCTGCCGTCCACCGCTTCCGCGATGTCAGCGAGGCTGAGCCGGATCAACTTGCCTCCTCGTCGCCCTGCCCCCGACGAACATCGGTATCCCCTGGGGCCCCGAGCCTATGGCGGAGGGCTGCGGCGAGTTCCTCCCGGTCGGAAAAGGGGTGCACGACGCCCGCCACCTCCTGCCCTGTCTCGTGGCCCTTGCCCGCGACGACGACGATGTCGCCCGGTTCGGCTCGCTCGACCGCCGTGGCGATGGCCGCGCGCCGGTCGCCGATCTCGATCACGTCCCCGCGCTGGTCGGCGGGCACCTCCTGCGCACCGGCCAGCATGGCCGCCCGGATGTCCGCCGGGTCCTCGCTGCGCGGGTTGTCGTCGGTGACGATCAGCAGCTCGGACCGGCGGGCGGCCGCCTCGCCCATCAACGGCCGCTTCGCGACGTCCCGGTCGCCTCCGCAGCCGAGCACCACGATCACCTTGCCGTCGACCTGCGCGCGGGCCGCGTCGAGCACCGCGGCGACCGCGCCGGGCTTGTGCGAGTAGTCCACCACAGCGGTGAAGTCCTGCCCGAGCGCGACACGCTCCATGCGGCCGGGCACGTCGACCTCCGCGAGGCCGCGCTCGATGGCCCAGATGGGCACGCCGGCGGCGTGCAGGACGCCGATCGCGAGCAGCGCGTTGGCGACGTTGAACGGGCCGGGCAGCCGCAGCCGGATGTGCAGCTCCAGACCGTCGGGGCCGTGCGCGGTGAAGGTCTGCTCCCCGGTGGGGAACGCCTGCACGTCGGTGGCGGCCCAGGACGCGTCCGTGGCGGTGGACACCGTGATGGTGTCCGGCTTGACCAGCCGCTTGCCCCAGTCGGTGTCGATGCAGACGACCTCGTGCTCGGCGCGGCCGTCGAACAGCAGCGCCTTGGCCTGGAAGTAGTCCTCGAGGTCGCGGTGGAAGTCCAGGTGGTCCTGGGAGAGGTTGGTGAAGGCGCCGACGGCGAACCGGGTGCCGGAGACGCGGCCCATGGCCAGCGCGTGGCTGGAGACCTCCATCGGCACGTAGGTCACCCGGTGCTCGACCATCACGGCCAGCAGCGCCTGCAGGTCCGGCGCCTCGGGGGTGGTGAACGCGCTGTCCAGCCGGTCGCCCGCGATGCGGGTCTCGACGGTGCCGACCAGCCCGGTGCCGAACCCGGCGGCCTGCAGCGCGGACTCCAGCAGGTAGGTCGTGGTGGTCTTGCCGGAGGTGCCGGTCACGCCGAGCACCTTCAGCTTCTGCGACGGATCGCCGTAGATCAGCGCCGAGGCCGCGCCGAGCACGCCGCGCGGATCGTCGTGCACGAGCAGCGCGACCTTGCCCTCGCGGACGGCGGGGTGCTCGGCGAGGGTGACCCGCTCGATCCCGGCCTGGTCGGTGAGCACGGCGACGGCGCCGGAATCCAGCGCTTGCTCGGCGAAGTCGGCGCCGTGCACGCGAGTGCCCGGCAGCGCGGCGAACAGATCGCCGGGACGAACGTGCTGAGCACGCAGGGTCGCCCCGGTCACCGGCGCTGCGGCAGCGCTGTGACCAGGGGCGCGAAGTACACGCGCGCCGATGAAATCGGCGAGCTTCTCGATCTCCACCGGCTCGACGTGAGACGGGCGAGGCGGAGCTGTCGCGACCGCGGAAGGCACGTCGCGACAGGCTACCGGTACCACCTGAGGAAGCATCCCCATGGTCGGCCACCTGTTCGGCCGAGCACGGGCTGAGCCGTCCGGCCCAATCCCGATTCGCCCGCGCCACCGCGCTCCCGAGGTGCCGTAGAACTCCCCTGACTCGGATTTTCGGGCCAAGGGGGACGAGGTTGCAGCCACCGGACTTCGGGGCGGATCCGGCGCAGGCGGAGAAGGCGCTCCAGAACTGGGCGCAGGGCCTGCAGGAGAAGGCACAACGCACGGCGGCGATGCAGCAGGAGATCAGCCGCATCCGCGTCACCGAACGCGGCCGCTCGGTAATCGTGACCGTCGACGCCGAGGGCGTCCCGACGGACGTGCGGTTCAGCGACCAACGGGCCTCGGGAGCGGAGCTGAGCGCCGAGTTCATGGCGGTCCTGCGCCGAGCCCAGTCCCGCATCGCCGACCAGGTGGCGGAAGCCACCAAGTCCACGCTCGGCGACCGCGACGCGAAGGTCGCCAACGCGGTGACCGAGAACTACCGGCAGCGCTTCCCATCGGCACCACCGCCTGCTTCGCCTCCGCCTCCTCCGCCGGGCCCGACCTCGCCGCCGGCACCTGCGCCTCCACCGCCCGGCCCGCCGGCGCCACCCGGCCCACCGCCGCAGGCCGGTCCGACGCAGGCGCACGGCGCCCACGACGACGGCGACTTCAGCGACGAGACGTTCCTGAACTAGGAACCTTCTGAGGGGAATCGATGGCTGAGGGCTTCCAGATGCCGGCCGAACAGCTGCGCGCGCACGCGGACCGCCTCGACGGCCACGCCTCGGCGATCGGCCAGGCCGCAGACGCCGGGCGGAGCGTGCAACTGGGCACAGACGCCTACGGCGTGATCTGCCAGTTCCTACCACCGATCTTGGACAGCACCGCCGAGACCGTGCTGTCCACCACATCCGCGGCGCACGACGCGGTTTCGGCGCTCTCGGCCGCCCTGCGCGACGCCGTCGCGGACCACGAGGCGACCGACGCCGAGATCGCCACCGGCCTCCAGCGCCTCGCCGACGAACTCGGCGGGTGACGACGTGGGCGACAACCCGCTGATCGCACGACCGCAGGACTCCTCCAGCTGGTACACCGGCATCGGCATCGTCGAAGCCATTTCCGACGTCAGCTCGGCGATCGAATCGGGCTCGTGGGCCGAGATCGGCTACTCCGTGCTCGGCGCCGGGCTGGAGGTCCTGTCCGCGGTCCTCGACCCCATCGGCACGGGGGTGTCCTGGCTCGTCGGCTGGCTGATCGAGTTCGTCCAGCCGCTCACCGACATGCTCGACTGGCTGGCGGGAAACGCCGACGCGGTCGCGGCCCACGCCCAGACCTGGCGCAACGTCGGCGAATCCCTGCGATCCACCGCAGATGCGTTGCAGGCCGACGTCAGCCGGGACACCGCGGGCTGGACGGGTGCGGCGGCCGACGCCTACCGCTCCCAGCTGGCGGCCACCGCCGAGCTCATCCGGGCCCAGTCGCAAGCCGCCGGAGCGCTCGCCGAAGGAACCGAAACGGCCGGCATGCTCGTCGGCACCATCCGCGAGGTGGTCCGCGATCTGATCGCCGACTGCGTGGGCAGGCTGGTGTCCTGGGCCATCGAAGCGGCCACCGGAGTGGGCGTCGCCGCGGTAGCGGTCCAAGCCTCGGCCCGCGTCGCCCGCTGGGCCGTCCGGATCATGGAGGTCGTCCAGAAGCTGCTGCGCGCCCTGGGCGACCTGGTCCCCCTCCTCCGCAAGCTGGTCGACCTCCTCGGCCGGCTCCGGAAGATCCTCACCGACATAACCCACGGCAAACCCGCCCCGCAGCCCCCGGAAAAACCCCCGAACACCCCGAGAAACCCCAACGACCCACCGAACGACCCCCCGGACGACCCGAAAACCGGCCACCCCGACCCGGAAGATCCGCTACCGCGGCGGACGAACGACCCCACCGAGCCGCACCCGGAGCTGACCGACCAGGAGAAATCCGCGCTGGACAAGCACCTCCACGGCCTGGAGGACCGCTACCGCGACGACTTCGACGCAATGAAGCACGACCCGGATAACAAGGGAAAAGTAACCGAGTCGACCATGGACGAGGCACGCGTGGGCTTGGACCTCCGCGACGTCGACCGACTGCCGAGTGACATTCAACGTCCGCCCAAGCCAGGCTTGGGCGACTACTATTCACCAAGCCAAGACAAGTACTACGACCTGAAGGGAGTACATTCTGATTGGCCACCACTGTCCGATCAGCGGGACAAGTCAAGACCTTTTCCTGGAGCCTACAACCCGGAAAACAATACAGAGTTCGTAAGAAAAATCGAAGAGCAGATTGAGGTGAAAGAACGTGCCGTAATCCTGGATGTTCGCAACGCAAACCAGGCGGCGATAGACGATCTCAAGAGAGTTGTACGCGAGAGAGGCTGGGAAGACGATGTCATCTGGTACCCCTGAGGACTGGCTCCCTGGCGCGCTACCAACCGATCCCTCGACGGCGGAAGTCCTCGAATCCTGGCTCGCCGGGCCACGGTCAGGCATTTTCAACGCGACCTACCATGACTTCCGCGGAGCGGACCTGTCTGGAGGCTCCTTCGTAGAAGCCTGGCTGAGCAATTCGAACCTGCGCCACATCTCGCTCGCCCGAGCAGATTTCTACAGAGCACACTTTGAATACGCGGACCTTTCGGGATCAGTCCTCGCCGGCAGCGACCTGGCCCGAGCGAATTTCGACAATGCCACGTTGACCGACGCCAACCTTTCTGGAACCGACCTCAGCGGGGCATCGGTATACGGAGCAACCGCCACCCGCACTCTTTTCGCCGGTGCCGCACTCAACGGCGCAAGCTTCCTGCAGTCAGATCTCAGAGGCGGATCACTAGCCTCGGCAATCGTGCACCAAACGTCACTCAACGCCTTGTTCGATGAACATACCAATTTCAACGGACTACGCGGGACAGCCTTCGGGCCGTGCAAGGTTGAAACCCGCAACGGGCTTGTCACGCTGGAAGGAAGCGATCTGGAGAACTGGCTCCTTTCCCACGGCGCGCATGTGACCATTCTTCAGCCGAAGCGAAGGAAAAAGGACGGGGCAGTCGGCGCAGCGGCACAGCAATCGCCCATCGATGTCCAGCCAGTAGCGGCACGCAACATTCCCGAAATAGATCTCCAGACCAGCGCGATCCACGTCGATCTGCCGCATTCGCAGGTGAACCGCTGGATTCAGCAGTTCGGCAGCGGCCCTGAACGGCTGATCGAGGTGGATGTCCGCAACGCGCCGTCCACCCAGGCCCTCATCCACGCCATCTCACCCGGCGCCGGAACCCTCTCCGAAGCGATCGCCCGGGTTCCGGCGAAAGCCCTGCTCTTCACCAAGGTCGAGCAGCTCGGCGTGAAGAACCGCCCGGTCCTAGTCGAGCTGCTGCACGCCCTGCCGGCAGCCCTCACCGCCCGCGAAACCAACAACGCACCGCTGCACATCGGCCTCGTCGACCTCTCCAGCGACAAGGCCGACGCAATCCTCGCCGAACTCCGCAGCGCACCGTCGGACGACGTCGAGGAACCGATCACCGTTTTCGACTACCCCACCATGCCTTGAGGGGCTTTGGTGCTCACCTCAGTGCCGGCCAATTCGGGTTGCGGCCGAGGAAGGCGAGCAGCTTGTCCAGGGCCGGTGCCGAGTCCTGAACCTCGATCTTCGGGGCGAAGACTCCGGTGCCGTCCTGGGGTGGCGGGTTTCGGCGCATGAGTTCCAGTGCCGTGGCCGGTAGGTCCTCGTCCGGTTCGTAGCGGGCGCCGATGGTTTTCGCCACGTCCCAGCCGTGGACCACCATGTCCACGAAGTGGAAGACCAGGGCCGCCCTGCCGGGGAACACGCCGAATTCGCGGACCCGGACCTGCCGGTCCAGCACGCCTTCGGCAGCGAACGCCTTGCCGAAATCGGCGGCCGAACTGCGGTAGTCCTCCGCCGGGTCGGCGCTGAGCCGCCCCGCATTCCAGTCCACATCGGACGGTTCTGTGCCCGACGTGGTGGCGCGAGCGAACGCCAGGTTCTCGCTCACCATGTGCCGCAACAGCCCGTGCAGCGTCCAGTCCGCGCACGGCGTGGGCAGGCGCAGCTGGTCGGGGCGGATCTGAGCGATCACGCCACCGGTGTCCCGCATGGCCCGCCGGTGCAAGTTCCGAATGTCCACGCGTCGAGGTTATGGACGCGCATCGGCCCAGCGGTAGAGCCAAATTCCGCCAACTCCAACGGGCCGATTCCGGCTAACCTAGCGGCGTGGAATTCCACGTGAGCCTGGTCGGCCGGGACGACCTGGCCGGGCAGATCTACCGGCAGGTCAAGGCAGCGGTCCTGGACGGCAGGCTTCGCACCGGCGAGGCGTTGCCGCCCACTCGCGAACTGGCCAGACGCCTGTCGGTGTCCCGGAACACCGTCAGCGCGGCCTACGACCGGCTGACCGCCGAGGGCTTCGCGGCCGGCCGAACCGGATCGGGCACCTACGTGCAGCCGGGCGGCTTCGACCGGGCACCGGAATCGGCCACCGGGCAGGACATCCGGCCCGTCCCCGGCTGGGAGCGGATCCGGGTTCCCCGGATGGATCGGCCCACCCCGGACTTCGACTTCCGAGCCGGAATTCCCGACATCCGGTTGTTCCCCCACGCGGCCTGGCGCCGCCTGCTGGCCCATTGGTTCCGCACGTCGGGCGTCGGTTCGCCGATGTACGGCGACCCCGCCGGGCATTCCGGGCTGCGCGCCGCGCTGGCGCGGCACGTCGGGGTGTCCCGGGCCGTGCGGGCGACCGCCGACGACGTGGTGGTCACCAACGGGGCACAGCAGGCCTTCGACCTGGTCGGCCGGGTCCTCATCGAACCCGGGACCTGCGTTGCCGTCGAGGATCCGGGGTATCCGCCGCCTCGTCAGCTGTTCCGGGCGCTGGGCGCGAAGGTCGTCGGTGTACCGGTGGACGCCGAAGGCATCCAGGTCGACCAGATCCCCGACAGCGCCCGGATCGTGTACGTCACGCCGTCGCACCAGTTCCCGCTCGGCATGCCGATGTCGTTGCTGCGCCGGACGGCGCTGCTGGAGTGGGCCGAGCGCACCGGCTCGGTCATCGTCGAGGACGACTACGACAGCGAATTCCGCTTCTCGGGCAGGCCGATCGAACCGTTGCAGAGCCTCGACCGCGCGGGCCGGGTGATCTACGTCGGCTCGATGTCCAAGGTGCTCCTGCCCGTGCTGCGAATCGGTTTCCTGATCGCGCCACGAAGCCTCCGCACCGCGCTGCAGGCCGCCAAGTACGTCGCCGATCTGCACGCGTCGATGCCGTTGCAGGCCGCGCTCGCGGAGTTCATCGAGGAAGGCCTGCTGGCCAGGCACATTCGCCGCGCCCGGACCGAATACGCGCAACGGCATGAACTCATCTCGACCGCATTGCAGCGGGACTTCACCGGCTTGGTCGAGCCGATCCGAGCCGCTGCGGGCCTGCACCTCGCGGCGCTGTTGCCGGAGGGAACCGACGACGAGTCGATCGCCGAACGCGCGCGGGACACCGGCGTCGGAGTCCTCGCGCTGCGTCCGTACCGGAAGGCGAAGCGCGGTCGTCCGGGACTCGTCCTCGGATACGGCGGGATCGCGGTACCCGACATCGCCGAGGGGCTTCGCCGCCTGCACTCGTGCCTCGCCGGCTGACACCGGCGGCGAGGCGTTGTGTCATCGGCTGTTCAGGTGTTCTTGATGGTGTTCGGGTGCGGAGATCGCTAGCGTCCTTCCCGTTCGTTGGAGATTTTTGCGCTCCGGGAGGACTTCGTGAACAAGAACCGTCTCGTTCGATTAACCGGCGCCTGCGGTGTTGCCGCAGCACTCGTGCTCGCTCCGCTCGCCGCGCCGAGCGTGATCGCCGAACCCGCATCGCAGGCCGTTCAGATGAGTCCCGGCGACGGCACCGCGCAGGGCGCCGTCGAATGGTTCCAGAAGCACCAGGGTGACACCTCCTACCAGGGCCTCTGCGAGAAGGCCGTGGAGAACGCCTGGGGCACGACGGGCGTCTGGCCGTCCGCGATCGCGCACTGGCAGGGCGCGGTGCGCGCCGGCAAGGCGCACACCGACGGCTCCACCCCGCCCAAGGGCGCGTTCGTGTACTGGAACATCAGCCAGTACGGGCACGTCGGCATCGCCGACGGCAACGGTGGTATCTACGCGAGCAGCATCGGCGGCAAGATCGGCCACGCCGACAGCGTCTCGTACTTCAAGAACTACCTCGGCTGGAGCGACCCGCAGGTGCCGCGCGGCTGACCACAGTGGACACTCCCGGCCGGTCGCGGGTCTTCCAGGACGCCCCGGAAGACCCGCGACCGCCGTCAGTGGCCGTCGCGGGGCACGTAGCTGCCGGACTTGCCGACCAGGAAGTCCAGATCCGCGCCGTCGGACGCCTGCAGCACGTGGTCGTAGTACAGCCGCTGGTAGCCGCGCGGGTACGGGTTGTCGGGGTCCTTCCACTCCGCCCGGCGGCGGTTCAGCTCCTCCGCAGGCACTTCCAGGTCGAGGCGGCGGTTCGGCACGTCGATGCTGACGATGTCGCCGGTGCGCACGAAGGCCAGCGGGCCGCCCGCGGCCGCCTCCGGCGTGACGTGCAGGATCACCGTGCCGTAGGCGGTGCCGCTCATCCGGCCGTCGGAAATCCGCACGATGTCGTCGAATCCGCGGTCCTGCACCTTCTTCGGCACCGGCACGTTGGCCACCTCCGGCATGCCCGGATAGCCCTTCGGTCCCGCGTTGCGGACGATCAGCACCGTGTTCTCGTCGACGTCGAGATCGTCGTCCTTGCACACCGCGTAGTAGTCGTCGACGTCCTCGAAGACCATCGCCGGGCCGCGGTGCTGCAGCAGCCGGGGCGACGCCGCGGACTGCTTGATCACCGCACCGTCCGGCGCCAGCGAGCCGCGCAGCACCGCCGTTCCGGTGCCGACGGCCTGGAACGGCTCGTCGAACGCGGTGATCACCTCTCGGTTGTGCACTTCCGCGCCGGCGATGTTCTCGCCCATCGAGCGGCCGGTGACCGTCACCGCCGAGCGCTCGACCAGGTCGCCGAGTTCCTTCAGCACCGCGGGCAACCCGCCCGCGTAGCAGAAGTCCTCCATCAGGAACTTGCCGCTGGGCTGCAGGTTCACCAGCGTCGGCACGTCGCGGGTGTCGGTGTCGAAGTCGTCGACGGTCAGCTCGACGCCGACGCGCTTGGCGATGGCGATCAGGTGCACGACGGCGTTGGTGGAGCCGCCGATCGCGGCGTTGGCCCGGATCGCGTTGCGGAACGCGTCGCGGGTGAGCACGTCGGAGGGCTTGAGGTCTTCCTCGACCATCTCGACGATGCGCTGCCCGGTTTGCTGGGCGGCGGCGTAGCGGCGCGCGTCGACGGCCGGCCAGGACGCCGCGTACGGCAGCTGCATGCCGAGCGCCTCGACGATGCAGGCCATCGTGGACGCGGTGCCCATCGTCATGCAGTGCCCGTTGGAGCGGGACATGCAGCCCTCGATGAAGTAGCACTCGTCCTGCGTGATCTTGCCCGCCACGAGGTCGGCCTCGGCCTGCCAGACCGCCGTGCCGGAGCCGATGTCGGTGCCCTTGTACTTGCCGTTGAGCATCGGCCCGCCGGTGAGCATCGCGGTGGGCAGGTCGACGCTGGCCGCCGCCATCAGCAGGCCAGGTGTCGTCTTGTCGCACCCGGACAGCAGCACGACGGCGTCCAGCGGGTTGGCGCGGATCGTCTCCTCGGCCTGCATCGCGAGGAGGTTGCGGTAGAGCATGGTGGTCGGGCGCATGAGCGTCTCGCCCAGCGCCATGTTCGGGAACTCCAGCGGGAAACCGCCCGCCTGCCACACCCCGCGCTTGACCGCCTCGGCGATCCGCTGCTGGTGGGCGTTGCACGGCGCCAGCTCGGACCAGGTGGTGCCGATGCCGATCACCGGGCGGCCGTCGAACACCTCGTCGCTGTAGCCCTGGTTCTTGACCCAGGATCGGGCGGTCATCCCGGCCCGGCCGTGGGCCCCGAACCAACTCGCACTGCGCCGTGGCGTGCTCATGCGTCCTCCTCGTCGAGACCATGGTCTGACCACTGCGACGTAACCAGCTCGCTCGGCCGCGCGCAATAGCCCGGCCCCGACCATCCGCAATCTCGAACAATGGTTGCGATACCGGACACGCCATTGACGGCCCCGACCAGCAGCCCTACGCTCGTGACCCAAATCACGAACGAAGTTCGATATTTCGAACGCTCACCACCTCAGCGGGGAGGCACGGTGCACACCGGCGAGCGAGCGCCCGACGAGGCGCTCACGACCGCGATCCGGCGGGTCATGGTGCGGCTGCTGCCGTTCCTGTTCTTCATGTACGTGATCGCGTTCCTGGATCGCGTCAACATCGGGTTCGCCAAGCAGGAGTTCCAGGCGCACGCCGGGATCTCGGAGGCGTCCTACGCGCTCGGGGCCGGGCTGTTCTTCATCGGGTACGCGCTGTTCGAGGTGCCGAGCAACCTCATCATGACGCGGGTCGGCGCGCGCTGGTGGATGTGCCGGATCATGGTGACCTGGGGCCTGATCTCGGCCGCGATGGCCCTGGTGAACAGCGAGTTCCTGTTCTACCTGCTGCGCTTCCTGCTGGGCGTCGCCGAAGCGGGCTTCTTCCCCGGCGTCATCCTGTACATCACCTACTGGGTGCCGCACGCGTACCGGGCGCGCTGCAACGCGCTGTTCTACTTCGGCATCCCGCTCGCGTCGGTGCTCGGCGGCCCGCTCTCCGGACTGCTGCTGGAACTCGACGGCGTGGCGGGAATCCTGGGCTGGCAGTGGATGTTCGCGGTCGAAGGCCTGATCGCGTGCGTGGTCGGCGTGTGGGCGTACTTCTACCTGGACAACAAGCCGGCCGACGCCAAGTGGCTCTCGCCCGACCAGCGCACCGCCCTGCAGACCGCGGTCGACCGCGAGGCCGAGGCCAAGAAGGCGCACGGCCCGCACCGGATGTGGTCGACCCTGGTGGACCGGCGGGTGCTGTTCTTCTGCCTGATCTACTTCCTGATCCAGTGCAGCGTCTACGGCATGACGTTCTACCTGCCGACGCAGGTGGCCGCCGCCGTGGGCAGCAAGGTCGGCCTGCTGGTCGGCCTGGTGACGGCGATCCCGTGGACCGTGGCGCTGCTGGTGAACATCGCGGTGTCCACCGGCGCCGACCGGCTCGCCCAGCCCAAGAAGCGGTTCGTCGCCGCGGCCTGCGTCGCCACCGGTTCCGTCGGCATCGCGGCGTCGGCGTACTTCAGCAGCCCGGTGCTGGCGATCGCGGGGCTGTCGGTGGCCGCCGCCGGGTACATCTCGGTGCAGCCGGTGTTCTGGACGTTCCCGGCGGCGTACCTGACCGGCACGGCCGCGGCGGCCGGCATCGGCCTGATCAACTCGCTGGGCAACCTGGGCGGATTCGTGGCCCCGATCGCGAAGACCTGGATCGAGACCTCCTTCCGCTCGCAGACGGCGGGCCTGTACCTGCTGGCGTTCTGCGGCTTCGCGGCGGCGGCGCTGTTCCTGACGCTGTCCCGCTTCAAAGCCCCCGCCGAGGAGATCCAGACCTCACCGAGCAAGACAGGTGGAGCCGCCTGACGGCGGGTCGGTCGAACGACCGTGGTGCGGCAGGCCGCTTGATATACATGGCTTGCCGCATCACGACGTTCAGGGGGACCGTGCATGACCGAGGCGTGGATCCACGACGCCGACCCGGCGGAGCTGTGGAACCTGGGGCCGCACTTGGACATCGCCCGCGCCTGGGCACCGCGCTCGGCGCAGGACCTCTACCGGATCCCGATCGGCGTGGACGAGGCGGGGAATCCGTTCGAGCTCGACCTCAAAGAAGCCGAGCTCGGCGGGATCGGACCCCATGGCCTGATCATCGGCGCGACCGGGTCCGGCAAGTCGGAACTACTGCGCACCATCGTCCTCGGTCTGATGGCCACGCATCCGCCGACCGACGTCAACTTCGTGCTCGCCGAGCAAATGGGTGCCGCGACGTTCCACAAGTTCGAGAACGCGCCGCACGTTTCCGCGATCGTCGCCAGCTTGGCTTCCGATTTCGAGCTGCCCAGCAGACTGCAGGACTCACTGGACGGCGAGTTGAGTCGCCGCATGGGATTGCTGCGCGGCGCTGGAGCGAGGGATTCCTGGGAATACCGCCAGATGCGCGAATCCGGCGACCAGCGCTGTCAAGAACCGTTGCCGACGCTGGTCGTGGTGCTGGACGAATTCAGCGAAATGATCTCGCAGCACGCCGACTTCGCTGATCTGCTGCTGCGGATCTGCCGTCTCGGCCGTCCATTGGGTGTCCGGCTGCTGCTTGCATCGCAAAGGCTTGAAGAACAAAAGGTTCGCCACCTCGAAGCGTTCCTGTCCTACCGCATCGCGCTGAGGACCTTCAGCGCTGCCGAGTCCCGCGCAGCGATCGGAGTGCCCGACGCCTACGACCTGCCGCCGGAGCCCGGCGTCGGATACCTGCGCACTTCCGACGGCATCAGGCAGTTCAAGACGGCTTACGTGTCCGGCGGCGAGCCCGAGGAAAACCTCCTCGCAACCACGCTGACCGAAATGCGAGGCAAGGGCCCTGCGGCACACCAGATCTGGCTGCCGCCGCTGAAAGAACCGCCTACTTTGGACGCCCTGCTTCCCCCGCTGCAGCACAACGACGCCCGGGGCTACGCCGCGGTTCGCCGCCCGACAGACCGGCCGTTGCAGGTGCCGATTGGGCTGCTCGACGACCCGTACTTGCGCCGGCAGGACCCGATGGTGCTGGACCTGGACGCGCACGGCGCGATCGTGGGCCAGGACGGTTCGGGCAAGTCCACCGCGATGTGCACGCTGATCGCATCGCTGGCACTGACGCACACGCCGCGCGAGGTGCAGTTCTACTGCGTCGACCTCGGCGGAGGTTCGCTGGCGGCGTTCCGGGACCTGCCGCACGTGGGTTCGGTGATCACCGAACTCGACGTCGATGCGGTGCGGCGAACCATGTTCGAGCTGGACGCGCTGCTGGCCCGGCGGCAGCAGCTCTTCCAGCAGCTGGGCATCCGGAGCATGGCGGAACTACGCGACCGCAGGCTGCGCGGCGAGCCGGACCCCGACCCGTACGGCGACGTGTTCCTCCTGATCGACGGCTGGGAAGCACTTCGAGCGGCGTTCCCGGAGATGGACGTCGACGTGCGCCAGCTGGCCGAGAAAGGCCTGACGTCGGGCATCCACGTGGTCGTCGCAGCCAAGCAATGGGCCGCCATCCGCCCCGGGCTGCGGAATCTGCTGCAGAACCGCATCGAGCTGCGGCTCTCGGACTCGGACCAATCCGAGATCGACCCCAAGCACGCCGCACGCGTGCCCCAATACCAACCAGGCCGCGGCATGCACCCGAGCAAGCAGCACTTCCTCACCGCGCTACCCCGGGTGGACGGCGCGAAGTTGGCAGACCTGGTGGAAGCCGATCGGGAAGCGTACCGGGAGAAGGGGCGGTGGCCCCGTTCGGCGCAGGAGGTCTACCGCGACAGCCACGCCGACGCCGTCGCGGACCTGGTCGACCGCGTGCGGTCCGGCTGGCGCGGATACCCGGCCCCTCCGGTGCGGCTGCTGCCGACGGAGCTGCCGTACCGGTTCCCACCAGCGAACCACCCGAAGCTGATCCCGCTGGGCATCGGCGAGAAGGCCCTGCAACCGGTGCACCTGGACTTTCGCCGGGAGCCGCACTTCTACGCGATCGGCGAACGCGGATCCGGCCGGACCACGCTGCTGCGGACCATCATCCGCGGCATCACCGAGCGGTACGCGCCGCAGGAAGCGCTGATCCTGCTGGTCGACTACCGGCGCACGCTGCTCGGGTTCCTCACCACCGAGCACCTGGCCGCGTACGTGATCACCCCCGACCAGCTCAGGAGCCACGTCGAGGACGTGATCCCGGCGCTGCGGAAGCGGATGCCGGGACCGCACGTGACGCAGGAACAGCTGCGGAACCGCTCCTGGTGGTCGGGCCCCGACCTGTTCATCGTCGTCGACGACTACGAACTCGTGGCGTCCGGAGGCGAGAACCCGCTCGCGCCGCTGGCGGAGTTCCTGCCGATGGCCGCCGATCTCGGCCTGCACGTCGTGCTGACCCGCGACTCCGCCGGTGCGGGACGCGCGCTGTACGAGCACTTCATCGCGACGCTGCGCGAAACCAACGCTCCGGCGCTGGCGATGAGCGCGAACGCCGATGAAGGCAAGCTGATGGGCATCACGTCCGCCCGCCCGCTCCCGCCGGGCCGTGGAACACTCATCAACCGCCGGCAGGGTCTTCAGCTGATCCAGACGCCCCTCGTCCCCTGACGTCCGCCGTCAGGGGACCTGGAGGGTCTGGATCGGCGCCTGCTCCTTGGACGGCGGGATCTGGTAGCGCTGGGTGAGGAACGACGCGACTTCGTTGAACAGCGGCGCCGCCGACGAACCGTCCTGCGTCCCGTACGCCGGCTGGTCCAGCATCAGCCCCACCACGAAGCGCGGGTTGTCCGCGGGCACCATCCCGGCGAAGGTGATCCAGTACTTCGACTGGCTGTAGCAGCGGCAGGCCGGGTCGACCTGCTGCGCCGTCCCGGTCTTGCCGGAGACCTGGAAGCCCGGCAGGGCCGCGCCCGGCCCGGTGCCGTCCTGCTCGCGCCCCGGCCCGTTCTGCACCACCGAGCGCAGCATGTCCCGAACCGTGTGCGCCGTCTCCGGGCTGACCACCCGCACGCCCTCCGGGCGCGGGCGCTCCACGCGCGTGCCGTCCGGCCCGGTCTCCGCCGCGATGATCCGCGGTGGCATCCGCACCCCGTCGTTCGCGATCGCCTGGTACATGCCCGCCATCTGCAGCACCGTCATCGAAAGGCCCTGGCCGATCGGCAGGTTCGCGAACGTCGAACCGGACCAGGACTGGCGCGGCGGCAGGCTGCCCGCGCTCTCCCCCGGCAGGCCGCTGCCGGTCACCTGGCCCAGCCCGAACTTCTTGGCCAGGTCGTAGAACCGGTCCTCGCCGAGCTGCTGCGCGACCATCAGGGTGCCGACGTTGGAGGACTTGCCCAGCACGCCGGTGAAGGTCAGCGGCAGCGTGCCGTGCGGCCAGGCGTCGCCGACGGTCCGGTCGGCGACCTTGATGGAGCCTGGCACCTGCAGCACGGTGTCCGGCTTGACGATGCCGTTCTCGATCGCCCCGGCCGCGGTGATCACCTTGCCCACCGAGCCCGGCTCGAACGGCGTGGTCACCGCCGGGTTGCTGTCCGGGCTGTCGCCCCACGACGGGGCGCCCGGGTCGAAGGCCTTGTCGTTGGCCAGCGCGTAGATCTCGCCGGTCTTGGCGTCCAGCACCACGGCGCTGGCGCTCCTCGCCTGGGCCGCGCGGGTGTAGTCGGCGAGCTGGCGCTGCAGCATGAACTGCAGGTCCGAGTCGATCGTCAGCTGCACGTCGGAGCCCGGGATCGCCGCCTTCAGCTCCCGCTCGGTGCCGGGGATGACCAGGTTCGAATCCCTCGCGGTGTCGGAGACCTTCTCGCCGGCGGTGCCGGCCAGCAGCGGGTCCATCGAGGCCTCCAGGCCCATCAGACCCTTGATCTTCCGGTCGTCCCGTCGCCAGTTCGCCACGCCGATGATGTTCGAGCCCACGGAGCGCGCCGGGTACTCGCGGGTCGCCCGGTACTCGGCCCCGATGTGCGGGTACTTCTCGGTGATCAGCCGCGCCTGGCTCGGATCGATCGGCGGGCCGAAGTAGGTGAACCCGGCGTCCTTGAACAGCGCGTCCAGCACTTCCTGCTCGCTGATCACCCCCGGCAGCACCTGCGCGATGTAGCGGGCGATCTCCCGCTTGTACTGCTCCGAAGTGGGTTTCTCGGGGTTCTTCGCGTGCTCCTCGTCGAAGGTCTTGGTCAGCAGGTTCGGGTTGGCGTAGAGCTGCCGCGATTCACCGCTGAACGCGAGCACGTTCCCGCTGCGGTCCGTGAAGGATCCGCGCTCGGCCGGGATGATCTGCTTGGCCGCGCGCTGCGCCTGCGCCTTCTCGGACAGGGCGCTGGCCTCGAACCCCTGCACCTGGATCAGCTTGCCGCCGGTGAGCACCAAAGCGATCACCAGCAGCAACCGGCCGACGAGCAGCCGCCGGTTGCTGCCGGCCACGTTCGTGCGCGCGGTGCGCCGCCGGATGCCGCTGGTCGCCCCTCGGGCCATCAGCGGCCCGCCTGCACGACCTGCTGGTTCGCGGGAGGCTGTTGCGGCGTCTGGCCTTCCGCCGCCGGAGGCTGCCCGGCCTGCGGCTGCTCAGCCGGGGGCTGCCCGGTCGGCGGCTGCGGCGGAGCGGGCGGCGGTGCCGCAGTGACCTTCTTCGGCTCACCGATGACGGTCACCGAGCCGTCCGGTTGCTGGACGAGGCGGGCCGGGGACGGCGCCTGCCGCAGGCCGGCTTCCTCGGCGCGACGCTGGATCTCCGGCGTCGAGCCCATCGAGCTGACCTCGCTCAGCAACTGCTCCTTGCGCTCGTTCAGCGCGTTGATCTGGTCCTCGCCCTGCTGCAGCCGGTAGCTGCCGCTGACCGCGGCGATGGACAGCCACAACGTCGCGGCCAGCCCGGTGGCCAGCACCGCCATCACCACGACCACCAACGGCAACCGCGCGAGCGAAACCCGCTCGTGCAGTTGCTTCGCCTTCGCCTTGGGCTTCGGCTTCGCCGCGGGACGCCGCTCCTCCACGCCCTGCCGCAGCTGGCGCGGCCGCCGGTCGGCGGGCTCCCGCGCCGACCGGTCCCGCCGCTCCTCGCGACGCGCGTAGGCGCGCTCGGCCGCGGCGGACCGCGTCCGCGGCTTCTCGCTCGTCTTCTGCCCCGACTTCTGGGCGGGCTTCTGCCCGGACTTCTTCTGGCTGCTCTTCTGCGCAGTCTTCTGGGCGGCCTGCTGCGTTCGCTCGGCGGAACCCGCCCGCGAAGCGGCTTTGCCGGCACGCGTAGGTGCAGTCATCTCGCCTCCCTCGCCTTGCCGCTCATGCGTTCCCCCGGCCGACCCGCTCCGCGGCCCGCAGCCGCACCGACGTGGCCCTGGGGTTGGCCTCGATCTCCTGCTCACCGGCGAGCTCGGCGCCCCTGGTGAGCAGCCGGAATTCCGGTCCGTGGCCCGGCAGTTCCACCGGCAGGTCGACCGGGGTGCGCGACTTCGTCCGGTCGGCGAAGGCCCGCTTGACCATCCGGTCCTCCAGCGAGTGGTAGGACATCACCACGATCCGACCGCCCACGGCCAGCGAGTCCAGCGCCGCCGGGAGCGCGCGGTCCAGCACGTCGAGCTCGGCGTTGACCTCGATGCGCAGCGCCTGGAAGGTGCGCTTGGCCGGATGCCCGCCGGTGCGCCGGCTCGCCGCCGGCACGGTGTCGTAGAGCAGCTGGACCAACCGCGCGCTGTTGGTGAACGGCTCCTTCTGGCGTTCCCGGACGATCGCCGCGGCGATCTTGCCCGCGAACTTCTCCTCGCCGTAGGTCCGCAGCACCCGCGCCAGCTCGTCCGCGCTGTAGGTGTTGAGCACGTCCGCGGCGGTGCGCGGCGCGCCCGGGTCCATCCGCATGTCCAGCGGGGCGTCGTGCGCGTAGGCGAAGCCGCGGGCGGTTTCGTCCAGCTGCAGCGAGGAAACCCCGAGGTCGAACAGCGCACCGTCCACTTCGGGCAGTCCGAGGTCGGCGAGCACGTCGGCCCACTCGTCGTACACCGCGTGCACCAGGTGGATCCGTGAGGCGTAGGGCGCGAGCCGCTCACCGGCCAGCCGCAGCGCGTCCGTGTCGCGGTCCAGCCCGACCAGCGTCAGCCCGGGGTGCGCGGCGAGCATCGCCTCGGAGTGCCCGCCCATGCCGAGCGTGGCGTCGACGACCACCGCCCCCTCGCGGGACAGCGCGGGCGCGAGCAGTTCCAGCGTCCGGTCGAGCAGCACGGGAACGTGCTTGTCGCGGGCGGATCCGCCCTGATCATGCCGCTGTTCGGCCACGGCGGTCCCTCCCTTCCCGCGTGCCCCGTTCCGGTTCGACACCGCGGTCGAATACCGCCGATCGCCACGCGCGAACGGCGCGTGGCGATCTTCGGTAAGCCCCCCTGGTTTTCCGGATCCCGTCAGGTCCCCGCCCGCCCGTCGCGTCCTGGTGCCGGGGAAGATGCACCAGGCATGCGATAGCCGAGCGGACCGAGGCCTCACGAAACCCGGGTCCCTTGCCGTCAACTCCCGCCCCGCCGGTCGGCGGAACGCTCAGAACACGCCGGGCAACACCTCCTCCTGCGCCTTCGCATAGCCCTCCTCGTGCTCGTCGAGGTAGCTCTGCCACCTCTCCGAGTGCCAGATCTCCAGGCGGTTGATCGCGCCGATGACCACGCACTCCTTGGCCAGCCCGGCGTAGCGCCGCAGCTCCGCCGCGATCTTGATCCGGCCCTGCCCGTCCGGCTGCTGCTCGTCGGTGCCGGCGAACAGGTACCGCTGGTAGGCGCGGACCGCCTCATTGGTGAACGGCGCCTCGGCGACCTTGCGCGCCATCTGCTCGAACTCGTCGCGCGGGAAGACGTAGAGGCAGTGGTCCTGTCCCTTGGTGACCATCAACCCCCCCGCCAATGCTTCCCGGTACTTGGCCGGCAGCGTCAAGCGCCCCTTGTCGTCGAGCTTCGGGTGGTGGGTGCCGAGGAACATCCCGGTCCACCTCCCCGCCCAGGCCGCCCGCACGGCGACCCCGGACCGCCCCGGTGCCGTCCACTCCCCGAACGGCCTCCGAGCCGGTGCTCCCGCTGGTCGCCGAAACCGATGGCCATCGGAAGCAGTGCCCACCTGAAGCAGTGCCCCACCTCAAGAGGCAGGACCCCCGTTTGCCCCACCTTCCCCCACACTACCCCACATCACTCCACCGTCAACACGAGTTGCCCCGGTTCCCCCGGCAGGATTGGCCCCGTTTGCCCTGGTAGCACAGCGTGGCGGCGAAGTGGGGGGTTTCGCCCGCCCGACCTTGATCAACCCGTCGGAGCGCGCGGTTATGCTCGGGGACCGCCCGACCGGGCACCGGTGGCCGGCCGGTGGCGCGAGCTCGGTGGGGCGAAGTGGGGCGAGGCGGTCCGCCGCCCGCGGCGAGGTTCGGTGCGGGTGTCCCGCCGGGCACCGCCGGTTTGGCACACTGCACGTGCCCGCCGGTCTCGATCAGGTGATCGTTTCCGCTTCGCCGGGCGATGCCGGCGCGGACCGCGACAGCCGCCCGCCGGCCGCAGACTTTGGAGGTTCGCATGCGCGACCGTTCCGGCGTGCTGCCGCGCCGCAACACGCAGGAGGTGGCGTGACGCCTGAAGCCCAGCTGTCCGGCGCCGCGCCGGCCGGCACCGAGCCCGCACCGAGCATCGACCGGCTGCACGGCACCATCCAGCGCATCGCCGCCAACGTCGAGCAGGTCCTGGTGGGCAAGCCCGAGGTGGTGCGGGTGGCGCTGGTCACCATGCTCGCCGAGGGCCACCTGCTCGTCGAGGACGTGCCCGGGGTCGGCAAGACCTCGCTGGCCAAGGCCCTGGCCCGGTCCATCGACTGCTCGGTGAGCCGGATCCAGTTCACCCCGGACCTGCTGCCCAGCGACATCACCGGCGTGTCCATCTACAACCGGCAGACCGAGTCCTTCGAGTTCCGGCCCGGCCCGGTGTTCGCCAACATCGTCGTCGGCGACGAGATCAACCGGGCCTCGCCGAAGACCCAGTCGGCGCTGCTGGAGTGCATGGAGGAGAACCAGGTCACCGTCGACGGCGAGACCTACCACCTCAGCGCTCCGTTCATGGTGATCGCCACCCAGAACCCGATCGAGATGGAAGGCACCTACGCCCTCCCCGAGGCGCAGCGCGACCGCTTCACGACCCGGGTGTCGATCGGCTACCCGGACGCCAAGGCGGAGCTGGCGATGGTGGACGAGCACGCCGGGCACGACCCGCTGCGCGACCTGCGCCCCGTCGCCGACGGCGGCGAGGTGCAGGCCTTGTTGCGGGCCGTGCGCCGGGTGCACCTGTCCACCGAGATCCGCCGCTACGCGATCGACCTGGTGACGGCGACGCGCCAGCTGCCCGAGCTGCGGCTGGGCGCCTCGCCCCGCTCGACCCTGCAGCTGGTCCGCGCCGCCCGCGCGCAGGCCGCGCTGTCCGGCCGCGGGTTCGTCGTCCCAGACGACGTGCAGGCGATCGCCGTCCCGGTGCTGGCCCACCGGCTGGTGCTGACCAGCGAGGCCCGCGCGTCGCGCCGCTCGGCGACGGACCTGGTGCGGCAGCTGCTCAACCGGATCCCGGTGCCGCGCGGCGACAGCGATGGCGAACGCAGGTAGTCGTGCTCTCGGGGCTGACCATCCGCGGGCGCTGCCTGCTGGCGGCGGGCGTGGCCGCCGGCATCTGCGCGCTCGTGCTGGACGAGCGGGACCTCCTGCGGGTGTCGGCGTTCGTGATCGCGCTGCCGCTGCTGGCGCTGGTGCTCGCCAGCCGCACCCGGTTCGGCATCGCGGCCCGGCGGCAGGTGGTGCAGCCACGCGTCCCGGTCGGCACCGAGGCAAGCGTCCAGCTGCACATCACCGGCAGCGGCCGGCTCCCGGTCGACGGGCTGGTGCTGGAGGACAACACCCCGCACGCGCTCGGCGGGCGGCCGCGGTTCCGGCTGGACGCGGCGCCCCGGCACGGCGGCACGATCCTGGAGTACTCGGTGACGCCGACGCTGCGCGGCATCCACCACATCGGGCCGCTGCGCACCCGGATCAACGATCCCTTCGGGCTCTCCGAGTTCGAACGGGAGCTCGCCGGCCGCAACCGGCTGGTGGCGGTGCCGAGGGTGTTCCGGCTCACCGGGCTGCCCGCCGGTTCCGGACTGGGCACCGGCGACGACGGCACGACCCGCCTGCGCTCCGGGCACGGCGACGACGACACGATGGTGCGGCAGTACCGGCACGGCGACGACATCCGGCGGGTGCACTGGAAGTCCACCGCGCGCCGCGACGAGCTGATGGTGCGGGTCGAGGAACGGCCCTGGCACGGCGGCGTCACGGTGCTGCTGGACCGGCGTTCGGCAGCCCACCGGGGCAGCGGCGCGCGCAGCAGCGTCGAGTGGGCGATCTCCGCGGCGGCCAGCATCTGCCTGCACCTGCACCAGAACGGCCAGCAGGTCCGGCTGGTCACCGAAGACGGGCACGTGCTGACCGGCGGCACCGGGCCGTCCGACCGCGGGCACGACGACGACGCGGTGCTGGACGCGCTGGCCGCGGTGCGCAGCTCGCCGCAGCGCGACCTGGTGGCCACCCGCGACCCGGGCAGCGGGCAGGAGCTCATCGCGGTGCTCGGCGAGACGACCACCGCTGCGGTCGCCGAGCTGACCAAGCTCCGTCCACAAGAGACTCGAAGCCTCGCGCTGCTGCTCGACGTCGGCGCCTGGAACGGGGAGAACGGCGGCGGTTTCGACCCGCAGCAGACCGCCCGGCGGCTGCGCGCGGCCGGCTGGACGGTGGTCGTCGTGGACGGCCCGGAGGTCGTGATCTCCGACGTCTGGCAGCGGCTCTGCCGGGAGACGACCGCACCGGAATCGGAGGTCGCGACGTGACCGCGAACCGGATGACGGCGGCCATCGACATGTCGTTGGTGGCGACCGCGGCCGCGGCGCTGGCCGTGCTGTGCGCGTCGACGGCGTTCGCCGGGGTGCTGGCCGACAGCCGGTGGGTCTTCCCCGCGATGATCACCGTGCTGGCCGTCGCGGTCATCGGGGCGCTGTGCCGCCGGGTCCGGTGGTCGCTGCCGCTGACCGTGCTCGCGCAGCTGTTCGGCCTGCTGGTGGTCCTGACCGCGCAGTTCGCCGAGAGCGCGGTGCTCGGCGTGCTGCCCGGGCCGGCGGCCCTCGGGGAGCTCGGCCACCTGCTGGCCGAGTCCGGCGACCTGGTGCGGACCGGGGTGCCTCCGGTGCCCGCCGAACCGGCGCTGCAGCTGATGGTCTGCCTCGGCCTGGGGCTGGTCGCGCTGGCGGTCGACGTCATCGTGGTGACCTACCGCAGCCCGGCGGTGGCCGGGCTGGTGCTGCTGTGCGTGTTCGCCGTCCCGGCGTCGCTGGCCGACGACATGCTGCCGTGGTGGGCCTTCACCGCCGGCGCGCTGGGCTACGCCGTGCTGCTGGCCTCGGGCGGCCAGCACCGCAGGTGGCGGCGGCAGGAGGACCGCAACCAGGTCGCGCACACCGTGTTCGGCCGCACCACCGCCACGATCGCCGGAACCGCCGGGGTGATCGCGGTGCTCACGGGCGTGGTGTTCACCGGCGTCGGCACCGAGGGCCGGCTGCCGGGATCCGTGCCGGAGCAGTTCAGCGGCACCGACGGCATCGGGCTGCAGCCGTTCACCTCGCTGCGCGGCCAGCTCAACCGGGACCGCGTCGTCGAGCTGTTCCGGGTCCGCGGCCTGCGGCAGGACACCTACCTGCGGGCGATGACGCTGCGGAAGTTCGACCCGGAGCGCGGCTGGGAGCTGGAGGGCCTCACCCAGGGCGTTGACGCCAACGCCAAGCTCGCGCCGCCCGACGGCACGGACATCATGCTCGGCGACTACGAACGGGTCGAGATCCAGCCGATCGGCTACCGCGACCCGTGGCTGCCGGTGTTCGGCGTCCCGCTGTTCGTCTCGGGGATGGGCACGAACTGGCGCTACGACCCGGCCGCCGGGATCGTGTTCACCCAGACCAACCAGGAAAGCCGCCCCTACGTCGAGCAGCTGCTCGTCCAGCGGCCGACGCCGGACCAGCTGCGCCAGGCCCACGGCCCGGCGCAGATCGCGCCCGCCTACCTGGACACCGCGGGAATCCCGCCGCAGGTCGCCGACCTGGCCAGGCGGCTCACCGCGAACGCGCCCACCGACTTCGACAAGGCGGTCGCGCTCAACCGCTACTTCACCGACCCGGCCAACGGCTTCCGCTACGACCTTCAGACGGCCCCATCGACCGGCGGCGACGCCCTGACCGACTTCCTGTTCCGCGGCAAGCGCGGGTTCTGCGAGCAGTACGCCTCCTCGATGGCGGTGCTGCTGCGCTCGGTCGGCATCCCGTCCCGGGTGGCGATCGGCTTCACCCCCGGCTACCGCGACGGCGACGAGCAGGTGATCACCACCGAGGACGCGCACGCCTGGGTCGAGGCGTACTTCCCCGGCTGGGGCTGGCAGACATTCGACCCGACGCCGCTGAGCGACGGCCGGGCCGCGCTGCCGGAGTTCCTCGACGGCGAGTTGAACCAGGCTCAGCAGCCGGCGCCGCAGCCCGGCCAGCCCCAGCCGAGCACGCCGCCCACCGCCGGCTCGGTGCCCGGGTCGGAGCACCCGGACGGCGCGGACGTCGGCACCCCCCGAGCACCGCGCGAGGCGGAGAGCTCGAACCCGTGGCCGGTCGTGATCGGCGTCCTGGTGCTGGGGTCGGTGCTGCTCGCGGCGCCGGCCGTGGCGCGGGAGATCCGCCGGAGGCGACGGCTGCGCGCGGTCGCCGAAGGCGCGGAGGGCGCCGCGGGGATCGCGTGGCGGGAGGTGCTGGACGAGTTCCAGGACCGGGGCACGCGGCCGGCGGCCGCCGATACCGCACGCCGGGTCGCGACCGGGCTGATCGAGCGCCACGGCCTGGACGAGTCCGGTGCCAAGGCGATGCGAGCGCTGGTCGTGGCGGTGGAGCGGGAGTGGTACGCACCACCGGGGCAGGAGCCTGAGCCGACGCTCCCGGAGACGCTGCGCGGCGTCCTGGACAGCCTCCGCCGCGCGGCACCGCTGGACTGGCGCTCGCGCCTGTTCCCCCGCTCGGTGCTGGAGCTCCGCCAAGCCAACCGCTGACCTGGAGCAACGCGCGGAAACCTTTGGGTCGCCACGGCGTGATGTGGTGCTGCGACGTCAGGAATCTGGCTCTGCAGTGACGAAGCCCTGTGGCGAGGATTGGCGATTCCGCGCGAAATCGCCGCTAGGTTTCCCTGCAACGGCCTCAGAGATCGGCCGTCGTGAAAGTGCGCGCATAGCGGAGATCGCCGCCGGTTCCGCTCCGTGGAGCACCTCGGCGGCGTTTTCGGCGGTGACTCCGGTGGCGATCGTGACCGCTGCGGCGTGGAC